>NZ_JBEXYD010000034.1:0-80216 GCF_040630735.1 Kitasatospora sp. NPDC005748
CGCCCCTTGCGAGTGCACGGCGACAACCAGCGGTCTTTGGCTTCGGTAACACTAGCCGGACTCGGCCGTCCGGGAGCACCGGCCGACCCCGTGCCGGGAGCGCCCGGGCGGGCGTCACGGGAGCCGGTCGGGGTCGGAGGCCGGCAGGTCGGACGGCTGCCACTCGATCATCATGATGGTGGCGTCGTCGGTCAGCGTGCTGTCCTGGTTCTCCAGGAGGGCGTGGATGAGACGGCGCAGCGCCTCGGGGGCCGCCTCGCCGGCCGCGGTGGCGCGGATGACGAAGTCGGCGAAGCGCTCCAGCCCGAACATCTCGTGGTTGGTGCCCTTGGCCTCGATGACGCCGTCGGTGTAGAGGAGGATCCGGTCGCCCGGCCGGAGCGAGAAGGTGTGCACGGCGCGCGGACCGCCCGACAGACCCGACAGCCCCAGCGGCGGCTCGGCGGTACGGGTCAGGGCGTCCGCGACGACCTCGTGGCCCCGGATCAGCAGCGGGGGCGGGTGACCGCAGTTGGACCAGTGCAGGGTGCCGGTGGCGAGGTCGAGCCGGGCGAAGATGCCGGTGGCGAAGCGGTCCGGGAACCAGCGCCGCAGGGCGTCGTCGATGGTGTCCACGAGGTCCGGGAGGTCGGCGCCGTTGCGACGGGCGTTGCGGCAGGCCGCCAGGGCGACCGCGGCGGTCAGACCGGAGGCGAGGTCGTGCCCCATCGCGTCCAGCACGGCGGCGTGCAGGACGCCGGCGGCCAGCGAGTGGTCGAAGGCGTCACCGCCGAGATCGTAGGCGGGCTCCAGGACGGCGGTCGAGATGACCTGGCCGTTGCAGACGGTCCGCAGGGGGAGGAAGGCCCGCAGCATCTCGGCCGGCAGGCTCATCGTCTCCACCCGCGTCCCCCGGGCGTAGCTGTCGCTGGTGTCGCGCTTCGAGGTGATCACCATCGCCAGCATCGCGGCGAGCAGCCGGCAGCGGCGCACCGCGGCGTTGTCGAGCGCGGCGGTCCGCACGCCCAGGACGCCGAGCCGCTCGGCGCCGTCGACCAGCGGGAACCAGGCGAGCAGCTTGCCGTCGTCGCTCTCCGCCACCCGCAGCCCCCCGGTGCGGTACGTCCAGCCGGCCAGCGTGCCCTCGATCGGGAGGGCGGCACCGCCGCCGAGGGCGAACAGGTGGTTCTGCTGGATGTCGGCCAGGTACACGGTGCTCACGCCGATGCCGAGGGTCTGGGCGTACTGCTGGGCCAGCACCGGGACGTCGGCCGGGTCGAGCGTGCGTCGCGTGGTGAGGAACTGTTCCATCAGCTGCTCACCCAGGTTGAGCGGCAGGGTCTCGTCGGTCATCGCTCCAGCCGAGCCGGGCCGGACCGCGCCGTCCAGCCGACGCGGAGGGAACCGGGCCGGAGTCACCCGCACGTGGGCCGCGCGGTCGGCCGGACGGTGGACCGGGACCGTCCCCGGCACGCCGGGGGCGGTCAGGCGGGGTGCCCCGCGTCGATGTCGGTGACGTCGCGGAAGGTGAGCGACGCTCGGTCCGCGGTGGTCCGGGTGTCGACGGGGTCGAGGAGGAAGCCGGTGTGGTCGCCGCCGTCGGTCCGGGCGTGGACGCGGCCGGCGAAGTGGGCCGCCGCGTCCGCCAGGACGGGCGCCCCGCCCGGTCCCGGCGTCCAGCGGACGTCCGCGAACTTGTCGGTGTCGTCGCCGGTGCGCCCGCCGAACAGCTCGGCGAGGTCGTGGCGGTGCCGGGGCAACAGGTGGACCACCAGGAACTCCGCGCGCGACGCGACGGCGTGGGTGTGGTTCGCCTTGGAGATCCACACCGCGAAGCGCACCGGCCGGATCGAGCACTGACCGGCGAAGCCGACCAGGCACCCGGCGCGCTCCCGGCCGGCGGCCGCGGTGACGACGTACACCGGGTAGTCCAGTAGGGCGGCGAAGGCGTCGAAGTCGGGCATGGGTGTCGCTCCTTCCGTGCGGAGGCCGCGGTGGCGGCGGTGGGGTGCGTCCGGTCCTTCGCTGCCCGCTCCCGCGGCCGCCATTCCCGGGCGGCCGTTCGTCGGGCCCTCGCACGCGCGCCCCCGGCCGAAACCTACGTCGGTCGGTCCGGCGGCGCCCGCCGGGAGGACGGCGCCCCTCAGCGGCGGTGGCGGCCGGTGGGGCGCCAGGAGGTGAACGCCGGCCGCGAGGCCGGGAGGAAGAGGCGGGCCACCTCTCCCCCGAGGTTGACGCCGATGGCCAGGGCCATCGCGGTGGCGCACGCCCGGCCGACCCAGCTGCACCCGGCCTCGGGCCGGCCCTGGACGAAGGCGAGCATGCCGAAGTACAGCACCGAGCCGGGCATCAGCGGCCCGAGCGCCGCCGTGACGTGCGGCAGCGCGGACATCGCCCGGTAGCGGGCCATCAGCTGGCCGAACAGGCCGACCAGCCCGGCGGCGAGCCCGGTGGCCACGATCGGCTCGACGCGGGCACCGGCCAGGACGGCGTAGGTGGTCCAGCCGACGGCGCTGTTGAGGACGACCGGGGCCAGGGTCGCCCGGTCGGTGCGCAGCAGGACGGCGAAGGTCAGTGCCAGCAGCATCGCGGCCGCGAGTTGGAGCGGCGGGTTCACCGTGCTGCCCGGCGCCCCGTCGGGGGTCAGGTCGGCGTCGTTGCTGACGCCCAGGTACAGCACCGTCATGACGCCGATCACGATACCGGCCATCAGGTACAGCACTTCGAGCAGCCGGGCGGCCGCGGTGAGGTAGAAGCCGGTCAGGCCGTCCTGGGCCGCGGCCACCAGCGGGCGGCCCGGCAGCAGGGCGAACAGCCCGCCGGTGATGACCACGGAGCCGCGCAGGTGGAGCCCGTTCAGCGAGAGCAGGCTGCCGATCGTCGCGGCCGGTGTCGCGGCGGCCACGAAGCCGTAGAACTCGGGCAGGTCGTGGCGGGCGACCAGGGCGGCCAGCCGGTCACCGGTCAGGGCGGCGACGAAGGCGGTCCCGAAGACCAGCCAGGCCCGGCCGTCGGCCCGGCCGCCGACCAGCAGGGTCGCGGAGCCGGCCAGCAGCCCGGAGGCGAGGACGAGGAGCCAGCCCGGGTACGGGGGCCGGCGGCCGAGCAGGACGGTCAGCCGGTGCCGGGCCTCCTCGGCCGCCACCTCGCCCGCCGTGATGGCGGTGACCAGGCGGAAGACGGCGGCGAGCCGGGTGTAGTCGCTGGCCGGACGGCGGACCGCCCGTTCGGCCGTCAGCGGCGCGACGTCCGGCGTCGGCTGGTAGGAGATCGCCACCAGGGTGTAGGTCACCTGCGGCTCGCAGGGGTACACGCGGTAGGCGTGGGCGACGCCCAGCATCGCGCCCTCCACGTCCTCCGCGGACTCGCCGCTGGCGAGCAGCGCCTCGCCCACCCGCAGGGCGAGGTCCAGGACGCCCGACGCCTCCGCCGGGCCGGGCCGCTGCCGCGGTTCTCCGCCGGCCGCGAGCGGGCGTTCGGCCATCGGCATGCGCACCAGTGGCCGCATCCGGTCCGGCCAGGGCGTGTCGCCGCGACCGCCGCGCCCCGGGACGCTTTCCCCGTCGGCGGGCGGCCGGGGGGCGACCAGCCCGCCGCGGGCGTCCTCGGGCCCGGGGCCGCCCGGCGCCGCGGGGTGCGGGGCGGGGGTCGCGCCCGGCTCCGGCCCGGGGTCGCCGGCGTCGGGCCGCCGGCCCGGGTGACCTTGCTCCGACACCGCCGCTCCTCATCGTCGTGCCGCGCACCGGGGCGGTCACCTGCGGCAGGGTGGCCGCTCGGCGGCGGTGCGGGACCATCACGATCCACTACGGATGGTCATGATCGTGCTACCCAACGTGACCTGCGGGGGAACGCCCAGGGCGGCGCGCGGGCCGCTGCCCGGCGTCCGGCCGGTTCCGTACGCTCGGCCGACCGGGTGGCCCCACCGCCTGCGGAGCACGGCCGGCCCGCCGTCGAGAAATCCGCTGGCGGGCCCAGTCCCGCAATGGCGATCATCGGCGGTATGAACGATCAACCCGTGCGATGGACCCAGGCGACCGTCTACCCCGACATGTGGGTCGATCCGGACAACGACCCGCGCAACGGCGACGGAGCCGCTCCGGACGGCGAACTCGCGACGCTGATGGGCTACCTGACGGACTACCGTGCGACCCTGCTGATGAAGTGCGAGGGCCTGGAGCCGGAGCAGCTCGCCCGCCGGTCGGTCCCGCCGTCGACGATGTCGCTGCTCGGCCTGGTCCGCCACCTCGCCGAGGTCGAACGGGACTGGCGGAACTGGCTGGACGACGCCGAGCCGCTGCCCAAGCTGTACGGCAGGCGTGACGCGGACTTCGACGACGTGGTCGGCGAACGGTCCGCCGTCGACGCCGCGTACGCCGACCTGGCGCGTGAGCAGGCGGCGACCGACGCCGCGCTGGCCGGGCACACCGACCTCGGCGCGCGCCTGGAGAAGGACGGGATCGCCGTCCGGGAGCTGCTGGTGCACCGGATCGAGGAGTACGCCCGGCACTGCGGGCACGCCGACCTGCTGCGCGAGTGCGTCGACGGCCGGGTGGGCCAGTAGCGCCCCCTCCCACCGGAGCCCGGCCGAGGCCTGTAGCGGGCGCGTTCACGGCAGTCCGGGGCCCGGTTGGGCCGGCCGGGCGGATCCGCGGGTGAGACCGTCGGCCGGTCGCCACCCCGGGCCCCCGGGCCGGTCGGGCAGCCGGCCCACCCCGAGCCGGTCGGCTGTCGGTGCGGGGTGCGAGAGTCGGCCCATGGACACCGTCACCACGCCCCACGACTGGGCGCACTGCGCCGCTCTCTTCGAACAGCGGCAGCTCCCCGCCTCCTCCTACCGCAACCTCTACGAGGAGGACTACGACGTCCACCCCGGCCCCCTGACGGTCGCCGGTGACCTGGACCTGGACGCGATGGAACCGGACGGCAGCGGCCTCGTCGTCGACGGCGACCTGGACGTCGCCGGCGCCGTCCTCAACCTGGACGACGGCTGCCCGGCGCTGATCGTCCTGGGCGACCTGCGGGCCGCGGCCGTCTACCTGGAGGGCGATGCCAGACTGCTGGTCCGCGGGAGCGTCCGGGTCGGCGCCTTCGTCGGGAACATGACGGACAAGCTGGTGATGATCCACGGCGACCTGCGCGCGGACGTGACGGTGCTGTCCGCCGAGTTCGCCCCGGACCTCGTCGGTGGGGCGCTGCACGGCCCGGTGATCGCGCCCCTTTACCTCGACGGCTACGCCCAGGACATCGACCCGGCCACCGTCCTGGTCCCCGAGGTCCTCCGCACAGAGGCGGACGACGACCCGGACGAGTACCGCGGCTTCGACGCCCCGAAGGTCCACGGCGGCCGGCTGCTGCGCCGCATCGAGGAGGGCCTCCCGATCACCCTGCCCCGGTGAACCCAGCGGGGGTGCGGCCGGGCCGTCCGGGCAGCCTGGGCTGCCCCTTTGTCGCTCGTCCCACGGGGGTAAACCCCCGCATCAATCGGAGGCCATCCGCAGCGCGCCGCCATGGAATCGCAGGCGATGATCGGTCCCACGACACGGTAGGCGAGTTGAGGGGTCGAAGACATGGCACGGCATCACCAGCACATCGGTCGACGGGGGCTGCTGGCCGCGGCGGCCGTCGCGATCGGAGCGGTCCTCGCTCCGGTCGCGGCCCAGGCGGCGCCGGCGGCACCGCCCGTCGAAGCGGCCGGGACGAGCGGCGTGGTCCGCGCGCTGGACCGGGCGGCCCACCCGCTGCGCTCGACCGAACCGGGCCGCGGCACGGCCGACCTGCGCGCCCTGGGTGCGATGATCGGCGACGCGAAGGTGGTCGGGCTCGGCGAGGCCACCCACGGCTCCCACGAGTTCTTCGCCATGAAGGAGCGGGTCTTCCGCCACCTCGTCGAGGAGAAGGGCTTCACCACCTTCGCCCTGGAACTCAGTTGGTCCGCCGGACTCCGGATCGACGACTACCTGCAGACCGGCCGCGGCGGCGACGCCCGCAGCGTCGCCAAGGCAGCCCTGGCCGACTCCCCCTGGGACCGCGAGGAGTTCGTCAGCCTCATCGAGTGGATGCGCGACTACAACCGCCACCACCCGGACCGCACCGTCCACTTCATGGGCGACGACATCGGCGCGCCCTCGCTCGACGACGCGTTCTTCGCCCGGATCACCGACTACGTGCGGCGGACCGACCCGCAGGCCCTCGCCCGGCTCGACGCGCTCTACACCGGACTGCGCCCGATCGACGACGCCTTCGCCTACCTGGGCAGGCCGCTCGCCGAGCGCCGGCGACTCGCCGCGCAGGCCCGGCAGGCCCTCGACCTGGTCGGCGGTCTGCGGGGCAGCGACCCGGAGGCAGCCGCCTGGGCCGAGCAGAACGCCCGCTCCGTCGCCCAGACCGCCACCTTCCTCTCCCTCGACCCCGGGGACGCCACGACACTGCCCGAGTTCGAACGCTTCCGGGACGAGGTGATGGCACAGAACGTCACCTGGTGGCAGCGGCGCACCGGCGGGAAGGTGCTGCTCTCCGCCCACAACGACCACGTCGGCCGCCTCGCCGGCGACCCGGCGCTGTACCCCAGAACGCAGGGCGCCTACCTGAACGACACGATGGGCCGCGACTACCTGCCGATCGGCTTCACCTTCTACCAGGGATCGCTCCTCTCCAAGGACGCCGCCCTGGGCGGCCCCTGGAAGAAGTTCACCGAGGGGCCGCCCACCCCGGACATGAGCGAGTACACCCTCGACCAGGTCCGCCACCGGGACTTCTACCTGGACGTCCGCACCGCCCCGGCCGCCGCCAGGGCCTGGCTGAGCGGCACCCGGCCCGTCCGCACCTACGGCACGCAGTACCCGTACCCGCCCGGGAACGTCGCGCTCGGCACGTCCTTCGACGTCCTGGTCCACCTCCACGACGTCCGGGAGGCCGACCGGACGCCGTAGCGCCGGGGCGGGCCGGGCTCGCTACTTGCTCCGGACGCTGCCCAGAGGCTCGGGGTCCGCCCCGAGGGCGGTGAGCGCCGCCTGCCAGTCGGCGTCCTCGGCCTGGAGGGTGCTGCGGAGGAAGGCCGTGGTGAGCCGCCGGATCAGGGCGACCCGCGCGGGGCTCTCGTCGGTCGTCTCGGCGACCTCGTACCCGACGATTCCACCGAGCGAATGCTCCGCGCCGAACAGGGTGAGCAGGCTCTTGCGGCCCGGGCTGTGGGTGTAGGGGTCGGTGAACCAGTCCGGGCCGCGGGTGGACAGGTGGGACTGGTCGCGGTCACCGGCGACCACGAGGGCCGGTGTGGTCATGGCGTCGAAGGACGGCTTCAGGAAGGGCAGGTGCTCGGCGGCGAACGCGGTCAGGTCGTCGCCCAGACCGGCTGCCGCCAGCAGGACGCCCGCCTTCACCCGGGGATCGGCCATGGACTCGCCGGGAACGCCGTCGGCGTCCAGGACGCGTGCGCCGAGCAGCGCGCTCGCCGTCTGGGCGCCCCAGGAGTGGCCGGCCACGGCGACGCGGCCGCGGTCGACGCGCCCACCGAGGCCCGGCACGGCGGCCTCCAGGACGTCGAGCCCGTCCAGCACGCGCGTGAGGTCCTCGATGCGCAGGCGCCAGATCCGCGGGGTGCGCGGGTCGTCGGCCGGGATGCCGAGGGTGCGGGAGTCCAGGTGGGTGGGCTGCAGGACGACGAAGCCGTGGGCGGCCCAGTAGTCCGCGAGCGGGGCGTAGCCGTCCATCGACCAGCCGAAGCCGTGCGAGAGGAGGACCACCGGCAGGCCGCGGCCGGTCGCGGGGGCGGACACCCGGACCTGGAGGTCCTCACCGCGGCCCGGGGCGGGCAGGACGACCGGCTTGGCGGAGAGCACCGTGGCGGGTGCGTCGGTGCTGGGGGGAACTGACATGGAGGTGGCTTCCGTTCGGGTTCGCTGCGCAGGTGGCTTCGGTGGGCCCGGCGGCAGCTGGCGCCGCCGGGCCGGGAATCGGCGATCGTGGGCGTTCCGCCGTCCGGAGGCGACGGGACAGCCGGTGGACGGCATGGCCGGTGGTCCCGTGTTCTGCCATCATGGGCGAAACGGAACCTAGCTCCGCAAACGATACGGAACGGCGTTCCGCTTTACAAGCGTCGGTCGTCGATCGTCATTCGTCGACCGGGTCCGTCACGGCCCCGGTCGGCCATGGGAGGAGGGCCGTGGTGAACGACAGCGGCCAGGGCGCGGAGAGCGCAGCCGGGTCCAAGCGAAAGGACGCCCGGCGCAACCAGCAGGCCCTGCTGGACGCGGCCGCCGCGGCCTTCGTCACCTCGGGGGTCGAGGCGCCGGTGCGCGACATCGCGGCCGCCGCCGGCGTCGGGATCGGTACCATCTACCGCCACTTCCCCACCCGGGCGGACCTCGTCATCGCGGTCTACCGCCACCAGGTCGAGGCGTGCGCCGAGGCCGGCCCTGCCCTGCTGGCGAGCAGCCCGTCACCGCACGCGGCGCTCGCGCGGTGGGCCGACCTCTTCGTCGACTTCCTGGTCACCAAGCACGGCCTGGCCGCCGCGATGCAGACCGACAGCGCCGGCTTCGAGACCCTGCACGCCTACTTCCTCGACCGCCTCCTGCCGGTGTGCACCCTGCTCCTCGACGCCGCGGCCGCCGCCGGCGAGACCGACTCCGACCTCACCGCGTACCAACTCATGCGCGGCATCGGCAACCTCTGCATCGGCGCCGACAGCGACCCCCGCTACGACGCGCGCCCGCTGGCCGCGCTCCTCGTCGCCGGCCTGCGCCGCCGGCCCTGACGGGCCGCCCGCCCCCGCTCCCCACGCCCGACGACCGCGCCCGAGGAGCTGTTCGCGCATGCCGCGCGGGTCAATGGGGATGGCATGGCATGGCATGGCGGCTCGCCGACGCATCAGCGGCGGAGGCGGACGCTCCCCGGCCGCCGGCCGGTCCGGGGGATGCCGCCGGCCGCCGCCGCGGGCGAACTCCGGCGGGTGGCATTTCGCCGGTACTGCGTCACCGTCGAATTACTGTGCGTTCCGCCGGGAGTGGATATGACGCCCCGTCATCGGAATGTCACGCATTTCCCCGAATCGATACCGGACCCCCTTCAACGGGCGGCCGGCGGTAATCGGTTCATCACGCATCGCTTTCGCTCCGCCCGGCAATTGCCGGGCGGAGCGCGGTCCGCCGCATTTCGCCTGGCCGGGGTGGCCGGTTCCGGTGGGCGGGCTCAGACGTCCAGCCCGGCCTCGATGCGCTTGAGGCTGTGCCGGGCGAGTGCCAGGTTGGCCCGCGAGCGGTCCAGGGCCAGGTAGAGGAAGAGCGAACCACGCGCGCCCGCAAGGGGCCTGATCAGGTGGTACTGGCCGCCGAGGGTGATCAGGATGTCCTCGATGACATCGTCGATCGACAGCGCCGCCATGGCCCTCAGCTTCGCCCGGACGACCTCGGTGTTGCTGGCGGCCGCGACCTCCAGATCGAGCTGCTGGTTCCCCCCGAGATGCCCGAGCGACATACCGCTCTCGTAGTCGACCAGGGCCACGCCGATGGCGCCCTCGATGCCCATCGCGTCCGTGAGTGCGCTGTCAATGTTCATGACCTGTTCGTCCTTTGCGTGCCATCCGGGCGGAACCCCCGTGTGCAGGAATCAAAGTAGCAAGAAGGTCATCGGGTGTGGCCACCGCACGGAAATGGTGAAATAAAGTACGCTGCCATCGGTTCAGAAAGCGAAGGGGTACTGGTGCACGCGCTCGAAGCTTCCCTCTCCGATGTGCTCGACTCCCCCGGAGTGGTCGGCGCCGCGCTCGTCGACGCCGTCACGGGCCTCACCTATCGGTCCGCCGGGGAGCACCGACTGCTCGGGACCGGAGCCGAACTCGCCGAGCTGGCCAACCTGATCGGCGAACGGCTGTGCGAGGCCGGGGCGGAGGGCGAGTTGGAGAGCCTGGTGGTCACCAGCACCCGCCACCACCACGTCGTCCAGGTGGTCCCCCGGCAGGGCGACCCGCTGCTGCTGGCCACCGTGCTGGACCGCGGGCAGACCAACCTCGCCCTGGCGATCCGCCAGAGCGCCGACCGGGCAGAGGGCCTGCTGGCATGACGGGCCGTCTCCACGACCCGGCCGCGCCCGCGTCCCCACGCGTGTCTCCCGCCGCACGCAACGTGCCCGCCCTCCTGCTGACGCTGCGCCAGGGCGAGTTCACCGGCTCGGTCACCGTCTCCAGCGCGCCGGGCGGCACCATCCACCTGGAGCGGGGGCTGATCACCGCGATCGAGACGCCCGGGGCCCCGACCGTCGAGACCCTGCTGCTGAAGTCACGGCGCGTCGGCGAGGCGGACTGGTCCGCCGCCGAGACGGCCGCCGCCGCCAACGCCCAAGGCGTCACCGGCCTCCAGGGCGGCGACCTCGGCGCGGCACTGGTGGCCCAGGGGTCGATCGGCGCCGCCGAACTCGAAATGGTCTGCGCGGCCGCCGCCTTCGACGGCGCCTTCGCCCTGGTCCTGAGCCCGCCCGGCAGTTGGGAGGTGGCCGAAGCGGCCGCCCCCGCCAGGATCGCGCTGCGCCCCGGCATCGAGCCGCAGCGGCTGTTCGAGGAGACCGGCCGGCGGGTGGCCCTGTTGACCCGCCTCTGGGGGCCGCCCGGACAGCTCGCCCGCAGCCGGATCCGCCCGGCCACCCCGGCCGGGTCGACGGCCCCGCGGATCCCGGACCGCTACCGGGAGATCCTGGTCGCCGCCACCGGGCGGCGCACCGCGCGCGACATCGGGTTCGCCCTCGGGCGCGGACTGTTCGCCGTGCTGCTCGACCTCGCCCGGATGGACGCCCGGCAGCTGCTCCACCGCGAGCCGGTGGTCCCGCCCGCCGCCGTGCCGAGCGTGGCGCCGCGCGCGCCGCACACCGGCCCGCCGCCGGCGACGAACGGGCCGCTGCCCCGCCGGGTCCCCGTGCGGCGCGGCCCGGAGGTCCTGGACGGACCGACCGCAGCCGGCGGGCTCCCCCGCCTGCCCACCCGGCCCGAGGGCCCGGCTGCCGTCTCCGGCCAGCCATCGAACGTTCACCGCGCCGAGCGGACCGAGAAGACCGAAGAGACCGAGAAGAGCGCACCATGAGCAGCCAGACGTCATCCGCAGCACTCGTCGACGAGTTGAAGTCCCTCCGTGACCGGGTCGTGGGCATCTCCGAGAGCGTCGTCTCGACCGCCGACGGCCTGCTCGTGGCCGCCGACACGGCCGCCGTCCATCCCGAGTCGGCCTCCGCGCTGTCCGCCGCCATGCTCGGCCTCGGCCGGCGCACCGCCGCCGAGGTCGGCCTGGGCGGCCTGCGCGACGTGGTCACCCGCTGCAACGGCGGCTACGTCGTGGTGCTGGCGATCGGTGAGCAGGCGCTGCTGATGATCCTGGGCGACGAGGGCATGGACGTCGCCGGTCTGCACCGCGAGGCTCCCGCCACGATCCAGCGCCTGGGCGAACTCCTCGGACTGGTCCCTACGCGCTAGGCCCGGACCGGGGCCACCGGCGCGCCCGGGTCGCCGACGGGGCCCGGACCGGGGCTACCGGCGCGGGCCGTAGTCCCAGTAGTGGTCGGGGTAGTCCCCGCACGGGTACTGCATCAGCGGCGCCTGCGGAGCGGTACTGCGGTAGGTGACGGCGAGGCACTGGTGGCTGTTGTCGTTGACGAACCGCATGCCGCGCGGCCACTTCTCGATCTTCCAGGACTGCCCGGGGCTGCTCCGGCACTCCGACTGCACCACCTCGGCGGTGGCCCGGGTACTGGAGTCCCGGACGGACAGACAGAGGGCACTGTTGTAGCTGACGATCCGGTAGTAGGTGTCGCCGTCCGGGTCCGTGTAGGCCTTCTGCGCCTCCCAGAAGTGGTCGGGGAAGTCCCCGCAGGGGTACTGCTGGACCTCCCGGCCGTCCTCCCGGGTGCCTCCGGGCGTGGCGATGCACTGCTGGCTGTTCCCGTTCCTGATCTCCACCGATCCCGTCGGCGGAACCACCGGGGCGCCGCCGAGCCGGCCCGGTGCCGGGACCTCCGCCGTCGGTGTGGAGCTGGCGGGCGCCGAGGGCGTACCGGCGGGCGTGGCCTCGGCCGAGGGGACGGCGGGAACGGCGGGATCCGGCGGCTGGCCGGCTCCCGTGCTCCGAGCGGCCGTCCCGCCCGGTTCGGGTGCCACCGGAGCGGACGGCAGCGGCACCGGCGGTGCGGTCGGCGTCCCGCCGGACCGGTCGGGCGCACTGCTCGGGGTGGCAGGAGCGGAAGGGGTCGGCGAGACCGGCCCCGGAGCCGGTGCCGAGGGGCTCCCGGCCGCCGGTGAGGGGGCGCCGGAGCCCGGCCTGCCCCAGGCGCCGGCCGCCTGCGGGACGGCGTCGAAGGGTCCGTGCGCCGCCGCGCCCAGTCGGACGCCCACCAACACCCCGGCCAGCACCAGGATCCCGGCCAGCACCGCCCCCGTCGCCCCGACGACCACCCCCGCCCCGGCCTTACGGCGCCATCGCGCACCCGTGGGCCCGCCGCGCGGCGGGCCGAGGACGGTCGCACCGACCGCGACCTCGCGGGTCGGGCCGGTCGGGCCGCTCCGGCCGTGGTCCACGACCCGGACCAGCTCCCCCCGGACGATCCGGGGCCCGGCCGGGACGAGAGCCATCCCGCTCACCTCCCGGTACTGGCCGGCCAGCGCCTCCCGCACCCCCACGAGGTCGGCCTCCAGCCGCCGCAGCACCGGCAGGTGCGCGTCCACCCCGTTGCTCGCCGGCTCCGCCCCGACCCGTGACCGTTCCTGGTCGACCAGGAGCCCGACGGCCTCCTGCTCCCGGCCGGCCGTGTGCCGCGCCTCACGGGCGCTCTCCCTGATGCGCCGTACCTCGGCCAGACACCAGGTCGCCTCCCGCAGCCGGACCTGCCGGACCTGCCGGAGCGGCGCTGCCACCGGGTCGGTCGTGGCACCTTCCGGGTCGTCGGTACCGCCGGTACCACCGACACCCTCGACACCCTCGACACCATCTGCACCACCGGCCAGCTCACTCCGCAGCTCGGCCACGATCGCGACCAGCACACGGATCAGGTCCTCCGCCTCCGCCATGCCCTCCTCGGCCTGCCGCTGCGCGTCCCGGGCCCGGTCCAGCGCCTGCTGCGCGGCCGACCGCCGGGCCGCGGGCGGCTGGATCCCCTCGGCCGCCCGGGTGGCCTGCTCGTGCAACTGGGCGGCCCGGGCCAGCAGCGCCGCCCGGGCCCGCGGGTCCTCCACCTGGTCGTGGACCAGCCGTTGGAGCAGGTGCCACGGGATGTCCTTCTCCGCGGAGCGGTACGCGCTCCAGCTCGTCCGACCGGCGGGGTAGCGCTGGGCGAGCCTGCGGAGGGTCACCCCCGAGGTCACCTCCCGCACGAACCGTGCCAGGGCGTCCGCCTGTTCGGTCTCCCCCTTCAGGCGCCCCTGCGGGCGTCCAGCACTACCCACCTCTTGCCCCCTCCCGTGTACGCGGACGATCCGGGCTGTCCGCCGCTCGGTCGGCCCTCGGCCGATTCCTCGTAGCCGGACAATCCAACATGGCGCGCCGTGGGACCTCCACCGGTTCTTCGGACAACTTCCCGGTTCCGTCAGTACACCACCGGGCCGGGTGCGAAGACCGAACTTCTGCCGGGATGGCACCCCCTGAGCGCCCGCCAGGTGGGGCCGACCGCTCCGCCGCAGCTCTCCCGTCGATGGCGACCGGCACCGTCGCCCCCTCCACCCGGGCCGTCGGCCCTCCGGTAGTCTCCGCTGTCAAACGGCCGGGCGCGGCGCGGCCGGGAGGCGGACCGTGGCGACAACGTACGGAGTGGGCATGACCGGTGAGGTCGTAGTCGTCGGTGGCGGGGTCATGGGGTCGTCGGCGGCCTGGCACCTGGCGGCGCGGGGCCGGCGGGTGACGCTCCTGGAGCGGTTCGCCCCGGGGCACGACCGCGGCAGCTCGCACGGCAGTTCACGGATCTTCCGGCTGGCCTACCCGGAGCCCGAGTACGTCGCCCTCGCCGTGCGGGCGCTGCCGCTGTGGCGGCGGCTGGAGGAGGAGACGGGCACCGCCCTCCTGGAGCTCACCGGAGCGGTGGACCACGGCCCGGCCGCCGCGACCTCGGCCCTGCACGCCGCGCTGGCCGCCGCCGGGCGGCCCGCCGAGCTGCTCGACCCGGCGCGGGTGGCCGAGCGGTGGCCGGGATTGCGGGCCGACACCTCCGCGCTGTTCCACCCCGAGGCCGGGCGGCTGCACGCCGACCACGCGGTGGCGGCGTTCCAGCGGGCGGCCGCGGCGCACGGGGCCGAGGTCCGGCACGGCGTCCGGATCGCCCGGATCGCCGTACGCGGCGGCGGGAACGGCGACGGGAGCGGCGGCGGGGGCAACGGCGGCGCAGGCGTCGAGCTGGTGACCACGGAGGAGGAGGTGATCCTCGCCGAGCAGGTCGTGGTGGCGGTCGGCGGGTGGGCGCCGGGCCTGCTGTCGGGGCTCGTGCCCGGGCTGCCGCCGATGCGGGTGACCGAGGAGCGGCCGGTGCACTTCCCGGCCGCCGCACCGCTGGACTGGCCGAGCTTCATCCACCACGGCGGGGCGCAACTGGTCTCGGACGTCGGCGTGTACGGCCTCGGGAGCGTCGACGGCGTCAAGGTCGGCTTCCACGGCGTCGGCCCGGTCGTCGACCCGGACCACCGCACGGGCGACCCCGACCCGCGCGCGGTGGAGCGGGTGCGGGAGTACGCGCGGCGCTGGCTGCCGGGCGTCGACCACACCGCGCCGACCGCCACCACCTGCCTGTACACCACCACCCCGGACCACGACTTCGTGGTCGACCGGCGGGGCCCGGTGACGGTCCTGGCCGGGTTCTCCGGGCACGGGTTCAAGTTCGCGTCGGTGCTCGGCGCCCTCGCCGCGGACC
Organism: Kitasatospora sp. NPDC005748; assembly: GCF_040630735.1. Taxonomy (NCBI): domain Bacteria; kingdom Bacillati; phylum Actinomycetota; class Actinomycetes; order Kitasatosporales; family Streptomycetaceae; genus Kitasatospora; species Kitasatospora sp. NPDC005748. The sequence continues at coordinate 14,848 of NZ_JBEXYD010000034.1, forward strand.
TGGTCGAGGGCCGCCCGGCCGCGCGCCGCTTCGCCCTCGGGGCCGGCCGGGGGCGCTGACCGCCCGCACCGGAGCGGCCGGCTCAGCCGTGGCCGTCCTCGGCCGCCTCCGCCCGCTCCCGGGCCGCCATCACGCCCTCGCCGTGCTCGAAGGCCCAGGCGCCGAACGCCTCGACCGGCTCCAGCAGCGTCCGCCCCAGCCCGGTGAGGGTGTACTCCACGTGCGGCGGCGACCCGGCGTACGCGCGGCGCTCCACCAGACCGTTGAACTGGAGCCGGCGCAGCGTCTCCGTGAGGACCTTGGGGCTGATGCCGCCGATCCGCTCGCGCAGTTCGCCGGGCCGTGCGGGACCGTCGCGCAGCGCCCACACCACGACGGCGTTCCAGGTGTTGGCGAGCAGATCGAAGGCGAGCCGGGCTCGGCAGTCGGCGAGGAAGCCGTGGTCGGTGGTCACTTACCAGATGGTGCCCCAGCGGTTTCGTAGTGTCGTCCCGATTCTGAAGGACGGGTCACGACAGAGGGGTCGAGCATGATGAGGATCGGGATCGTCGGCACCGGAACGATGGCGCGGGCGCTGGGTGAGCAGTGGGCGCGGGTCGGCCACGAGGTACTGGTGGGCGGGCGGGACGCGGACCGCGCCGGCGCCCTCGCCGACCGGATCGGCGCACGGGCGGGGACCGCGCGGGAGGCGGCCGAGCACGGCCGGGACGCGGTGCTGCTGGCCGTGCCGTACGCGGCGGCGGTCGGCGTGGTGTCCGGTCTGGCCGGCGCTCTGCGGGGCAGGGCACTGATCGACTGCACCAACCCGGTGGCCCCGGGCTTCGTCCTCGAAACCCGGGGCGGCCCCTCGGCCGCCGAGCGCATCGCGGCCGCGGCGCCCGGCGCCTCCGTGGTCAAGGCGTTCAACCTCTGCCACGAGAGCGTGTGGCGCAGGACGCCGCCGGTCTTCGACGGACGCCCGCTCGCGGTGCCGCTCTGCGGTGACGACGCGTCGGCCCTGGAGACCGTACGGGGCCTCGTCCGCGACCTCGGCTGCACACCGGTCGACGGGGGCGGCCTCGACCGGGCGGGCCTGCTGGAGGCGACGGCAGCGTTCCTGATCGGTCTGTGGGTCGGCGAGGGCGCGGACGCCCAGGCGATCGCCCCACCGCTGGCGTACGCGGGGGGCCGGCCCTCCTGATCCGCGCGCGGGCCGGACCGCCCGCCACGTGGTCGCCGGGGGACGTGCCGGCCCTCGGTGACCACGTGGTGGCCGGGTGTTCGGACCCCGGGCGGGTCACCGGTCCTTGAACTCCTCGATGGCCGCCCGAGAGGCCTCGGCCATCGCCTCGCTCCCGACGTGCCCGGAGTCCTCGAAGATGTGGAGCCGCGCGTCCGGCCACACCTTCGCCAGCGCCCACGCCGTCTCCACCGGGCTCCCCATGTCGTGCCGGCCGTGCACCAGCACCCCCGGGATCCCGGCCAGCCGGTGGGCGTCGCGCAGCAGTTGGTCCTCCTCCAGCCAGGCACCGTTGCTGAAGTAGTGGGCGCAGATCCGTACGAAGGCGATCTGCTCGTCGACCTCGCGGTCGCTGTACATCCCCGGGATGCCGTTGGGCTCGTTCGAGACGACGGCGTCCTCCCAGGCGAGCCAGTCGGCGGCGGCCTTCGCGCGGACGGCCCGGTCGGGGTTCTCCATCAGCCGGGCGTAGGCCGCGAGCAGGTCGCCGTCCCGCTCGCCCTCCGGGACGCCGTCGCGGAACCGGTCCCAGGCCTCGGGCTGGAACCGCCCGGCGCCCCGGTAGAGCCAGTCGGTCTCGGCGGGGCGGGTCATCGTCACCGCCTGGATGAGGATCCCGGTGACCCGCTCCGGGTGTCGCTGCGCGTAGGCCAGCGCGAGCGTGGATCCCCAGGACGCGCCGCTCAGCAACCACCGTTCGACACCGAGGTGTTCGCGCAGTCGCTCGATGTCGTCGATGAGGTGCCGGGTGGTGTTCAGGCGCATGTCCGCCGCCGGGTCGCTCGCGTGCGGGGTGCTGCGGCCGCAGTTGCGCTGGTCGAAGCGGATGAGCCGGTAGCGCTCCGGGTCCCAGGCCCGTGTCGGCCGGCGCGGGGCACCCGCCCCCGGGCCGCCGTGGACGGAGAGGGCGGGCTTGCCTTCGGGGTTGCCGAGCTCCTCGTAGTAGATCCGGTTGCCGTCCCCGGTGTCGAGGAAGCCGTGGCTGTACGGGTGGGTGGGAGCGTAGAGGTCGACCATGGCCGCCGATCCTACGGGAGCGGTCGTGCTCGAACCAGGCCGTGACAGAGGCCGGTTGGGGCTCCGCCGCACGTCGGCAGGACGTTCGGCGGAGCCGCCAGGGGCCCCGTCCCGCTACGCGCCCTCCCGGGTCAGGACGGCGGGCGGGGGCGCCGGGGCGGGGTCGGTGAGGAGTCGGGCGGTGAGGGCGTACTGGGTGAGGGCGCCGGCGAGCAGGACGGCGACGCCGCCGACGGCGTCCAGCACCCAGTGGTTGGCGGTGGCCACCACCACGAGGAAGGTGAGCAGCGGGTAGACCGCCGCCAGGGGTGCCAGCCGGCGGTGGCCGACGGTGGTGATGACGACCAGGGCGCACCAGCAGGACCAGGCGATGTGCAGCGACGGCATCGCCGCGTACTGGTTGGAGAGCGAGGTGAGCACGCCGAGCGGGGCCTCGCCGGGGATGCCGGACGGGTCCTCCCGCAGGTTGAGCCCCGGGACGAGCCGGGGCGGGGCGAGCGGGTAGCCCCAGAAGCCGACCAGCGCCAGGCCGGTCGCGGCGAACAGGACGGTCCGGGCCGTGCGGTAGCGGTCCGGGTGCCAGACGTAGAGCCAGACCAGCACGCCGAGCGGCACCACGAAGTGCAGCACCTTGTAGTACCCCTGGGCCGCGTCCAGCAGCCAGTCACCGGTCCGCAGGGCCCAGGCGTTGACGACCGGCTCGATGTCCACGTGCAGCAGCTGTTCCAGCCGGAAGACGCTGCGGGCGTGGCCGGTGGCGGTGGCGACGCGCTCGGGCGCGACGTTGCGGATGTAGGAGTAGACGCCGTAGCCGACCTGGACGAAGAGCAGCTCCAGCACCGGGTTCGGGCGGGAGACCGGCCGCAGCGGAGCCGGCAGCAGGGGGATCCAGGGCAGCGCGGGACGCCGCCGCAGGGGCGGGCCAGGGGCGCGGCGCAGGTGCCAGAGCGGGTCGTCGCGGGCCAGGAACGGCAGGGCGGCGGCCGCGGCGAGGGCGACCAGGGTGGGGGCCTTGCGCAGCAGCAGGCCGCTGACCGGTTCGATCTCCGGGTCGAGCAGCGTGCTGGGCAGCAGCGCGACGGTGACCGCGATCACCGGCCACAGCGCGCGGGACTCGGGCCGGCGGCCGAGCCGACCGGTGGCGGCGAGCAGCAGCCACCCGAGGTGGCCCGGCCCGGCCACCGGTGCGGCGACCAGGGTGGCGCAGCCGAGCACGCCGACCGCCAGCAGCGGCTGGCCGTCCCGCGCGTAGCCGCCGGAGCGGCGGACGGCGAGCAGCACGGCGGTGACGGTGACCGCCAGCCAGCCGACCAGCAGCGCCGGGCCGTGCAGGCCGAGCCGGAGCAGCACGCCGAGGGCGGTCTGGTCGGACGGGTCGCCGGTGACGGCCGGGGCGTCGAAGCGGCGCCAGAAGCGGGCGGCGCGGTCCGGGTCGGCGATCAGGACGGTGCCCTGCACCAGGGCGGCCACCGCGAGGGCGGTCAGGGCGGCGGACGCGGGGACGGCGCGCCGGCGCGGGAGGGCGACGGCGAAGAGGGCCAGGACGGGGTGGAACGCGATCGCCAGGCCGAGCGCGAACCCGGCCCGGCGGTTCGGGCCGCGCGGCAGCACGTCGAGCAGCACCAGGGCGGTGCCGGCGAGGCCGACCACGGCGTCCACGGGGTGGCCCCGCTGTTCGGCGCTGATCAGCAGGGTGGCGGCCGCGACCGGGGCGACGGCGGCCGGGGCGGGCAGGTCCGGGGGCGGGTGGCGGGCGACCAGGGTGCCGATCACGGCCACCGCGGCGACGGCGGTGAGCACCAGGCCGACCCGGGTCGCGGTGGCGGGCCAGCTGCCGAGCAGCAGCGGGAGGAGGGGCCGGTCGTCGGCCTCGTCGCCGAGGGACGTCCAGGTGACGACCGCGGCCGCGGCGAGGGCGAGCACCAGGCAGGTGGTGGTGAGGAGGGCGGCCGGGGGGTGCCGGGTGGGCGCTCCGGGCGCCGGCCTGCTCGCGCCCATCCCGCTCCTCCCGTCGTGCCGCCGCGCCCCGGGCCGGTCCGCCGGTCGGGTCGCCTTCCTGCCGACTCTCGGGGGTCGGCGGCCGCCCCGCACGCCGGACGGCGCCGCGTGGGGGACGGCCCGGGCGGCGGCGGCCCCGACGGCGGGCGACGCCCACACACACCGCTCACCCGTGCGGCGGACGGCGGCTCCCGGCCCGGTGCTCGGCGAGGGCCTGCCCCACCTTCTCCCACAGGAACGGCGCCTCGGTGAAGCGGATGCCGGTGGCGTCGCGCAGCGCGCTGGCGAAGGCCGGCGGCACGGGGTTGAACGGGCTCTCGCTCATCGACTGGGCGCCGAGCGGGTCGATCGGGTCGGAGGTCTCGGCGAAGTGCACGGCGGTGCGCGGTACGTCGGCGTGGGCGGGCAGCCGGTAGCGGCGGAAGGCGCGGGGCTCCTCCCCGTGCTTGACGCCGCGCACCGAGTCCTCGATCGCCCGGTAGCCGGTGCAGCGGCCCAGGTTGCCCTTCAACGACCTGGGCGGATCGTCGAGTCGTCCTTCGTCCAGGTGGCCGCGATCTCCAGGTCGCTCCCGGCGGTCACCCGTAGCGGCTCCCGGCCGACCCGGCTCAGGTCGATCAGCCGCCGGATCTGCGGCTGCGGCTCGGAGAACGGCTGGGTGCCGCCGCCGAGGAAGGCGCCCCCGGCTGCCACACCCCGCGACGGCGGGCGTCCGCAACTCATCGTGGCGTCGCAAGAGCAAGCCGGGCAGCCCGACCGGGCCGTCGCTGCCCCGGGCATACCGGCCCCGCCCCGGGCGGCGTCGGCCACCGCTCAGTAGACGTCCCGGACGTAGCGCTTGTCGCTCGCCAGCTGCCGGACGTACGCGGCGGCGGCCTCCTCGTCCAGGCCGCCGTGGGCGGCGACGATCTCGCGCAGCGCCAGGTCGACGTCCTTGGCCATCCGGCCCGCGTCGCCGCACACGTAGAAGTGCGCGCCGTCCTGGAGCCAGCGCCACAGGCGCGGGCCGTGCTCGCGCATCCGGTCCTGGACGTAGACCTTGTTGCGCTGGTCGCGCGAGAAGGCCACGTCCAGGCGGTCCAGGTGGCCGGCGGCGCGGAAGGCCGCCAGGTCCTCCCGGTAGTAGAAGTCGGTGGCTTCGCGCTGCTCGCCGAAGAAGAGCCAGTTGGGGCCGGTGTGGCCGCGGGCCTGCCGGTCCTCCAGGAATCCGATGAACGGCGCCACCCCGGTCCCGGGGCCCACCATGATCATCGGCGTGGTCGGGCCGGTGGGCGGCCGGAAGTGCGGGGAGCGCTGCACGAACACCGGCACCGGGCCGTCGTCGGCGCAGTCGGCGAGGTAGGTGGAGCAGACGCCGCCGCGGTCGCGGCCGAGGTCGTTGGTGTAGCGGACGACGGACACCGTGAGCCGGACCTCGCCGGGGTGGGCCAGGGGGCTGGAGGAGATCGAGTACAGGCGGGGCTGGAGCCGCTTGAGCACTCCGACCCACTCGGCGGCGGTGGCGCGCAGGGGGAAGGCGCCGACCACGTCGGCGGCCTGCCGGCCCCAGCTCCACTTGGCCAGCTCGCCCTTGTTGTCGGGGCGCAGCAGCCGCTTCAGGACGCGGTCGCCGGTGCGGTCGGCGACGAACCCGAGCAGGTCCGGGGTGAGGCGGGCGATGTCGAGGCGGGTCCGCAGCGCCTCCCCCAGCGGGAGGTCGTCGCCGTCGGCCAGCCGGACGTGCTCCTCGGGGTCCAGGCCCGTCAGGGCGAGCCATTCGGCGACCAGTCCGGCGCCGTTGGCCGGCCACACGCCGAGGGCGTCGCCGGCCTCGTAGGCGAGTTCGCCGCCGCGGGTGTCGAAGGCGAACTGCCGCACCTCCTTCTGCGATCCGGGCAGGCTGAGCAGACGGTTGCCGACCAGCAGGGTCGGGAAGGGGGCCGCTCTGGTGAAGCCGCCCGGTGTGGCGGCCGGTGTGGCGGCCGGGGTGGCGGGCGGGGTGGCGGGCGCGGCGGACACGGGCACGGGCACGGCGGGAACAGCGGGCGCCGGCGCCCGCTCCACCGGCGCCACGAGCGTGCCGGTCACCTGGTCGAGCCACTGCCCGGCGGGCCCGTCGTCGTCGGCCTCGCAGTCGGTGCGCGCGTGCAGGCGGGTCGCGCCCAGCTCGGCGAAGCGCTCGTCCAGCCGGCGGCCGTGACCGCAGAAGTCGTCGTAGCTGGAGTCGCCGAACGCCAGGACGGCGTAGCGCACGCCCTCCAGGCGCGGGGCGTCCGGGGCGGTGAGGCCCTGCCAGAAGTCGGCGCCGTTGTCGGGCGCCTCCCCGTCGCCGAAGGTGCTGGTGACGACGAGCACGTCGGTACCGGCGGTGAGCCGCCGGGGGGTGGTGTCGGCCATCGCGAGCAGGGTCGGGGCGCGGCCCGCCCCGGCCAGGCGGGCCGCGGCGGCGGCGGCGAACTCCTCGGCGTTGCCGGTCTGCGAGGCCCACAGGACGAGCAGTTCCCGGGCCGGCGCGGCGGGCTCGGCGCCGGCCGCCACCGGCGCGGCCGGGACAGCCGGCCCGGGCGCGCCGGCGGCGCCCCGGGAGAACATGCCCGCCAGCACCCCGTCCACCCAGAGCGCCGTCGCCGGGGCGAACGGCGCTCCCGCCGGGAGCACCGGAACGGCGCCGGACGGCGCCGTGGCGGCGGCCGCGACGTACCCGGAGAGGTATCCGGACAGGTAGCGGCGCTCCGGTTCGGCGAGTACCGGCGGGGCGAGGTCGGCGAGGCCGAAGAGCGCGGTCAGGGCGGAGACGGCGTCGGACGCGCCCCCGGGCACCGCCGGCACGGGCAGCACGGCGAGGGGCGGCTGCCCCGTCCCCGCACTCGGGTCTGCGGTCACCGGCACGGGCGCGGTCTCCTCGGGGGTCGGGGCGGGCACCACGCGCAGCGCCACGGCGCAGGCCTTGAACTCGGGCTGGAAGGAGACCGGGTCGACGGCGTCGTTGGTGACGGCGTTGATGCCGAGGTACTCGCCGAAGAGGTCGTTCCAGTGGAACGGCGCGAAGCAGTTCCCGGGGCGGACCCGGTCGGTGACGACGGCGGGCAGCACGGCGCGGCCGCGGCGGGAGGCGACCTCGATGTGGTCGCCCTGCCCGGCGCCCATCGCGGCGGCGTCGTCGGGGTGGAGCTCGACGAACGGGCCGGGGTCGAGCTTGTTGAGCTTGGCCACCTTGCCGGTCTTGGTGAGGGTGTGCCACTGGTGCTGGAGGCGACCGGTGCTGAGGACGAACGGGTAGTCGTCGTCCGGGAGTTCGGCGGCGGGCAGGTGCGGGCGGCCGAAGAACCGGGCGCGGCCGGTGGGGGTGGGGAACGCGAGTCGGGGTCTGCTCCCGTCGGCGCGCTCCAGCAGGGTCTGGCTGACGCCGTCGTTGAGGTACCGGATCGGGTTGCGGTCGGGGCCGTCCGCGGCGGGCGCCGGCCACTGGACGGGCGTCCCGCGCAGCCGCGGGTAGCTGACGCCGCGCAGGTCCCAGCCGGTCGCCGGGTTCCAGGCCCGCTTGAGCTCCTCGAAGACCTCCTCGGCGCTCGTGTAGCCGAAGGCGTCGGCGTAGCCCAGCTCGCAGGCGACCCGGGCGATCAGCTGCCAGTCGGGCAGGGCCTGCCCGGGCGGGTCGACCACGCCCTCGACCAGGGTGAGGTTCCGCTCCGAGTTGATCATGACGCCGTCGGACTCGGCCCAGAGCGTGGCGGGCAGCAGCACGTCGGCGTAGGCGTTGGTCTCGGTCTCCGTGAACACGTCCTGGGTGATGACCAGTTCGGCGGCCTCCAGGGCGGCGATGACGGTCTTGCGGTTGGCGACCGAGGCGACCGGGTTGGTGCAGATGATCCAGCAGGCCTTGATCTCGCCGGCGGCCATCCGCTCGAACATCTCCACCGTGCCGCGCCCGGCCTCGGTCCGCAGCGTGCCGGCCTCGACACCCCAGAGCTCCTCGACGAAGGCCCGCTCCTGCGCCACCAGGACGGAGCGCTGGCCGGGCAGGCCTGGGCCCATGTACCCCATCTCGCGGCCGCCCATCGCGTTGGGCTGGCCGGTGAGCGAGAACGGACCGGAGCCCGGGCGGCAGATCGCGCCGGTTGCCAGGTGCAGGTTGATCAGGGCGTTGGTGTTCCAGGTGCCGTGGGTGGACTGGTTGAGGCCCATCGTCCAGCAGCTCATCCACTCCCCCGCCTCGCCGATCCACCGCGCGGCCTGCCGGATGTCCGCCTCGGGTATCCCGGTGATCTCGGCGACCTTCGCGGGCGGGTAGTCCGCCAGGAAGGCGGGCATCTCCTCCCAACCCTCGGTGAACTCCGCGACGAACGCCTCGTCGGTGTGCCCGTTCTCGACCAGCAGGTGCAGCAGTCCGTTCAGCAGGGCGAGGTCGGTGCCCGGCCTGATCTGCAGGAAGAGGTCGGCCTTCGCGGCGGTGGCGGTGCGCCGCGGGTCGACGACGATCAGCTTCGCCCCGGCCGCCTTGACCCGGTCCATCATCCGCAGGAACAGGATCGGGTGGCAGTCGGCCATGTTGGCGCCGATGACGAGGAACGCGTCCGCGTGGTCGAAGTCCCGGTAGGAGCCGGGCGGCCCGTCCGCGCCCAGCGAGAGCTTGTAGCCGGAGCCCGCGGAGGCCATGCACAGGCGGGAGTTGGACTCGATCCGGCTGGTCCGCACGAACCCCTTGGCGAGCTTGTTCGCCAGGTACTGCGCCTCCAGGGACATCTGCCCGGAGACGTAGAGGGCGAGCGCGTCGGGGCCGTGCTCGTCCAGGATCGCCCGAAGCCGCCCGGCCACCGCCGTGATCGCCTCGTCGACGTCCACCGGGACGGGTTCGGCGCCGCGCCCGGCGCGGATCAGCGCGGTGGCGGCCCGCCCGGAGACGGCCATCATCTCGGCACTGGTCGCGCCCTTGGTGCAGAGCCGCCCGGCGTTCGTCGGGTGGCCCTTGTCCCCCGACACCTTGGCGACGGTGCGCCTGCCGGTGGCGGCGTCCCGGCCGATGTCGAGCACGACGCCGCAGCCGACGCCGCAGTACGAGCAGACCGTCCGTACGCTGTCCGCCTTCGAAGCCGGCATCGTCACCGAGACTCCCTCCCCAGGGATCACGCGGTGGGAAGGTCCCACGATCGTGACCCTAGGAAGAGCGCATTACCGCCTCGTCACAGCGCCTGTTTCGCGAGGTTAACCGGACCGCACGGGCGCCTCCCGGTGGACGTGAGCACCACGGCGCGCTGCCATGCCTCCCGCCAAGCCGTCGATCACGCCACGCCCGGCACGATCCGGGGTGCGGCCCGCGACGAGGGCCCCGCGAGGCGGCGCGGCGCCCCTGCGTTCCCGGCCCTGCGTGCCCGGGCCGGTCGCCCTAGGGTGGAGGGGTAACGGCGCCGCCGGGCGGCCGGTGGACCTGCCGTCGGGCCCGCTCCCGCACGAGGTGCCCCGGGGGAGGGCGGCCCGGTCCCGACCCACCGGCGGAGCGAGGTGCGATGCGGTTGCCCCACCGGCCGGCGTCCCCGCTCCTGCCCCGCCCCGATCCCCCGGTGGCGCACCGCGCGGTCCGGGTCACCGCCGCCGCGTGCACGGGCTTCTACGTCTTCCGCTACGGCTTCGACCAGCCGGTGACGGCCACCTACGCCCTGTTCGGGGCGATCGCGGTCGGCGTACTGGCCCGGGTGGAGGGCGGCGCGCGCGCCCGGGGTCGGACGCTGCTGCTGACCCTGCCCTTCGCCTGGGCGCTGGTCTGCCTGGGCACCGCGCTGGCCGTGCACGCCTGGACGGCGGCGCTGGGCATGGTGGGCGTGGGCTTCGCGGTGTCCTTCGCCTCGGTGGGCGGACCACGGCTGGTCGGGCTCACCAACGGGCTCCAGCTCTTCTACATCCTGCCGTGCTTCCCGCCCTACGCCCCGGACACCCTGCCGCAGCGGCTGGCCGGCGTGACCGCGGGCCTGCTGCTGCTCGCCGCCGCGGAGCGGCTGCTGTGGCCGGAGCCGCCGCCGAGGGACTACCGCGACCGCGTGCGGAGCGCCGCCCTGGCGCTGGCCGGGCTGGCCGACCGTGCCGCCGCGCACTTCGGCGGGCCGCCGCCGACCGCCACCGGCGCCGTGCCGGACGATGCCACCGCAGCGGACCGCGCCCGGGCCCTCCTCGACGACCTGCGGTTCTCCCGGATCCCGCTGATGCAACGGCCCGCCGGCCCGGGCGCCGCCGACCGCGCGCTCACCCACTGCGCGACCACGCTGCAGTTCATCGGAGCCGAGCTGCTGCGGATCCGCCGGCTGGGCGCCACCGGCGGGCCCTACCCGGAGGCGGCCGCCCTGGTGGCGACCACCGCCGGTGCGCTGCGCGCGGCCGCGGCGGGGGTTCGGCCGGACGGTCCGGTCCCGTCCGCCGCGCCGGTCGAGACGCGGATCGCCGCCTTCGGCGCCGACCGCACCTCACCGGCCGGCGGTACCGACGCGTCGGACGGCCCCACCGGCCCCACCGTCGCCCGGCTGGCGCTCGGCACCCTCGCCCTGAGCGCCGCCGAGGGCGCCCGCTTCCTCACCCTCGCCACCCGCACCAGCCGCCGGGCACCGCCGCCGCCCGACAGCACCCCGCCCGACCAGCGCCCCGGCCCGTTCTGGTACGCCTACGAGCCGACGCCGATGCTCTGGTGGCGCCGGATCCGCGGCAACCTGACCCCTCGCTCGGTGTACTTCCGCAACGCCCTGCGCACCGCCGGCGCCCTCGGCGCGGCCCGTCTGGTGGTCGGCGCCCTCGATCTCACCCACGGGTTCTGGGTCCTGCTGGCGACCCTCACCCTGATGCGCACCAGCGCGGCCGACACCCGGATCACGCTGCGCCCCGCCCTGGCCGGCACCGCCGGCGGCGCCGCCGTGACGGCGCTGCTGCTGATCGCGGTCGGCGAGCACCCCGTCTTCTACGCCGCCGCGCTGCCGCCCGCGATGCTGTTCGCGTTCGCCTTCAGCCCGGGGCTCGGGCTGGCCTGGGCGCAGGGGACGTTCACCGTCGTGGTCGCCATGGTCTTCACCCAGCTCGCCCCGGCCGGGTGGCGGCTGGCCGAGGCCCGGCTGGTCGATGTGGCGACCGGTGCCACGATCGGCATCCTCGCCGGGCTCTGCGCCTGGCCGCGCGGCGGCGGTCACGACCTGCGGCGGCGTACCGCCGAGCTGCTGGACCGCAGCGCCGCCGCGCTCTCCGAGACCGTCGCCGTGGTCACCGGGTCCGGCCCGGCCCGGGGCGCGCTGCAACGGGCCCGGCACAGCACGCTGCTCACCGAGGCGCTGTACGCCCAGTACCGCAGCGAGCGCCACCAGCCGGCCGGGGAGGGCCCGAACTGGCAGGCCGCCGTGCTGACCGGGCAGCACACGGTGCGCGGGGCCGAGCCGCTGCTCGCCCGGATCCCGCCGGGCACCGCGGCCTCCGGCCCGCACGGCGGAGCGGCCCTGGTCGGCCGCGCCGAGCAGGTCGCCGCGGCATTCCGCCGCGAGGGCGCGGCGCTGCTCGACCCGGCCGGGTCCGCCGCGGCGGACCGGGCGCTGGCCGAGGCCCTCGCGGCCCTGCACGAGGACCGCGTCACGGCCACCCGAACGCCCGAGGACCCGGTCTCACTGCATACCGTGGACGTCACGCTCTGGCTCACCGGGCTGCTGGACGACCTCGGCCGGGTCCACGACTCCGCCCGTGCCGCCCCGGGCGGCACGCCGGCCCCGGCAGAGCGCCACGCTTGACAGGTAGGCAAGGCTTACCTAAGTTCAACGTCCATGTTCCGCAACCGCCCCGACACCACCCACCCGGCCGCCCTGCTGCGACGCCTGCGTCCGGGACCGCTGCCGATCGACCCGCAGGCCGATGTCGGGCGGCGGGCCTGGGCGGCCTGTCCGGGCTGCGACGACGCCCGCGGGTGCGCCGGCTGCGCGGAGCGGCGCAACTGCCGCGAGCACTGGCGCTACCTGCTCTCCCACACCGGCAGCGTGCTCCACCTCCAGTGCCCCACCTGCACCCACGTCTGGGACCACGAGACCGGCTTCGGCGCCACCCGGCAGGAGATCCGGCGACCGGCCTGAGCGGCGCCGCCGAGAGCACCGCCGAGAGCACCGCCGAGAGCACCGCCGAGGGCACCGCCCGGCCACCGGGCGGGCGGCCGTGTTCGGGTAGAGTCACCGGCACGGGGCGGCCGTTCGCCGTCCCACGGCCTGCGCGAGGCGCGCGGGCCGACCGTCGTACCGGGGCCGATGACGCCCCCGCGAGGATCCGCCGGCAGGAGAAGAAGCGTGTGCGAGCCCCGGGTACCCGGCGCCACCGCCTGCCCGCCGTGAGCTTCCACGCCTGAACCGCCCGGCCGCCCCCACGGGGCCACCGCACTCACGCGTCGGAGCCCCGGGCCACCGGAGCACCCGCCCCCGGGCGACGCGTGGGACGTGGCCACGGCCGTCCGCACCCCGTCCGTCCCCCGCGCACCCGCCGGTCGCGCCCGAGCACGACAGGTCCACGCCGTCTTGCAGACTCCCCCGCCCACCGCTGCCGCACGCCTGCGCGCCGCACGCCCCGACTGGCTGACCGACCCGAAGGTCTGGCGCACCGAGGTACTGGCCGGCCTGGTGGTCGCGCTCGCGCTCATCCCCGAGGCGATCTCGTTCTCGGTCATCGCCGGCGTACCCCCCAAGATCGGCCTGTTCGCGTCCTTCACGATGGCGGTGACGATCGCGATCGTCGGCGGGCGCCGCGCGATGATCTCGGCCGCGACCGGCGCCGTCGCGCTGGTGATCGGGCCGCTGAACCGCGAACACGGCTTCGGCTACCTGGTCGCGGCGGTGATCCTGGCCGGCGTCTTCCAGATCGTGCTGGGCGCGCTCGGGGTGGCGAAGCTGATCCGGTACGTGCCCCGCTCGGTGATGGTCGGCTTCGTCAACGCGCTGGCGATCCTGGTCTTCATGGCCCAGGTCCCCGAGATGACGGACGTGCCGTGGCCGGTCTATCCGCTGATCGCGGCCGGCCTGGCGCTGATGGTGTTCTTCCCGAAGGTCACCACCGTCGTCCCCGCGCCGCTGGTCTCGATCACCGTCCTCACCGTGGTCACCGTGGCAGCCGGCCTCGCGGTACCGACCGTCGGCGACAAGGGCGGCCTGCCGTCCTCGCTGCCGGTGCCCGGGCTGCCGGACGTGCCGTTCACCCCGCACACCCTGGCGGTCGTCGCTCCGTACGCCCTCGCGATGGCGCTGGTGGGGCTGATGGAGTCGCTGATGACCGCCAGGCTCGTCGACGACATCACCGACACCCGCTCCGACAAGACCCGGGAGTCGGTCGGCCAGGGCGTCGCCAACATCGTCACCGGCTTCTTCGGGGGCATGGGCGGCTGCGCGATGATCGGGCAGACCATGATCAACGTGAAGGTGTCCGGCGCCCGGACCAGGCTCTCCACCTTCCTGGCCGGTGCCTTCCTGATGGTGCTGTGCATCGTCTTCGGCCCGGTCGTCTCCCGCATCCCGATGGCCGCGCTGGTCGCCGTGATGGTGATGGTCTGCTTCGCGACCTTCGACTGGCACTCCGTCGCGCCGAAGACCCTGCGGCGGATGCCGGCCGGCGAGATCGCCGTCATGGTGATCACCGTCGCCCTGGTCGTCGCCACCTCCAACCTCGCCGTCGGCGTCGTCGCCGGCTCGATCACCGCCATGGTGATCTTCGCCAAGCGCGTCGCCCACCGCGCCGACCTCACCGCCGTCACCGACCCGGACGGCGGCCAGGTGACCTACTCGGTCACCGGGGAGCTCTTCTTCGCCTCCAGCAACGACCTCGTCGCCCGCTTCGACTACGCGGGTGATCCGGACCGGGTGGTCATCGATCTGAGCCGGGCGCACATCTGGGACGCCTCCTCGGTGGCCGCCCTCGACGCGGTCGAGGCCAGGTACGCGCAGCGCGGCAAGTCCGTCGAGATCACCGGCCTCAACCGGCCCAGCGCCGAGATCCACCGCAGCCTGAGCGGCGAACTCGCCGGCCACTGAGGCCGCCACCGGTACCACCGCGCCCGCCCTCCGGTCCGTCGGAGGGCGGGCGCGGTGCTGTGCCGGCGCCGATCAGCCCGGCAGCGCGTCCAGCAGGAGCTCCGGGCGCACCGGGAGGTCCCGCACCCGGACCCCGGTGGCGTGGTGGACGGCGTTGGCGACGGCCGCGGCGGTGCCGACGATGCCGATCTCGCCGATCCCCTTGGAGCCCATGGGGTTCAGGTGCGCGTCCTCCTCGTCGATCCAGTGGGCCTCCACGGACGGGATGTCGGCGTTCGCGGCCACGTGGTACGCGGCCAGGTCACGTTCGGCGTGGTCTCCGAACTCCCGGTCCATCGTGCTGTGTTCGAGGAGCGCCATCGAGACGCCCATGATCATCCCGCCCACCAGCTGCGACCGGGCGGTCCGCTCGTTCAGGATCCGCCCGGCCGCGAAGACCCCGAGCAGCCGGCGCAGCCGCACCTCTCCGGTGTCGGCGTCGACCGCGACCCGGACGAACTGGGCGCCGAAGGCGTGCCGGGCGTACTCGCGACCGGCCTTGACCGCCCCCGTGGTGTCCGCCAGGTGGCGCAGCCCCTCGGCGGGCAGCGGCGCGGTGCCCCGTTCGGCCAGCGTGCGGCGCAGCCCGGTGCACGCCTCGTGGACCGCCCAGCCCCAGGACGCGGTGCCCGACGACCCTCCGGCGAGCGGAGCCCGGGGCAGGTCGGTCCGGCCGATCGCGACGCCGACCCGGTCCACCGGCACACCGAGCGCCTCGGCCGCGATCCCGGTGAGGGCCGCCCGGGCGCCGGTGCCGATGTCGGTGGCGTTGGTGCGCACCAGGAAGGTGCCGTCCGGGAGGGCGACGGCCTCGGCGGTGGAGGGCGACACCAGGACCGGGTACGTCGAGGCGGCGACGCCGCAGCCGAGCAGCCAGGCCCCCTCGCGACGGGGCCCCCGGGCGCGCTCGCCCGCCCAGTCGAACCGGCGCGCACCCTCCCGCAGGCACTCCACCAGGTGGCGGCTGCTGAACGGGCGGCCGGAGTCCGGCTCCACGGCCGGTTCGTTGCGCAGGCGCAGGTCGACCGGGTCCAGCCCGCAGGCCTCGGCGAGCTCGTCCATCGCGCATTCCAGGGCGAACATGCCCGGCGTCTCGCCCGGGGCCCGCATCCAGGAGGGGGTGGGCACGTCCTGGCGGACCACCCGGTGCGACGTCCTGCTGTGCGGCGCCGCGTACATCACGCGGGCCGGCACGGCGGCCTGCTCGACGAACTCGCGCAGCGTCGAGGAACGGGTGACCACCTCGTGCGCCAGGGCGGCGAGCCGGCCGCCGTCGTCGGCTCCCAGGCGCAGCCGGTGCACCGTGGGCGAGCGGTGGCCGGTGAGGGCGGGCAGCTGGGCCCGGGGCAGGGCGAGCCGGACGGGACGGCCGACGTGCCGGGCGGCCATCGCCGCCAGGACGACGTGCGGCCTGGTGGTGCCCTTGCTGCCGAAGCCGCCGCCGACATGCTCGCTGATCACCAGGACGTCCTGCGGCGCCACCCCGAACAGTGCGGCCAGGGTCTCCTGGACGTTGTTGCTCCCCTGGCTGGAGTCGTGCACGGTGAGCCGGCCGTCGGCCCACCGGGCGGTGGCGGTGTGCGGCTCCATCGGGTGGTTGTGCAGCGGGCCGATGCGGTAGGTGCGGTCGATCCGGACGTCGGCCTGCTGGTAGGCGTGGTCGAAGTCGCCGTGGGTGCGGACGGCGGGGTGGCCGCCGTTGGCCTTCTCGGGCGTGTAGAGGCCGGGGTGGTCGTCGGTGAGCACGACGTCGTGCGGTTCGGCGGCGTAGCCGATCCGGACGGCCTCGGCCCCCGCCCGGGCGTCCTGCGGGGTTTCGGCGACGACCAGGGCGGCCACCTCGCCGCGGTGCGCGACCCGGGGGGACTGCAGCACGGCCAGCGTCGGGTCGCCGTCCGCGGGCAGGGTGAGCACGGGTGCGTCGCGGTGGCTGAGCACCGCGACGACCCCGGGGATCGCCAGGGCGGCGGCGGTGTCGACGGCGGTGATGTCGCCGCGGGCGACGGTGGTGGGGACCGGCCAGGCGTGGAGCAGCCCGTCGGGGTGGTGGTCGCCGGCGTAGCGGGCGGCTCCGGAGACCTTGTCCAGGCCCTCCGGTCGGGCGAGGTCGCTGGTCATCGCTGCTCCTGACCGGTGGCGAGCAGGCCGAGTTCGCGGACGGCGATCCGGCGGGCCAGCGCCACCTTGAACCCGTTGTCGGGCAGCGGGCGGGCGGCGGCCAGTTCGGCGTCCATGGCGGCTCCGACGGCGGCCTCCGTGAACGGCTCGCCGAGCAGCGCGGCCTCCGCGGTGAGGGCCCGCCACGGCCGGGGGGCGAGGGCGCCGAAGGCGAGCCGTACGGTCTCGACCCGGCCGTCGCGCAGGGTCAGGAGGGCGGCGAGCGAGCACGTCGCGAAGGCGAAGGAGGCCCGTTCGCGGACCTTGCGGTAGACCGAGCGCGCCCCGGCCGGGGGCGGCGGCAGCTCGACGGCGGTGACGAGTTCGGCGGGCCCGAGTTCGGTCTCGCGGTCCGGGGTCGAGCCCGGCAGGCGGTGGAAGGCGGTCAGCGGCATGGTCCGGTCCCCGGCGGGGCCGGTCAGGTGCAGGACGGCGTCGACGGCGACGAGCGCCACCGCGAGGTCGGAGGGATGGGTCGCCACGCAGTGCTCGGAGGTGCCGAGGACGCCGAGGTCGCGGTGGACGCCGGTGCGGGCCGGGCAGCCGGAGCCGGGCAGCCGCTTGTTGCACGGCTTGGAGACGTCCTGGAAGTAGAGGCAGCGGGTGCGCTGGAGCAGGTTGCCGCCGGTGGTGGCGGCGTTGCGGAGCTGACCGCTGGCCCCGGCCAGGACGGCCCGGGACACCACCGGGTGGCGCTCGCGGACCAGCGGGTGGTCGGCGAGGTCGCTGTTGCGCACGTTGGCGCCGATCAGCAGGCCGCCCTGCGGTGTCTCCTCGACGCGGTCGAGCGGTAGGCGGGCGATGTCGACGAGCAGCCCGGGCCGTTCGACGCCGAGCTTCATCAGGTCGACCAGATTGGTGCCGCCGGCCAGGGCCTTCGCGTCCGGACGCCCGGCCAGCAGGGCGACGGCGGCGGCCACCTCGGTGGGCCGGGTGTAGCCGTGGGGCTTCATGCCGGACCCTCCTCGTTCCCCGCCCCGGCCCCGGTGGCCGACGCGCCCCGGCCCTCGGCCTGGGCCTGCCGGACGGCCCGGACGATGGCCGGGTAGGCGCCGCAGCGGCAGATGTTGCCGCTCAGCAGTTCGCGTAGCGTCGCCTCGTCGGTCGGAGCGGGGTCACCGGCGGTCTCCGCGAGGACGCCGGCCGCCGAGCAGAGCTGGCCCGGTGTGCAGAAGCCGCACTGGAAGGCGTCCTGTTCGAGGAACGCCCGCTGGAGCGGGTGCGGGCCGTCCGGGCCGGCCAGGCCCTCGACGGTGGTGACCGCGCGGCCGTCCTGGGCGACGGCCGGCAGCAGGCAGCTGTTGACCCGCCGTCCGTCCAGCAGCACGGTGCAGGCACCGCACTGGCCGTGGTCGCAGCCCTGTTTCGCACCGGTCAGACCGAGCCGGTCGCGCAGCACGTCGAGGAGGGTGGCGCGGTGGTCGACCGTGAGGCTGTGCGGCCGATCGTTGACGGTCAGGGCGATCCCGCTGCTCGTCGCGAGGGTGTCGGTGGCATCCATGGCCCACGCATTCCACGCGGAGCCCCGCCGGACACCCCCCGACCCGCCCGACAACCGCTTCGCCGTACACCGCCCCGGCGGGCGCGCCGGCGGTGAGCGGGTCCGCCGGTGGTCACGGCGGTGCGAGGTCGCCCTCCGGGCGGCCGCCTCCGCCGTCGGGGGCCGGTGCGGACACGAACAGGTCGAGGGTGTCGGTCAGCACGAGGAGCCGCCGCACCACCTCGCTGACCGCGGTGAGGACCACGTCGCGCCCCCCGTGGTGGGCGGTCACCCGCAGGTCCAGCAGGGTGTTGAGGCCGGTGCTGTTGCAGAAGGAGACGCCGGACAGATCGACGTCCAGGCCGCTGCCGCTGGCGTCCAGGGCCCGTTCGAGCGCCTCGTCGAGCGGCCCGGCGGCATCGAGGTCGATCTCCCCGGTCACCCGCACCAGGACCCGGTCCCCGTTCCGCGCGGTCTCCCAATGCATCCACAGGCCGTGGGCGAGCCGCTGTCCGAGCGGGCGGCCGCCGTTCACCGCCGCCGCCGGCGAGGCCGGCGCGGCGTCGGTGCTCCTTCGGTACGGGTCTTCGACCATGGCCTCCTCCTCCGGGCGACGCAGGCGGACCCTTCAAGGGTGAGCCCTTCAAGGGTGGGACCCATCGCTTCGCTCGTCAACCGATGCCTGAACGCCGATTCGCCTGTGGCAAGAAGGGAATCGACACTCCTAGGATGGGGGTATGGCCCTGGAAGGATCAGCGCGAACGGGCTGGACGTTCGTGACCAACCACGCCCGGGTGCTCGCCGCGATCGCCCGCGACCCCGGGGTCCGGCTGCGCGATGTCGCGCTGGAGGTCCAGCTGACCGAACGCGCCGTCCAGGCCATTGTGACCGACCTGGAGCAGGCCGGCTATCTCACCCGGTCCCGGACCGGGCGCCGCAACCTCTACCGGATCGCCGCCGGCACCTGGCTCCGGCACCCGGCGGAGTCCGGGCTGAGCGTGGCCGAACTCCTCGACCTGCTGGCCCGGGCCCACCACGACGGCGCCCCGGGGCAGGGGGCCGCGGAACCCCCCGGGGCCGGGGAGCAGGACGGCGACGGGCGCCGACGCGCCCCGCAGCGGTCCGACCGGCACGCCGGCCGCCAGGTGTCTTGACCGGGTGGGTCGTCAGTCCGCCGGGACGTGCGCGAGCATCCGCTCAACGCCGCCCACCCAGGTGGCCCTGAGCGCGTCGATCGCCCTTCTTCCTCGGCCTGGAGGCCGGCCGGCCGGAGCCGGCGGGCCCGGAGGCCCGGCCCGCCCGCGGCGCGGCGGGGACCGTCAGCCCTCGGCCGGCAGCTCGTAGACGTGGTCCGGGGTGATGATCGAGGTGATCGCCCTGGCCAGCAGGGTGCTCGGCTCGAAGCCGTCGTGCAGGATGTCGGTGTTGATCAGGAGCACCATGGTGGCCTCCTGCTCCGGCAGGTACATCGTCACGCTCTCGTAGCCCGGCAGCGAGCCGTTGTGCCCGACCCAGCCGTGCGTCCGGAAGAGCCCCAGGCCGTACCCGGCGCCGTCGAAGCCGGGGACGGTGATGAACTTCTCCCGCTGCGCCTGGGTGGCCGGGGACAGCAGGGTGCCGGTGGCGACCACCTTGGCCCAGCGGCGCAGGTCGTGCAGGTCGGAGATCATCGCACCGGCCGCCCAGCCCCAGCTCGGGTTCCAGTCCGTGGTGTCGGCGACGTCGCCGCTCAGCGTCTGGTTCGTGTAGCCGTGCGCGTGCGGCTGCGGGAACTCCGCGCCGGTCGGGAGGAAGGTGTGGTCCAGGTGGGCCGGCCCGGTGACCCGCTGGTGGACGAAGTCCTTGAGCGGCATCCCGGCGAGCTTCTCCACCAGCAGGCCGAGCAGCACGTAGTTGGTGTTGGAGTACTGGAACGCCGCGCCCGGGGCGAAGACGTTCTGGTGGGTGAAGGCGTAGGCCAGCACCTCCTGCGGGGTGAACGACCGGGTCGGGTCGCTGAGCAGCGCCTGCTGGAAGGCCGGGTCGGCCGTGTAGGAGAACAGGCCGCTGCGCATCTCCAGCATCTGCCGGACGGTGATGTGCTCGCCGTCGGGGACGCCGTCCAGGTAGGCGGCGATCGGGGTGTCCAGCCCGACCAGGCCGTCGTCGACCAGTTCCAGGACGGCGGTGGCGGTGAAGGTCTTGGTCTCGCTGCCGATCCGCATGTTGAAGTCGGTCCGCATCGGCGCGCCGGTCACGGTGTCGGCGACCCCGGACGAGCGGACGTAGGTGCCCCGGCCGGGCAGCCAGAGCCCGACGATCACCCCGGGGATGCCCGCCTCCAGGCGCGTGCACTCGATCGCCTCGTCGAGGCGGGCCGCGAGCGCGGGGTCCAGCCCGTACGGCGGCCGGCCGTCGGCGGACCGGTCGGCGGCGGTGGCGGCCACCGCCACCGGCTCGGCCTGGACCGGGGACACCGAGAGGGTGACGGGCGCGAGGGTGGCGAGGGCGAGCAGGGCGGTGGCCAGTCTGCGTGCGGGCACACGGCGCATGGGTGGGGGTCTCCTCCGGAAGTGGGCGGACGCTGCGAGGCCAAGGTCACCACCCCCCGTGGCCCCGCCCCGCGCGCCCGCCGCCCACCCCCCGGCGAGTCCATCCGTACGGACCACCGCCACGCTCGGTCCCCTCAGCTCACCGGACCGGGCCCGGCGGCGCCCCGGGACCCACCGGGCGGGCCGGGCCCGGCGGCGCCGCACACCGCCGCCGGAAATCCTGACGAAATCCTTACGCGAGCGCCTCCGGGCCGGACACCACCCCCCTGACCTGCCGCGACGACCGTCCGCCGGCCGGGCGGGCCACCGGCCGCGCCCCGGCGCCCCCGGTCCGCCCCCTCCGCTCCGGGAGCGGACTCGCCGAGGGGAGTACGATCGCGCCGACGAAGCGCCAAGTGGGGTCGACCGCAAGCCCGGTGACGCTCAGCGCACCCGGCGGCCAGGCCGCCGGGAGCCGCGGAACCGCTCGCCGTCCCCCCACCGGGCGCGTGAGGCGACGAGTCGAACGGGGGCGGTCGGCATGAGCACACCGGCGGGTAGTGGTCAGTTCAGCGTGAACAGTCAGGCGATGAAGGGTTCGCAGTCGGCCTTGAACGGCATGGCCCTCGACTGCCCCACCATCGGCGCGCTGGCGGACGAGTCGACCAATGCGGCGGCCGCCGCGCACCAGGGCTGGGACACCGCCGGTGCGCTGCGCGCGGCACTGGCCGAATGGCACGAGCAGGTCGAGCAGTTGACCGCGCGGCTGCACCGGAACAGCTCCGCGATGGAGCAGACGACGCTCAACTACCACACCACCAACCAGTCCATCGCCGACCTGCTCAAGGTGAAGTGACCATGCTCGGATACGAGGACGTCCTCCACGCGAACCCCGGCACGCTGTCCACCGCCGCGACGCAGTGGCGGGCGATGGCCGACCGGTTCCACACCATGGAGGGCAGCTTCGACCGCGACGTGCTCTCGGTGACCCGCGACGGCCTGTGGACGGGCGGCACGGCCGGTCTGGCCGACTTCCAACTGATGGCGACCAAGGGGCAGATCGTGGCCGCCCAGGTCGAGGCGAAGGCGATGGCCTCCCTGCTCGACGACGCGCGGGCGGACTTCGAGGCCGCGCAGAAGCAGGTCCGCGACGCCGCGGACGGTGCGGTCAAGGCCGGCTTCAAGGTCACCGGCACCGGCGTCGCCGTGCTCGATCCCAGCACGCTCGACCCGGGCACGCTCAACGACCTCCACCACGACGCCGACACCCAGCGGGCCTACCAGGAGGCCGCGGGCAAGTGGACGCAGGCCATCGAGGCCGGCCTCCAACGGGCCACCGACGCCGACCAGCGCGCCGCCCGCGCCCTGCGCAGCGCCTCGAAGGCCGGCAGCTTCGACAACTCCTTCAACGGCTCGGCGCTGGGCGGCGGCGACCAGGCGGACGCGCGGCGCGCCGCCGACCTCGCCACCCGGATCGACAGTCTGAACGGCGACGAGCGGGCCCAGCTGGCGAACCTGATGAAGGCCAACGCGGACAGCCCCGAGTTCTCCCGGACACTGCTGGACACGCTCGGCCCCGACGGCACCCTGAAGCTCGCGGAGAAGCTCAACGACCCGGGCAAGGACGACGGGAAGAAGGGCAGCTACCCCGGTCTGCAGACCGACCTCACCCGGGCCGTCGCCTCCGCCACCCAGGACCCGAACACCGAGTTCTACCGGAAGTGGCGGGCCGGCCTGCGGGAGAACGGCACCAGGAACTTCGGCTCCAACACCGAGCCGGTCTACGGGTACCAGATCCTCGGCACCCTGATGGGCAAGGGCGACGCGAAGTACTCCACACCCTTCCTCACCGACCTCGGCGACGACATCATCGCCGCCGAGAAGAAGCAGCCGGGCCTGTGGAGCTACCGGGCGTCGCACGACGGCACCTCGCTCGGCGCCGACCCGCTGGACGAGCTGCTCGGCGTCATGGGCCGTCAGCCCGAGGCCGCGACCTCCTTCCTGGACCCGGGCGCGGACGGCTCCAACCAGCGGCTGCACTACCTGCTGAAGGACCGGGACTGGCCGCAGGGCTACCTCACCGGCTACACCGGCGAGATGAAGATGCCCGACCCGCTCTCCCAGAGCGGCCTGGCCGCCGCCGTCGAGGCCGCCGCCACCGGCGAGCGGGCCGGTACCGCGCACGACGGCAAGCACACCGAGGCCCAGGCCCGCGTCATGCACGACACCATCGTCACCATGGACGAGGGCCACGGCGGCGACAAGATCAAGGACACCCTGCGCCGGCCGCTCGCCAACGCCCTCGCCGACTACGTCGGCGACACCCACGAGCTGCTCAACGGCCGCAACGACGTCTACAACGGCCACACCGGCCACGACTCGGTGTGGAAGGACGGCGACACCACCCGGATGGCCGTCGGACAGGACAGCCTGGTCCGGTTCATGCGCGGCCTCTCCGACGATCCGGCCGCCTACGGCACCCTGCACCGCGCCGAGACGGGCCGGATCGACCAGGAGCTCGCCGCCATCGGGCCCAACCCCACCGAGGCCCAGATGAAGGACCCGATGGGCAAGGGCGCGGCGGCGCTCGGGGTCTTCGACGCGATCCGCGCCGACGCGGACCTGGACATGCGCGACGACAAGAACGCCCAGGCGGACTGGAAGGCCAAGGTCCTCTACCACACCATCGGCGCCCCGATCACCCCGATCGCACCGCTCGGCGACGCCGCCCAGCGCCTGGTCGACACCTGGACGTACGAGGTCAGCCTGGAGGAGAAGGACCGCAACAACAGCGAGGCCAACGCGAAGGTGTCGGACACCTACCTCGGTGCCAACCGCCAGATGTCCGACATGGTCGGCATCTGGGCCAGGGACCGCGGCATGGACCCGGACGGCCCGACCGTCAACTCCCTCCAGGACGACATGCTCAACAGCCGCAACCGCAGCAACGACGTCGCCGGCCGCTACCTCGGCCGGGGCAACGCCTGATGGCAGCCACGCCCGGGGCCCGCCGCACCGCGGCCGCCGCCACCGCCCTGGTGGTGGCGGCCGCGGTCGGCACCGGGCTCTGGTGGACGCTCGGGCGCGACGACCCCGACCGGGACTGCGCGGGCCTGCGCACGGACGCCCGCGTCCGGACCGTCCTCGGTGACACCTGGCGGTCCGACCTGCCGTGCGGCGAACTCGCCGCCGGGCTCCGCCGCGCCACCGTCGGGACGCGGCCCGGCGCCCACACCCTCGGGCAGGCCCACGCGATGCGCACGGTCGTGCTGGCCGTCGCCGACTCCGCCGGCCACCGGGTGCACCCGGACGTCCGCGGCCCGCTCGCCGAGGCCCTCGCCGACTACGCGGCCGACACGCACACGGTGCTCACCGGCGTCAGCAACACCGCGATGGCGCACGACGGCCCGGACGACGACGCCTGGCAGGACGACCGGGGGGTGCACTTCGCCGTCCGCGAGGACCAGTTGATCGAGGTCCTGCGCGGCCTCGCCGAGAGCCCGGCGGCCTACGCCGGCCTGCGCGGGGCGGACCTGCGGCAGGGCGCGGCGGGCCTGGCCGCCGTCCCGGCCGACCCGTCGCCGGCCGCGATCGAGGACCCGCTGGCCCGCGCCGCCGCACCCGCCGGGGTCTTCGACGGGATCGCCGACGACGTCCTGCGCGGGCGCTCCGGCGCCGCCCGGACCGCCTGGCAGGAGGGGGTGCTCCAGGGCCTGGCCCCCGCCGGGGCACCACCCGCGTTCGGCGACGCCCCTGCCGAGTACCTCGCCCGGACCTGGCTGGGTCGGCTCGCGGAGCCCGCGCCCACCGCGCGGGAGCGGTTCGCCCGCCTCGACGACCAGGCCAACGGTCTCCTGGGCCTCTGGGCCGACGCCACCCACCAGGACGGGGCCCGGATCGGTCTGCCCGCGCTCCGGGACCGGGCCCGCGCGTCCACCGACCGCGAACGGGGCGCCGCGGCCGGACAGCTCGAGCAGGAGGCCTGACCGGCGCCGCCCCGACCGCCTAGGCCGGCCGGGGGCGCTGTTCCTCGTGGCCGCAGAGCCAGGCGAGCGCCTGGTAGGCGCCGAGGGCGTAGTCGGCGTCGTCCCGCAGCGGCTCGCTCACCCGGACGGCCGCGGCCTGGCACTCGGCCAGGAGCTGTGCCCGGCACGGCCCTCCGGCGGCGCCGAGCGGGGCCGCCGCGGTCACCGGGGCGCCGGGCTGGGCGCCGGCGGCCCAGCGGTAGGCGCCGAGTACTCCGTGTTCGAAACCGGTCCACGGTTGCGGCGACTGGTTGGCTTCCTCGATCGCCTCGAACACCTCGTCCAGCCCCCGCACCCCCACGGCCGGGATCGTCGTTTCGTCACTGGTCATGACCGCAACCTACGTCCGGCGGCGCCCGGTCGCCCGCCGAGGACGCCCGGCGGCGCGGTCCGGCCCACCGGGACCGGGTGTCCGTTCCCCTGGCGGTACGGGGGACGGCGGGCCGCGCACGCGGCCGGCGGCGTTGGGCCGCGGGAGGGGTCCGGCCCGCCCCGGGCAGCGCCCCACCCGTGGCGGCTCAGCCCGTGGCGGCTCAGCCCGTGGCAGCTCAGCCCGAGGTGGCGACCCGGTCCCGCCACCACCGCAGCGTCGCCGCGACCTGCTCGTCGACGGGGGTGGCCCGCACCGCGAACTCGGCCTCGTAGGCGCTCGCGTCGACGACGAACGGGCGGTCGAACTGGTAGCGGGTCTCCTTCAGCTCCCGGAGCAGCGGGGAGAAGAGTGCCGCCACCCCCAGCACGGCCGGCGCCAGCCTGCGCACCGCGACCGGCCCCGTTCCCGCCCCGGCGGCGAGGCGGTCGACCATCTCCCGGGCGGACCGCGCGGGCGCCGTCGGGACGTGCCAGGCCCGCCCCCAGGCGCGTTCCTCGCCCGCGACCTCGACCAGCGCCCGGGCCACGTCGGGCAGGTAGCTCCAGCTGTGCGGGGCGTCCGGATCCCCCAGCGTGGAGACCGGCTTGCCGCGCAGCACGCGCGGCACGACCCGCCCCGCCAGGTGCCCGCCGTCGGTCACGCCGGGCCCGAAGAAGTCCGAGGCCCGCACCTCGACCGCCCGGATCCGGTCCTGCTCGTGCAGTCGGCGCGCCTGCTCCCACAGCGCGGCGCGCACCCGACCCTTGGGCCCGGTGGCCGCGAGCGGCAGCCGCTCGGTCAGCGGGCCCGCCACCGGGCCGTAGCCGTAGAGGTTCCCGAGCATGACCAGCACGGCGCCGCTCGCCTCGGCCGCCGCGCAGGCCGAGGAGGCCAGCGGCGGCCAGTCCCGCACCCAGTGGTGGTACGGCGGCGCGGCGCAACTGTGGATCGCGGCCGCGCCCTTCGACAGCTCGGTCAGCCGGGCGCTGTCGGCCGCGTCCGCCGCGACGTGCTCGATCCCCGGTTCCGGGCTGCGGCCCGACCTGGTGACCACCCGTACGGTATGCCCCTGCTCGGCCAGCAGCCTGGCGGTGGCAGCCCCGGCGGGCCCGAATCCCATAACGACATGAAGGCTCACCCACGCACACTAGCGCGACCGCACGGTGTCCTTTCGGCCGTCGGTCCGCGCTCCGGGGCCCGAAGTTGGCCGCCCGGCGCCCCTGGGGGACCGGCTCAGGCCGGGCCCGGCGGCGCGTCGATCGCCAGCACCTCGGCGGTGGCCGGGCCCGCAGGCGTGTCGTAGGAGACGGCCTCCCCGGTGCGGCGGCCGAGCAGCGCATGGCCGAGCGGGCTGTCGTAGGTCACCAGGGTCTGCTCGAACTCGTTGGCGAGCTCGCCGATCTGGAACGTCTCCTCGCCGCCGTCGGCGAACCGGAGGGTCACGGTGCTGCCCACCCCGATGACACCGGGCAGAGCGGCGGGGGCCGTCGCCGCCTCGCTCAGTCGCGCGGTGATCCCGGCGATCCGGGCGTCCAGCCGGGCGGTCTCGGTGACGCGCTGCAACTCGTCGGCCTGGTCGGCCAGATCGCCGGCGGTATCGGTGCCGGTGCCCTTCAGGGTCGCCGCGACGGCGTCGCGTTCGATCCGCAGCTGCGCGAGCTCCTGTTCGAGGGCCTCACGGGCCTCGGGGCTGATGGGCTCGGGGACACCGGTCATTCCTGCTCCCGTGGTGCGGCGGGACAGAACAAATCGCCCTGAAGCGGGTATTTCCAAGCATAGCAAGGACCGTTCGGGCCGGTCGCCCCGGCGGCGCTCCCGGCAGGGCGACCGACCGGCCCCGTGTCCGGCCGGCCACCCCCCGGGGCCGGTCAGTCGCCGGCCGTGGTGGGGCGGTGGTGGACGTACTCGACCACCGTGCCGTCGGGGTGGCGGACGTTGAACCCGGCACCGGTGGGAACGTCCCGGAGCGGGACGACGATCTCCGCCCCCTCGGCGAGCAGCCGCTCGTAGTAGGGGCGGACGTCGTCCACCAGCAGCGTGCCGCTGGTGTCCCGGTACGGCGCCAACTCGCCCTCCTCGCCCGCGATCAGCAGGAACGCGCCGACGGTCGCCAGCCGCAGGGCGCCGAAGTCGAAGCCGGAGTCGGCCGTCACCGCCTGCAGCCGCTCGTAGAAGGCGACGGCGCCGTCCAGGCCGTCCGGTTCGAGGAAGACCCGGATCAGGACACGGGGCTCGGCGAGGTGGGAGGAGTCGTTCTGCCGGCGCCACACCCGGGGCGTCCGCTGCTCAGCTGTCATACCGTCAGCCTCGCCCGTCCCGGGCGGTGGTGGCAGCCCACCGTTCATGGGGTGAGTCGCACTCATAGGATCAGCCCATGGACGAGTCGCTACGCCGAGAGCTCGGTGCCCATCTGCGCGCGGCCCGGGCGTCGATCGCCCCGCAGGACGTCGGCCTCGGCGCCGGCGGCCGGCGCCGCTCCCCCGGGCTGCGCCGCGAGGAGGTCGCCACCCTCGCCGGGGTCAGCGTGGCCTGGTACACCTGGCTGGAACAGGGCCGGGTGAGCACCTCGCGACAGGTGGTCGACGCCGTCTGCCGGGCGCTGCGGATGGATCCGGTCGCCCACCGGCACGCCCTGGCGCTGGCCGGGTTCCTCCCCCCTCCCCCGCGCGCCGGGCAGTGGGCGGCGGCCGTCCCCGACCCGGACACGCTGGCGCTCGTCGACAGCTGGCACGCCACCCCGGCGCTGGTACTGGACGAGCGCTTCGACGTCCTCGCCGCCAACGCGGCCCACCGACGCCTGTGGGGGCCCCTGGAGGAGGCCCCGGCCGAGGAGCGCAATCTGCTGCTGCACCTCGCCGCGGGCCCACCCGGACGCCACCGGATCACGGCCGGCCCCGCCGACGGGAACGGCCCCGGCGGACACGCGCTGCTGCGCGGCCTCTACGAGCAGTTCCGGGCCGCCACCGCCCACGTCCCCGACGACCCCCGGTCCGCGGAGATCGTCCGCCGGCTGCACGCGCTGCGGCCGGACGCCGCGCACTGGTGGCAGTGCCGCGCCGTCGCGGACTTCCGGCCGAGCACGGTCGAGGTGGTGGACACCGGGCGCCCGGACCGGGTGCTGCGGCTGACCTTCTCGCTGCTGCGGCCGGCGGCCGACACGGGGGTGCTGCTGCTCACCCAGCACCCGGCCGACGCCACCGGAGCCGCCCTGCTCGCCCGGCTCGCGGCGTGCGCCGACCCGACTGACGCGGCGTCAACCGGTCCGTAGGCAGAGCATGGTGTCCGGCGGTCCCGGCTCGTTCGCGCGGGTTCGGCCACCGCCGCGGGTGGAACACCCCCCAAGGGACTTCCGGTGGAGGGAACAGCGCCATGGGCCTCTTGCACACCGCCTGCACGGTGGCCGTTCCGCTCCTCGCGATGTGGTCCGTCCTGCGCGTGTGGTTCCGCGGCGACGCCGTGGTCGCGGACTCGCTCGCCGCGTACTGCTGGTCGGCCGTCGGCATCGCGCTCGGCCGGACGGCCGGTCCGTGGTGGCTGCCGGCCGTCTGCTGGACCACCGCGGGCGCCACCCTGCTGTCGCACGTGATCTCGCTGCTGAGGCTGCTGTTCGAGAAACCGCTGGTCCGGGTCGACCCGGCACGCTTCCGGGAGAGGCTGCTGGAGATCTGCGGGACGGAGACCGGGCCGGAGGCCTTCCTGGTCGGCGTGGGCCCGGACGGCACGGTCGTGGTCCGGGGCCTGGAGGCGGCCGGAGTGCCGCGCCACCGGCACCGGCCGGGCCCCGGCTGCGCCACCTGCTACCTGGAGGAGTTCGTCCGCGAGCTCGCCGTCAACGGCACGGACGCGGTGGACCGCTACCGCGGCCTGCTGAAGCGCCGCGCCAACCGGCTCTTCCTGCTGCGGCGCGGCGTGATCGACAACCGGTGGACGGCGGAGCTCCGGCAGGTGCCGGGCTTCAGGACGCCGTTCGAGTACTCTCCGTGCGCCGTCCACCGCCTCTGACGGCGCTCCGCACACCCCCGGTCGCACCGAAGCGGCCGTTCGAGACCGGCGCCGCGGTGGCACCGGTCTCGAACGGCCCCGGCAGCGGGTCCGCGGAGCGGAGGCGCTCAGGGAAGCAGCTTGTCCAGGGCGGCGGGGCCCTCCGCCGCCAGCTTCCGCTCCGCCCACGCGAGGGTCTCCGGGGTGATGTCGCGCCCGGAGGCCAGCACCAGGTCCTCGGGGGTGACCTCACCGCCGGCGCCGGTGTGCAGCAGGGCGTCCGGCGTGACCTCGCCGGGCCACTGAATCGAATCGGGTCGGTCGTTCATACCGCCTCCTAGTTCGTTCACTGCCTCCATCCTGGCGCCTGGAGGGCGAAAACGGACAGCCGTACGGGGTACGCGGGGCCAGATGGTGGAACCGGCCGCGCGCTCGGCCCGCGCGGGGGTGGCACCGGGAGCGCGCCGGAACCCGGACAATGACGGGATGAGCAGCGCACACCAGCAACCCCGTGGCCTCACCTCGCTGATCCCCCAGTCACGGGCCACCACGGCCAGTGAACGGGCCGCCGCCCAGCTCCTGCACCTGCGCGAGACCTCGCTGCCGGTGCCGGTGGTCGCGGCCGCCGCCGAACTGATCGCCGACCGCCTGGACGACCCGGATCCGGTCACCCGCGAGGTCGCCGCCGCCGTCCACAGCCGCCTGCTCGCCGCCCTGGCGGACATCGCGCCCGGCCGGTGAGCCCGCCCGGCGACCGGGGGCCGCTCAGCGGGTGCCGACGGCGTCCAGGACGCGCAGCGCCCGGTCGGGCAGCTCGACCGAGGCCGCCGCGATGTTCTCGCGCAGGTGCGCCACCGAGGAGGTCCCGGGGATGAGCAGGATGTTCGGGGAGCGCCGCAGCAACCAGGCCAGCGCCACCTGCCGGGCCGTGACGCCCAGGTCACGGGCGACGTCCTCCAGGGCGTCGGCCTGGAGCGGGCGGAAGCCGCCCAGCGGGTAGTAGGGCACGTAGGCGATGCCCTGCTCGGCGCACCGGTCGACCAGGTCGTCGTCCCCGCGCAGGGCGACGTTGTAGTGGTTCTGCACACAGGTCACCGGGGCGATGTCGCGAGCCGCCCGGACCTGCTCGGCGCTGACGTTGCTGACGCCGAGGTGGCGGATCAGGCCCTGCTCGCGCAGTTCGGCGAGGACGGCGAACGGCCCGGCGAGGTCGGCGGCGGCCCGGGTGTCGGTCATCCGCAGATTGACCAGGTGCAGCGCCGGTACGTCCAGCCGCCGGAGGTTGTCGTGGACGGCCCGGACCAGCTCGTCGCGGGACAGGGCGGCGGGCCAGGCCCGGTCCGGGGTGCGGCGGGCGCCGACCTTGGTGGCGATGCACAGGTGCTCCGGGTACGGGTGGAGGGCCTCCCGGATCAGGTCGTTGACCACGTGCGGGCCGTAGTAGTCGCTGGTGTCGAGGTGCGTGATCCCGGCCTCGACGGCGGCGCGCAGGACGGCGAGGGCGGCGTCCCGGTCCCGGGGCGGCCCCCACACCTTCGGGCCCGCCAGCTGCATCGCGCCGTAGCCGAGCCGGGTGAGGGCCAGCCCACCGATCTTCCAACTGCCCGCCGCGGCCGGGGCGGTCGTCTCTGAGGTCATGCCCGGATGATCTCCGGGCCGTACACTGGGCCGCCAACGATTAAGGGATGTCCGAATCCTGAGGAGGCCGCGTGCACGCGGAACTGGCGTTCTCGGCCGCCGACCTGGCCCTGGTGCGGTTCGCCGTCTCGCCGATGTGGGAGGTGGGCACCAGCTACCGGCTGCTGGCCTCCGGCGCCGCGCACCCCGTGCACCAGCCGTGGATCCAGCAGGTCCGGCCGCGGGTCACCGCCGCGGGCCTGGACCGGGGGCTGCTCGCCGAGCTGGTGCCGCGCGCCGGCTACGTCGCCGACTTCCTCAACCCGGCGCCCGCCGGGCCCGCGCCCACCCTGGCGCGGGAGCTGGCCGGGATCCGCGCCACGCCCCCGTCCCGGGTGCACCAGGACCTCGAACGCCTGCGGGGCGAACAGGGCTCCCCCGGCCCCCGGCTGCGGGCCCTCCAGGCCTCCCCGCCGGCCCAGCTGGAGCGGCTGGCGGAGGAGATCGAGACGTACTGGGAGCTCGCCCTGGCCCCCTACTGGGCGCGGATCCGGGCGGTGCTCGACGCCGATGTCTTCCACCGGGCCCGCCAGGTCGCCGAGCACGGCACCGGGCGACTCCTCAACGAACTCCATCCCTCGGCGAGTTGGGACGACAACGCGCTGCGGATCGCCCGCCGGCGGCGGACGCTGTCCCGGCAGGGCGCCGGCGACGGGCTGCTGCTGATCCCCTCGGCGTTCACCGGGCCACACCTGCTCACCCGGCTGATGCCGCCGGAGCCGCCCCAACTCGCCTATCCGGCCCGCGGCATCGGCGCTCTGTGGGAGTCCCGGCCGGCCCCGGCGGCGAACGCCCTGGCCGCCGTCCTCGGCCGCTCCCGGACCAGGCTGCTGACCGAACTGGACTCTCCGGCGTCCACCACCGAACTAGCCCGCCGCACCGGGCTCTCGCCGGCCGGGGTGTCGCAGTACCTCACCGCGCTGCGCGACGCCGGCCTGGTCAGCGCCCACCGGGCCGGCCGCTCGGTGCTCTACGCCCGTACCTCCGTCGCCGAAGCCGTGCTGGCGGCACCCCGGCCCTGAGGGCGCCGGCCGAGGGGGCTTGACCGGTCGTCACCCGTCCTGCGATCTTGGCGGGCGACCGGGCGACCGGGCGACCGGGCGGCCGGGGGCCGCCGCGAACGGCAGTACCGAGGGGGAACAGAGTGAGCACGACGGGGGATGCGGGAATTCCGACGGGAGCGGCGACCCGGCGGCGGGCGCTGCTCGCCGGAGCCGTCGCCGGGCTGACCGGCGTGGCCGCGGTCGCCGGCGCCGGACCGGCCGGCGCGGCGACCACCGGGAGCGGCACACCGGACTGGTTCGACGTCCGGGCCTACGGCGCGGTCGGCGACGGCGCGGCCGACGACACCGCCGCCGTCCAGGCCGCGATCAACGCGGCGGCCGCGGCCGGCGGCGGGACGGTCTACTTCCCGATCGGCAGGTACCGGGTCGTCCCGGCGGCGGGCGCCCCGGCGCTGACCGTCGGCGGCAACGGGATCCGCCTGGTCGGCGCCGGCAGCAAGGCGTCCATGCTGGTCAAGGGCGCGGACGGGATCCTGCTGCGGCTCTCCGGCGGCGGCGCGGACGGCAGCGGGGCCACCCACCGGCGGTACTGCGCGATCGAGGACCTGGGCTTCAACGGCAACCACCGGACCGGCCTGGTCCTGGAGCTGTACTACAACGACAACACCTACGTCCGCGACGTCTACATCACCACCAACAACGACCTATGCATCGACGCCGTGGAGTGCTGGGACTCGCGCTTCTCCAACCTCGTCGTCGAGTCGAGCACCGGACCGGCGGGCAGCACGACCCAGCCGAACGTCTGGCTGCGCAACAGCTCCGCCGTCGAGGGCTGGGGCTACAGCGAGGACAACGTCAACCAGATCCACTTCACCGGCTGCCGGTTCGAGGCGTTCGGCACCGGCGGTCTCTGGATCACCCAGGGCCCGGCCGCGCGGAACAACCCGAACGGGATCTACCTCACGGACTGCAAGTTCGAGACCTCCCAGCTGCAGGGCGGCCCGCACCTGAGGGTCGACGCCTCCTGCAAGCACGTCTACGCCCGGGACATCTACGCCTACGCGGGGAACTTCGCGCCCGGCTACGCCACCCCGCAGAACATCATCGCCTGGGCCGGCATCGCCAGCGCCCTGGAGAACGTCCTGATCGCCAACGGCCCGGTCGCCACCGTCAATTCCGGGGTCGACCTCTACTCCGGCCCCGGCACGGTCGCCGTCCTGCGCGACGTGGTCGGCCTCTACGGCACCAGGCCGACCGGCCACCACGTGTACTACGAGAGCTCCAGTTCGGGCGAGTTCCGGGTCGAGAACACCTACGGGAGCACCACCCAGGCCGGTACCGGCGTCAGCCAGTCCGGCGGCACCCTCCCGACGAAGCACGCGCCGAACCCGCCGCTGCGCCTGGTCGCCGGCCCGGTCGGCGACGCGAGCTTCACCCGGCCGCCGGCCGACGGGACGCTCGCCGTGGACACCGCGTCGAAGCGGCTGTACGTGCGGGTGGACGGCGCCTGGCTCTGGTCGCCGCTCAACCCGTAGCCGGACACCCGGCCCGACACCGCGCCCGCGCCCGCGCGGTGTCAGGCCGGGCCGGTGCCGCCCTCGGAGACGGCGGCGGTGTCCACGACCGGCGCGGGGTCGGCGGTGACCCGGGTGCCGGGGTGCAGCAGCGCGCAGACGAAGGCGACCGCGAGCGCGGCCGCCATGCCGTAGAGCACGGGCCCGTTCGCCTCGGCGAAGTCCTGCCGGATCGCGTCCAGCAGCGTGGCGCCGACGCCGTTCGGCGCTTGCGAGCCCGAGCCGTGGCCGGTGATGCCCTTGGTGACGGTGTCGGCGACACCGGGCGCGGCGTCCACCGGGACGCCGTTGGCGACCAGCGTGCTCCGCACGTTCCTGGTGGTGCTGTGCAGCAGGACGGTGCCCAGCACCGCCAGGCCCAGGCTCGCGGAGTAGTTGCGCACCGTCTGGGTGATCCCGGTGACCTCGCCGTACGAGGCGTTGATCGAGCGGTTGACGGCGTCCGTCGAGGCGGGGGTCAGCAGCAGCCCGATCCCCGCGCCCGCCAGGACGATGTACGGCCACTGCGCGCCGAGCGACAGGTCGGTGATCTTCGAGGCCCACAGCGCGAAGCCGACCGCGGACACCGCCGTGCCCAGCAGCATCGGCGGGCGCGCGCCGCGCCGGTCCAGCATCCGCCCGCCGATCTGCGAGCCGGGGGCGAACCCGGCGAAGAAGACCAGCAGGTAGAGACCCGCCTCGTTGGGCGTCTGGTCCAGCGCCACCTGCGCGTAGACGGAGGCGAAGAAGAACACCGGGACGAAGGCGATCATCGCGAAGAAGAGCACGGCGTTGTCCGCCGCGAAGGCCCGGTCGGCGAAGACCCGCATCTTGATCAGCGGGTGCTCGGTGCGCAGCTCCAGCGCGACGAACACCACCAGGACGACCAGCCCGCCGACGATGCACAGCCAGGTCGCCCAGCTGCCCCAGCCCCAGGCCGCCGCCTGCTGGAGGCCGAGCACGCTCAGACCCATCCCGACGGCCACCAGCGCGGCGCCCGGCCAGTCGACCGGCTCGCGGCGGGGGTGGTTGCGGATGCCGGCGAGTACGGTCAGGACCACCGCGACGACCGCGACCGGCACGTTGACCCAGAAGATCGCCCGCCAGGTCCAGCTGGTCAGCCAGCCGCCGAGGATCGGGCCGATCGCGGTCAGACCGCCCGCGACACCGAAGAACAGCGCCAGCGCCCGGCCGCGCCGCTCGACCGGGAACACCTCCACCACCACGGCCAGCGCCGCCGGGAACATCAGCGCCGCGCCGAGGCCCTGCACCGCCCGGAAGCAGATCAGCCAGGTCTCGGCGGCACCGCCGGAGGGCACCGCGCCGCAGAGCGCCGAGGCGATCACGAAGGTGAGTGTCCCGATCAGCATCATCCGTTTGTGGCCGAGGACGTCCGCCAGCCGGCCGCCGAGGGCGAAGAAGGCCGCGAGGGAGAGCAGGTAGGCGTTGACCACCCACTGCATCCCGACGGCCGACAG
The DNA here is from genome assembly GCF_040630735.1 of Kitasatospora sp. NPDC005748. NCBI lineage: Bacteria > Bacillati > Actinomycetota > Actinomycetes > Kitasatosporales > Streptomycetaceae > Kitasatospora > Kitasatospora sp. NPDC005748. The sequence continues at coordinate 49,336 of NZ_JBEXYD010000034.1, forward strand.
GCCCAGTTCGCGAATGATGTCGGGCGCGGCGATCGAGACGATCGTCTGGTCGATGAAGGTCATCGAGACCGCGAAGAGCATGGCCGCGAGCGTCAACGACTGGCTCGCCGCGACCGGCGCGGACTCCTTCGGGGTGCGGTCGGGCCGCGGTGTACCCATCCGTCGCGTCCTTCCGTTCCTCCGGGGCCTCCCGGTCCTCCGGTGGGTCCTCCGGTGAGCTCTTCGAGCCCGGAGGGCCCGAATCCCACGGTCGACACCCCCCTGCGACCGGTCCCGCACGGCGTTCCCCGCGGTGGCCGCGTACCCGCGGCTCGGTGGCGGAGACGGCGCGAGACCACCGGCGGCCCCTCGCCGGGCCGCCGGTGGCCGCTCAGGAAGTGCTCAGCACTGGGGCCGACGGCCGTGATTGGCCCCGCGCTTGGCTCGTGCCTTCTTCTTGCGACGTCGCTTCGACGACATGGCCACTCCTCTCCCGACGGGGTGCGCTGACCCCGGATTCCACCGTGGCACATCGGGCCGCGACGGGCCTCCGGAGCGCGTACGGGAGGGGGATCGGTGAGCGCGGCGGCCGGGCCGGCCGCCCGGGCCCGGTGCGGCCTCCGCGCGTCGGCCCGCACACCGGAGCGGCCCACGTCCCGAGTCGAACCTCCGCTGTTCAGAGTGCTTTTGACTGCTCATCAGATCTGTGGCTCGCGCCACCGGGGGCGCGCCGTGGCATCGCGGATACGGCCGCGCCCGGCCCGGGCGAACGGGCGGAACCGCGCGGGCGGGGAGTGGTCCGGGACTGCCGGGGACCGGCCCCGACGACCGGGGCCGGCCCCCGGCAGTCAGAACGCCGAGGTGTAGGCGGTGAGGAACGGCGCCGACACCGGCGATCCGGCGGCGTTGAAGCAGATCGTGTAGAGCTTCACCGTGCCGGCGCTGCGGGCCCACGGCAGGGCCAGCCCGCACCAGCCCGGGCCGGGCCCGTACGCCGTGGCGTGCGCGGTGTCCGAGGGGACGGCCACCCCGGGCAGTGTGATGGTGAACGGGACCGAACCGGCCAGCGTGTTGGTCGCGCCGCTGGAGTTGAAGTTCGTCGCCGCGGGGACCCCGCCGTTGAACCAGAGGTAGCCGAACGACTTCGGCGGGAACGCCGGTCCGTGCAGGGCACGCTTGAGGGAGTAGCTCAGCGTCCACCGGGTGTCGTACGGCGCGCCCGCCGCGTTGAAGCAGCTGACCACCACGGTCTGACCGGACGCCGCCGGCGCCCAGTCGGCCACCTTGCAGCGCGCGCCCTGGACCGCGTCGACCGCGGTGACCTCGATGTTCCCGGCAGCGGTGGACAGGCCCAGACCGGGCAGCCAGGCCTTCCAGATCCCGGTCGAGCCGTGACTCACCGTGTTGACCGCGCCGGCGGAGTTGTACTGCGCGAGCACCGCCCCCGAGATGTCCGAGAAGGTGTAGCCGTAGGAGCCGCCGGCCGGCGACGGAGTCCCGCTGCTGGTGGTGTAGAGCACGGTGAACAGCGTGTTGTCGGGGGCGCCGCCCGGCCGGTAGCAGTCCACCGCGACGTCCTGCCCGGTGCCCGCCGTGGACCAGCCCTTGATCTGGCACCAGTTGCCGGTACGGCCGACGGCGGTGGCGTGGGCGATGCCGCCCGGGCCGGCGATGAACGGGAAGTGCACGAGGTACGAGCCGACCGCGAGCTGGTCGACCTTGACGGGGTTGCTCGCCGGGGAGGGCCAGCTGCCCCACTGCCGGGTGGGGTCGGGAACGTACCCGGCGGGCGGGGTCGGGTTGTCGAGGAACGCGAAGCCCCAGCGGTCCGGCACGGCGGCCCGGGCGGGGCCGGCCGTCGGCAGGGCGACCGCCACCACGGCGGCCAGCACGGTCAGAACGAGCAGGACGGCGCGGACGGGTCTGAACGACGGTGCGACAGTGCGGGCATGCATGGGCGTACTCCCTGGGTGGTGAGGAGGGGTGTGCGGCCTGCGTCGGTGCAGCCTGCGCTACGAGCCCGCTCCCGGTCCCCGGGGCGGGCCGTGGCCGACGGGACGCACCGGTGCCCGGAGAGCCCGGTGGTGTCCGACGTCGGCCGACGCTGTCGGGGTCAGGCCGACGGCGCCTCACATCGTAGGAGCGCACCGGCCGCAGGCCCAGGCCTCTGGCATGTCCCGGAGGGCGGTTGTCGGCCGTTCGCCGGACCGCCCCACCCGCCCCGGCGGCGCCCGCCGGACGCTCCGCCCCCACCGGCCGGTGGCCACCGGCACCCGGGACCTCACGGCCGGTCGGCGGCCCCAGCCGTACCGCGCCGCCGGCGCCGCGGCGGTGACCGGAACCCGGCCCGGTGGGGCGGGCGGGCGGGCCCGTACGGCGGGCCGGCGCGCCCGGCCCCGGCCGCCCCGCCCGTCGCGGAGTGCGACCGCCACCCATCCGGCCTATGGTCGGTGTACGGGGGCACGGCAAGGCGAGCGGTCCGCTGCTCCCGGAGACGACGTGCCGGCCCCTCCCGGCGAAGGAGATGGCCCGGTATGACCAGCGCGTCCGAAACTCCCGTGCTCGACACCCTGGCCGCCATGACGCTCGACTCGGTCGAGCGGTGCGGCCTGCCGATGGACACCTTCCTCCTCACCCGGATCGCGGCGCTCGTCGCGATGGACGCACCGCCGATGTCCTACCTGGTCCACATCGGCGCCGCCGACGGAGCCGAGCTGACGGCCGCACAGCTCCAGGACGTGCTGGTCGCCATCGCGCCGATCGTGGGCACCGCCCGCGTGATGTCGGCGGCCGGGCACATCGCGGAGGCCCTCGGCATGGCCATCGCGGTGGCCGAGACCGACATCGCGGCGGGCGGCTGACACCCTTCCTCCACCGGCGGGCGGCGTGCCGCGAGGCCGGCGCCCAGCCGCGACCACCCGAACCGGGTGGCCGGTCGACACGGTCCGGGCACCCGGTGACCGGACGCCCCGCGCCCGGGCGCGCCGCGAGCGTCGTGCCCGGTGCCGGGCGAAGACCGAGGAGACGCGCAGCATGGCGTCCCGTTCCCTCCTGAGTGCCCGCTGGTCCGCCCGGGCGGCCCTGGCCTGTGTGCTGGGCGCGGTGGCCGTGCTGGTGGGCACGGTCGGCGCCGGCGGCATCCTGGTGCTCGCCGTCGGGCTGGCCGGGCTGGCGCTCACGGCGGCCGGGACGTGGTGGGTGGTCTCCCACCACGGGGTCGTCCGGCTGGCGGGCGCCCTGCTCGTGGTCGCGGCGCCCGCGGCCGTCGTGGTGGGCTATGCCCGGGCCGGGCTCTGGCCGGTGGCGCTGGCCGCGCTCGCCCTGTGGGCGGTCGCCGCGGCGTTCGCGCGGTCGGCGTTGCGCGCGGCCCGGCCCTTCCACGGCATGCGGGCGGTGGCCCGCGCACTCCCCCGGCACCCCGTGCTGATCATGAACCCGAGGTCCGGCGGCGGCAAGGTCGACCGGTTCGCCCTGGTGGAGCGGGCCGAGGCCCTGGGCGCCCGGGTCGTCCTGCTGGACACCGCGACCCACGTGGACGTCGCCGAACTCGCCCGCCGGGCCGTGGCGGAGGGCGCGGACCTGCTCGGCGTGGCCGGCGGCGACGGCACCCAGGCCACGGTGGCCGAGGTCGCCGCCGAGCACGACCTGCCGTTCCTGGTGATCTCGGCGGGGACGCGCAACCACTTCGCCATGGACCTCGGCCTGGACCGCGACGACCCGGCCCGCTGCCTGGACGCGCTGACCGACGGGGTGGAGCTGCGGGTCGACCTGGGCACCGTGGGCGGCCGGGCCTTCGTCAACACGGCCTCGTTCGGCGCCTACGCCGAGATCGTGCAGACCCCGCAGTACCGCGATGCCAAGGCCGGCTCGGCCCTCAGCGCCCTCCCCGACCTCCTCCTCGGCCACTCCGGGCACGCCCTGGAGGCGGTGCTGGCGGACGGCACCCGGCTGACGGGACAGCAGGCGCTGCTGGTCAGCAACAACCCGTACACGGCTCCCGAACCGACCGTGGTGGGCAACCGCCGGCCGCGGCTGGACCGGGCGACGCTGGGGGTGGTGGGGATCCGGGTGGGCAACGCGTCGCAGGCCGCCGCCGTGGCGCTGCGGGGCAGCCGGGCGGCGGGCCTGCGCGTCCTGACCGCGCCCCGGGTGGTGGTCGACGCCGATGCCGGGCGGATCTCGGTCGCCGTGGACGGGGAGGCGCTGCGGCTCCCGACCCCGGTCACCTGCGCCGTCCGGCCCGGTGCGCTGCGGGTGCTGGTGCCGCGCGACCGCCCGGGGGCCCCGCCGGCCCGGCCCGCCATGGACTGGCGCGAGGTCGCGGCCCTCGCCCTGGGCCGCCGGCCCCCGTCGGGGTGACGGGGCGCCTGGAGACGGGGGCGCGCGACGGTGGGGCGCGTCGGAGCACCCGCGCGCCGGTCGCGGACTTCGACCGCCCTGCGCGGGTTCCGCTCACGCCGGGCCCACCGGACCGGCGCGCCGCCGAGCACCGGCGGCGTACGCCGGTCCGCCCGGACCGTCCGGGGAACGCCGCTTCGGGGGAACGGCCTTGGCGGTTCACCGGAGCCGGCATCCACCGCACATCACCTGCCGAAGTCCCTCCGCACGGCCCGTCGCAGGCCCGTCGAAGGCCCGTCGCAGACCTCGGCTTAGCACGAACTCGCCACGCTGCGGGGGGATTTCCCGGGGATACCCCTCACATGAGCGAACCCCGCCCCGGCCACGGTACGGCGGGCCCGGGACAGGGCAAGTCTGGTGCCTGTGCTCAGCCGGCCGGCCCGATCTAGCCGGCGTCCGGGTTCCGCGGAACGTGCGACAGAGCCACACCGAATCGGCTATAAAACACTGTTACTGATCTTTCGTCAGGAATGTCCCGGAGTTCCGGTTGTCCCGACCCCGGGCCGGGTCCCGGCGCGCACCCTTCGCGCCGGGGCCGCCCGGCCGGGTGCGGGCGCCGGTCCGCCCACGGTCCGGCGCCGCCGGAGCCGGCCCCCGCCCACTCTCCCCACTCCTTCGAGCGCTTGAGGATGCTGATGCTTCGTGCTGGATCGTCACCCGGAGGCCGACGCCCGGCTCCCGTTCTCGTGTGGCTGGTGCCCACGGTCGTGACGGCGGGCGCCGCTGTCGTCGCCGCGCTGGTGGTCTCCACCGGCGCCCGCGCGGGGGTCCTCTGGTCCGGAGCGGTGGGCACCGCGGCGGTGGCGGTGGTGGCGGCCGAGACGGCCCGCCGGGGCCGCGCCCTCGCCGCCCTGCGCGAACGGTTCGCCCTCCAGGAGAACGAGCTGCGCCGCCGGCTGGCCCGGCAGGAGGCCGAGACCCTCCGGCTCGCCCAGACGACCATGCCCGAGGCGATCGCCCGGCTCCGGCGCGGCACCTCGACCGACGAGATCGTGCGCTCGTACGAGCCCCAGGACACCGGCACCGGCCCGCAGTTCCACGCCGCCCGGCTGGCGGTGCTGCGCAGCATCCTGGAGATCGTCGACACCGAGGAGGGCATGCGCGAGGCCACCCAGCGGGCCTTCGTCAACATCGCCCGCCGCGTTCAGGCGATCGTGCACCGGCAGGCCCAGGAACTGCGCCAGATGGAGGACCGGCACGGCAACGACCCGGCGGTCTTCGAGGACCTGCTGCGCCTGGACCACGGCAACGCCCTGATCGGCCGCCTCGCCGACAGCATCGCCGTCCTCGGCGGCGCCCGCCCCGGTCGCCAGTGGCGCAGGGCGGTCCCGCTGTACAGCGTGCTGCGCGGCGGCATGTCGCGCATCCTCGACTACCGCCGGGTGGAACTGCACCCGGTCTCCCAGGTCGCCGTGGTCGGACCGGCCGTCGAGCCGCTCATCCACGCGGTCGCCGAGCTGCTCGACAACGCCACCCGCTACTCCCCGCCGCAGACCAGCGTGCACCTGACCGCCGTCGAGGTGCAGACCGGCATAGCGATCGAGATCGAGGACGGCGGCCTCAGCCTGAGCGAGGAGGGCCGGGCCCGCGCCGAGCGGATGCTCCTGGAGGCGCAGGCCGGCATCGACCTCAACGACCTCGGGGAGACCCCCCGGCTCGGCCTGGCCGTGGTCGGACGGCTCGCGCAGGCCTACGGGTTCCAGATCTCGCTGCGGCCCTCCGCCTACGGCGGGGTGCGCGCGGTGCTGATCGTGCCGCAGGAGCTGATCACCACCGCCCCCGCCACCGGCCGGGCCCACGGCATCGGTGCCGCCGCGAACCCCCTGCCGGCGCCGGACACCGCGCCCCGGCCCTCGGAGCGGACGCGTCCGGTGTCCGTCTCGCGGCCCTGGGGTTCGCGGACCGTCGCCACCGCCTCGCAGCCGTTCCCGGTCGGCGACGACGTGCCGGTGGTGACCGAGCGGACCGCGAACGGCCTGCCCCAGCGCCGCCGCCACGCCGCGCCCTACCGACGGGGCGCGGCCGAATCCCCCCGGATCGCCCCGGCCCCCCGGGCCCCGGAGCCCGCGCCGGCCCCGGCTCAGGCGCCGGCCCAGCCCGGTATGTGGCTGGCCGCGTTCACCGAGGGGGTGAACGGCCACACGCCGTCCACCGACACGGCCGGCCCCACCAGCGAAGAGTCGTCAGGGAAGAGCGAGCAGTGATTCAGCAGCGGAGCAACATGGACTGGATGCTCAAGGATCTGGCGGAGAGCGTCCCGTACACCCGGCACGTCGTCGTCCTCTCCGCCGACGGTCTGCGGATGGCCCAGCACGGCACCGACAACGACACCGCCGACCGGCTCGCCGCCGCCTGCGCCGGCCTGCAGAGCCTCGCCGCCGCGGTCGGGCACGAGTTCCCGCACAGCGACGGCCGGATGCGGCTGGTCGTGATCGAGATGGGCGGCGGCTTCTTCTACCTGATGGCGGCCGGCGCCCGCGCCTACCTCGCCGTGCTGGCCGACGAGGGCGTCGACGCCGGGCTGATGGGCCAGCGGATGCGCGACCTGGTCGCCCGGATCGGCGAGCACCTCACCACACCGGCGCGCAACGGCGGGCAGGTCGCGTGAGTGCGACCGACCAGGACTGGGACGACGGAGAAGCCGAACGCCTCTACGTGATCACGCGCGGCCGCGGCGGACCGGCCGAGCAGACCACGTTCGACCTGGTCACCCTGATCGTCTCCCGGGCGCAGCCGACTCCCTCGATGCAGCCGGAGCACGCGGCGATCCTGCGGATCTGCGGCTCGCCCTTGTCGGTGGCCGAGATCTCCGCCTATCTGCGACTGCCGATGAGCGCGGTCACCGTCCTCCTGGCGGACCTCCTCGCCGAGGAGCTGATCGAGGCCCGGATGCGGGTCCCCCAGGCCGTCCTTCCCGAACGCGCCCTGCTGGAGGCGGTGATACATGGACTTCAGAGACTCTGAGACGGCCCTGGGCCCGCAGCGCGCGGACCTCCTGCCGGCCTCGGCCACCACGGCGGTCAAGGTGGTGATCGTGGGGGGCTTCGGGGTCGGCAAGACGACCCTGGTCGGCTCCGTGAGCGAGATCCGTCCGCTGACGACCGAGGAGACGATGACGCAGGCCGGAGCCGACGTCGACGACACGGCCGGGATCGAGCGCAAGACCTCGACCACGGTCGCGATGGACTTCGGCCGGATCAGCATCAACGAGGAACTGGTGCTGTACGTGTTCGGCACCCCCGGGCAGGAGCGGTTCTGGTTCCTCTGGAACGGCCTGTTCGAGGGTGCGCTCGGCGCGGTCGTGCTCGTCGACACCCGTCGGCTCGAAGTCAGCTTCGAGGTGATCGGACGGCTGGAGGACCGCGGCGTGCCGTTCGTCGTCGCGGCCAACACCTTCCCCGAGTCGCCGAGTTACCCCGTCGAGGAGCTGCGGGCGGCGCTCGACCTGCCGCCCGAGGTGCCGATCGTGGACTGCGACGCCCGCACCCGCGAGTCCAGCCGTGACGTGCTCCTCGCCCTGATGCGCTACCTGTACGACCGGCCGGCGCCCTAGGGGGCACGGCCCGGCCACCGCGCTCCCCGGCCGGTGCCCGGGCCGTGCCCCCGCCGCCCTTCACACTCCCCCCGCCCGCGACGGCCGCCTCCGGGTGGCCGCCCCGCCCCGACCCCGGAGACACCGTGACCTCCCCGTTCCCTGAGGACGCCCTGCCCACCCCGCCGCCCGGCTGCCCCGCGCACGGCCTCGCCACCGGCGGTTCCGGTACCGGCGGCCTGGGCGCCGGCGGCCTCCGGCGGCTCTACGGGCCCGAGGCCGAGGCCGACCCGGCGGGCCTGTACGAGAAGCTGCGCGCCGAACACGGCGAGGTGGCACCGGTCCTGCTGCACGGCGACCTCCCGGCCTGGCTGATCGTCGGCCACTCCGCGAACCTCATCGCGATGCGCACGCCCTCCCGGTTCTCCCGGGACTCCCGCCGCTGGTCGGCCTTCCAGGACGGGCTGGTCTCCCCGGACTCGCCGCTGATGCCGGTGATCGCCTGGCAGCCGCTCTGCGTGTTCGCCGACGGCGAGGAGCACAAGCGCCTGCGCGGCGCCGTCACCGACGGGCTGAACAGCTTCGACCGGCGCGGGGTGCGGCGCCACGTCACCCGCTTCACCGACCAGCTCGTCCAGGAGTTCGGCCCCACCGGCCGGGCCGAGCTGGTCACCCAGTTCGCCGAGCACCTGCCGATGCTCGTGATGACCCAACTGGTCGGCATGCCGGAGGAGTACGGCCCGCACCTGGTCTCCGCCGCCCGCGACCTGATGAAGGGCACCGAGACGGCCATCGCGAGCAACGACTACGTCGTCGCGACGCTGCGCCGGATGATGGAGCGCAAGCGGGTCTCCCCCGGCCCCGACCTGGTGTCCCGGCTGATGCAGCACGAGGCCGGGCTCACCGACGACGAGGTCCTCGAACACCTGCGGGTCGTCCTGCTCGCCGCGAACGAGACGACCGTCAACCTGATCGCGGACACCCTCAAGATGGTCCTCACCGACCAGCGGTTCCGCACCCACCTGTCCGGCGGCCACATGACCCTGGCCGACGCCCTGGACCAGGTGCTCTGGGACGCGGCGCCGATGTCGCTGGTCGCGGGCCGCTGGGCGACCGGCGACACCGAACTCGGCGGGCAGCAGATCAAGGCCGGCGACATGCTCCTGCTCGGCCTCGCGGCCGGCAACTCCGACCCGGCCATCCGCCCCGACCTGGCCACGCCCCTCCACGGGAACCGCTCCCACCTGGCCTTCGGCGCCGGTCCGCACGAGTGCCCCGGCCAGGACATCGGCCGGGCCATCGCCGAGACGGGGATCGACATCCTGCTCACCCGTCTGCCGGACCTCCGCCTCGCGGTCGAGGAGGAGGAGCTGAGCTGGACGTCGGCCTGGATCTCGCGCCACTTGTCCGCCCTGCCCGTCGAGTTCACCCCGAGGACGCCCGAGGGCGAGCGGCGGGCCCCGACCGGCACGCTGCCGCCGCCGCGCAGCGTTCCCTCCACGCCGCCGCCCGCCACGCCGCAGGCCGTCGGGGCACAGGCCACCGCGTCGCAGGCCGTCGGGGTCGAGCCGGCCGGTCCGGCCGACGCCGAGGACTCGCTCGCCGCCGCCGTCACCGTGCCCCGGCCGCGGCGCTCCTGGTGGGACGCGCTGACCCGGTGGTTCCGGCCCTGAGCCGCTCCGGTCCCTGAGCGGGTCCCGGCCCCGGGCTTCCGGCGCTGAGCCGGGCCCCGCTCCCCGGTCCGGCCCAGGCCTCGGTCCGGCCCCGCTCCCCGGTCCGGCTCAGGCCTCGGCCTCGTCCAGGTCGACGGCGGCCGTGCCGTGCAGCACCCGCCCGGCCACCCGCGCCTCCTCCAGGCTCCGGGTGAAGACCTCGATGCGCTCCCGCGGCTCCAGGGACATCAGACCGGGCGGCCACGTTCCCGGCGGCACCACGAGCACGACGGCCCGGCCGCGCCCCTCGGCCGCCGACTCCCAGCCGGGCGAGACCTCGACCGGGGAGGCGGGCTCCCACACCTGCCGCCCGCCGACCAGGACCAGCCTGGCCAGCAGCGGGCCGCGCACCTCCAGCACCCCGGTGGTGTCCGGCGGGTCCCCCGCCGCCAGCGTGAACCCGCTGTCCACCAGGTTCTCGACGAGTTCGCCGTGCAGCGCGGCGCCGACCTCCACGATCACCTCGGCGAGCGGCGGCCCGTCGGCAGTCTCGCGGATCGCCAGCGCCCACACCATCGGCGCCCGCTGCGGGCCCGTGCCCGCCTCATCGGACATCCGGCCCACCGCCCGCCCGCACGCGGCGCTCCGAGCCGAACGGACCGGCCGGGTGCGGCCGCTGACCTCCCGTCCGGGACGGGGCCGGCGCCCACCGGGCGCGTCCGCCGGGAGTCACCTCGCGAGGGCCTGGGTGAACCGCACCAGGTTGCCGGCCGGATCGCGGAACCCGCAGTCGCGGACGCCGTAGGGCTGGTCCATCGGCTCCTGCAACACCTCCCCGCCGGCCGCGCTGACCCGCTCGAAGGCGGCGTCGCAGTCGTCCGTCGCGAAGATGACACCGCGCAGCAGCCCCTTGGCCATCAGCTCCGCCATGGCCTGCCGGTCCGCCGACGAGGCGTTCGGGTCGGCGAGCGGCGGTTCGAGCACGATGTTCACGTCCGGCTGCGAGGGCGCGCCGACGGTCACCCAGCGCATCCCCTCGAACCCGACGTCGTTGCGCACCTCCAGGCCGAGCACGTCGCGGTAGAAGGCGATCGCCTTGTCGTGGTCGTCGACGGCGATGAAGCACTGCGAGAGCCTGATGTCCATGCGGCCCAGGCTACGACCGGGGGGCGGCGCCCGCTTCTCCGTTCCTGACCGGCCGCGTGTGGATCTTGGCGATGCAGGCCGGGACGGCGGCGCCGTCCTCGTGGTCACGGGCCCGGTAGCTGCTCGGGTTCTCGCCGACCAGCTCGGTGAAGCGGGTGCTGAACGAGCCGAGCGACGTACAGCCGACCGCGAAGCACACCTCGGTCACCGTGAGGTCGCCGCGGCGCAGCAGCGCCTTGGCCCGCTCGATGCGGCGGGTCATCAGGTAGCTGTAGGGCGTCTCGCCGAAGGCGGCGCGGAAGCTGCGGGAGAAGTGGCCCGAGGACATCAGGGCATCCCGGGCAAGGGCGGCGACGTCCAGTGGCTCGGCGTAGTCGCGGTCCATCCGGTCCCGGGCCCGCCGCAGCCGGACGAGGTCGTCGAGCTCTTGCCGCTTCACCCGGCCAGTCTCCCACAGCGCCCCGGACCGGGGCCGGGCGCGGACCCCACCGCCCGCCCGCGCGGACGCGGGGGTCCGCGCGGGCGGGGGCGGTGGGGTCAGGCTCCGACGTAGGCGGCGAGGTGCTCGCCGGTCAGCGTCGAGCGGGCGGCCACCAGCTCGGCCGGGGTGCCCTCGAAGACGATCCGGCCGCCGTTGTGGCCGGCGCCGGGGCCGAGGTCGATGATCCAGTCGGCGTGGGCCATGACCGCCTGGTGGTGCTCGACGACGATGACCGACTTGCCGGCGTCGACGAGCCGGTCGAGCAGGCCGAGCAGCTGTTCGACGTCGGCGAGGTGGAGACCGGCGGTCGGCTCGTCCAGGACGTAGACGCCGCCCTTGTCAGCCATGTGGGTGGCCAGCTTGAGCCGCTGCCGCTCGCCGCCGGAGAGGGTGGTGAGCGGCTGGCCGAGGCTGAGGTAGCCGAGCCCGACGTCGGCCAGCCGGCCGAGGACGGCGTGCGCCGCCGGGGTGCGCGCCTCACCGGCGCCGAAGAACTCCTCCGCCTCCGTCACCGACATCGCGAGCACCTCGCTGATGTCGCGGCCGCCGAGCCGGTACTCCAGCACCGCCGCCTGGAACCGCTTGCCCTCGCACTCCTCGCAGGTGCTGGCGACGCCGGCCATCATCGCGAGGTCGGTGAAGACGACCCCGGCGCCGTTGCAGGTCGGGCAGGCACCCTCGGAGTTGGCGCTGAACAGGGCCGGCTTCACCCCGTTGGCCTTGGCGAACGCCTTGCGGATCGGGTCGAGCAGCCCGGTGTACGTCGCGGGGTTGCTGCGCCGCGAGCCGCGGATCGGGCTCTGGTCGACCGAGACCACGCCCTGCTCGGCGCCCAGCGGGCCCTTGACCAGCGAGCCGTGCACGAGCGAGCTCTTGCCGGAGCCGGCGACTCCGGTGACCACGGCCAGCACCCCGAGCGGGATGTCGACGTCGACGTCGCGCAGGTTGTTGGCCGTCGCGCCCCGGACCTCCAGCACGCCGGTGGGCTTGCGCACCTCCTCCTTGACGGCGGCCCGGTCGTCGAAGTGGCGGCCGGTGACGGTGCCGCTGGCCCGCAGCCCCTCGACGGTGCCCTCGAAGCAGACGGTGCCGCCCGCCGTGCCGGCGCCCGGGCCGAGGTCGACGATGTGGTCGGCGATCACGATCGTCTCCGGCTTGTGCTCCACCACGAGCACCGTGTTGCCCTTGTCCCGCAGCCGCAGCAGCAGGTCGTTCATCCGCTGGATGTCGTGCGGGTGCAGCCCCGCGGTGGGCTCGTCGAAGACGTAGGTGGTGTCGGTGAGCGAGGAGCCGAGGTGGCGGATCATCTTGACCCGCTGGGCCTCGCCGCCGGACAGCGTGCCGGACGCCCGGTCCAGCGCGAGGTAACCCAGACCGATCTCCACGAACGAGTCGAGGGTCTGCTTCAGCGCGGTGAGCAGGGGCGCCACCGACGGCTCCGTGAGGCCGCCGACCCAGACGGCCAGGTCGCTGATCTGCATCGCGCAGGCCTCGGCGATGCTGATCCGCCCGATCTTCGACGACCGGGCGCCCTCGCTGAGCCGGGTGCCCTCGCACTCGGGGCAGGTGGTGAAGGTGACCGCCCGCTCCACGAACGCCCGGATGTGCGGCTGCAGCGATTCCTTGTCCTTGGACAGGAAGGACTTCTGGATCTTGGGGATCAGGCCCTCGTAGGTGAGGTTCACCCCCTCGACCTTCACCTTGGTCGGCTCCCGGTAGAGGAAGTCCTGCATCTCCTTCTTGGTGAACTTCCGGATCGGCTTGTTCGGGTCGAGGAAACCGGACTCGGCGTAGACCCGCACCGTCCAGAAGCTGTCCGACTTCCACCCGGGGATGGTGAACGCGCCCTCGGCGAGCGACTTGGAGTCGTCGTAGAGCTGGGTGAGGTCGATGTCGGAGACGCTGCCCCGGCCCTCGCAGCGCGGGCACATGCCGCCGGTGCGCTGGAAGGTCGCCTTCACCGTCTTCTTGTCGCCGCGCTCGACGGTGATGGCCCCGCTGGCCCGGACGGAGGGCACGTTGAAGGCGTAGGCGCTCGGCGGGCCGATGTGCGGCTCGCCCAGCCGGCTGAAGAGGATGCGCAGCATCGCGTTGGCGTCGGTGGCGGTGCCGACCGTGGAGCGGGGGTCGCTGCCCATCCGCTGCTGGTCGACGATGATCGCGGTGGTCAGCCCTTCGAGGACGTCGACCTCGGGCCGTGCCAGCGTCGGCATGAAGCCCTGGACGAATGCGCTGTAGGTCTCGTTGATCAGCCGCTGCGACTCCGCCGCGATCGTGCCGAACACCAGGGAGCTCTTGCCCGAGCCGGAGACACCGGTGAGCACCGTCAGCCGGCGCTTCGGGATCTCGACGCTGACGTCCTTGAGGTTGTTCACCCGCGCGCCGTGCACGCGGATCACGTCGTGGCTGTCGGCAGCGTGCGGCGCAGTCGGCTGCGCGTCCGTCCTCTTGGCCATGCCTGTCGTCTCTCCATCCGTCGTGCGGGCCGCCCTCGCGGGCTGTCTCGGCGGCACCGGCTCGATCCAACCAGGTCCCACCGACACTCTCGTGTCGCCGGCCGGGCCGGCGGACCTCGCCGATCCGGCCGTGTCGCCCGCGGGGTCGCGGAACCAGGCTAGGCACGAGCGGGCGGTCGCGGCTTCTCGGATCCTGATCGGTCCGGGTGCCCGCCCGGCGGCCGCGCGGTCGCCTCCGGTCGCGGTCCCCGGTCGCGGTCCCCGGTCGCGGCCTTCGATCGCGGTCCTGGGTCACGGCCTCCGGCACGACGGGAGCTGACACGGCGTGAGCATAGGATCCGATGGTTCACGGAGCATCGATCCCGGCGGAGGCGCCCACCCATGTCCGATCAGCGCGTTGTCATCGTGACCGGCGGCGGTACCGGCATCGGGGCGGCCACCGCCCGGCTGCTACGGGCCGAGGGCTGCCGGGTGGTGGTCTCCGGGCGGCGGTCCGAACCGCTGGAGCGGGTGGCCCGGGAGACCGGCGCGCTCGCCCGGGTGTCGGACACCACCGACCCGGACGACGTGCACGCCCTGGTGGAGGAGACCGTCTCGGCCTTCGGCCGGCTGGACGGGGTGGTGCTCAACGCCGGTGTCGGCCGGGGCGGTTCGGTCGGCGACGTCACCCTGGACGACTGGGAGCTGGTGATGCGCACCAACCTCACCGGTCCCTTCCTCGTACTGCGGGCCGCCCTGCCCCACCTGCTGCGGTCGCGGGGGTCCGTGGTGGCGGTCTCCTCGGTCTCCGCCCTGCGCAACGGGGTGGGGAACGCGGCCTACGCCACCTCGAAGGCCGCGCTGCTGCAGCTCTGCCGCTCGCTCGCCGTCGACTACGGCCACCGCGGGCTGCGGGCCAACACCGTCTGCCCCGGCTGGGTGCGCACGGAGATGGCCGACCGCCGGATGGCCCGCTTCGCGGACGAGGAGGGGCTGGCCGACACCGACGCGGCGTACCGGGAGGCGACCCGGCTGACGCCGACCGGCCGGCCGGGCGAGCCCGAGGAGGTGGCCGCGGCGATCGGCTGGCTGCTGTCCCCGGCGGCGAGCTACGTCAACGGCGCGGTCCTCACCGTGGACGGCGGGGTCACCGCCCTCGACCCGGGCACCACGGCCTTCGACTTCCGGCTGGAGCCGCGGCACGGCGCGTGACACCGCCCGGGCTCGTCCGGCCGCGCGAGCCGGTCGCCGGCTGGTCGGAGCTCCGCACGCCCTCTCGAACCCGCCGTCCGGGCACGGGGCCCGCTGCCCGCCCTGCTGCGGCTGCGGGACGCCACCCTCCCGCTCTGCTCGCCCTCCCGGGGCCCCGGACCTGGACGACACGATCCGGACGGGGCTCGGCGACCTCGCCGCGCCGCAGCCGGGCGGCGGCCTGCTCCGTCCGGTGCGGGCGGCGGTGGCCGCCGGGGCCGCTCCGGCCGGTCCGGTTCCCGGCGCGACGGGGCACCGGCGGCGAACCCGGCCCGGGACGGCAGGCATGAAACGGCCGATCCGGGTCAGACGAGGCACGCACCGCGCCCGTTCGTCGTCGACAAGGAGCCGTAGCGTGAGCGACATCTCCCACCTGCCCGGCACACCGGAGCACCGTTGGAACCGGCCGCAGCACGCCGCGTGCCGGAGCACCGACGGCAGGCGCCTCTTCCAGCGCGTGGGCGCCGCCGACGCGGGCCACGGCGAGGCCGAGGAAGCGGCCAAGGCCCTCTGCGGTGACTGCCCGGTGCGGATCGAGTGCCGCCGCCACGCCCTCGCCGCGCGTGAGCCGTTCGGCGTCTGGGGCGGGCTGGGCGCGGAGGAGCGCCACGCCCTCTTCGTCCACGACCGGACGTTCGTCCGCCCGGCCGCCTGACGTCCCGGGCTTCCTACGTTCCCGGACGCCTGACGTCCGGGGCTTCCTCACCTCCCGGGGTCGGTCGCACCGCCGGACGGCTCCGCAGCCCTGGAGCCGGGACCGATCCCCGAGCCCGGCCGGCCGAGGCCATGCCGCGGCCGGCCGGGCACCGGCAACCCCGCACACGCGGGCGGCGGTGGCGCGGCGGGGCCCCTCGCCCGCGCCGCGCCACCGTCGCGGGCGGCACGGCGCACACCGTGCCGCCGTGGTGGCGGTCAGCCGCGCCGGACGGCCAGCTCGATCTCGCGGGCGGTCCCGTCCCCCGGCGCGGGGAGGTGGTGGCCGGTGGGCTCGAAGCCGGTCTTCCGGTACATCGCCCCGGCCCGGCCGTTGGCCTCGTGGACGAAGAGCCGCACCCGCTCGACGCGCGGCTCGGCGAGCGACCAGGACCAGTCCAGGGCGGCCTCGAAGAGCCCCTGCGCGACGCCGCTGCCGCGCGCCTCGGACCGCACGAAGACGCCGACGACATGGGTCTGCGCCTGCTCCGGGACATCACCGAAGAAGGTCGCCGTACCGGCGTGCTCGACCAGCACCGAGACGGTGCCGAGCCAGCGCCCGTCGGCCCCCTCCGCGACGAACTGCCGCGCGGCGACGCCCTCGGCCGCACCGGCGGCGCGCTCCTGCCAGAACTCGTCCGGCTGGGCGGCCGCCTTCTCGTAGCTGTCGTGGAAGGCGATGGGCGCCGCCGGATCGAGCAGCGCGTCCAGTCGGAGCTGCTTGATCTTCGGCCAGTCCTCGGCGTCCACCGCCCTGATGATGTGCTTCATGCGCATGATCATCCCACCGCCACCGGCCGGCCCCGCAGCGGGGGGAGCCGCCCGCCCGAACGGCGGGACGAAGGCCAGCAGCTCGGCGACGAGCAGCAGGTCCCCGTCCCCGGAGGCGAGCGGCGAAGGAGTGGACCCCCCGAGTGGATCTTCGAGGCTCCCGGGCCGGTTCCCGTGATCCGCGTCACCGGGGCCGCCCGGGGCGGGGCGACGGACCTCGGGCACCCGCCCCGCCGGTGCGGTCAGCGGCCGAGCACCGCGTCCGCGGCCTGGCCCGCCTGGGCCTGCTCGATGCGCTTGGCCAGCAGGACGGCGAGGCGCTGCGCCGTCGCGGTGTCCGCCGGGCCGTCCTCGGTGGTCACGGTGGCGACCACGGTGCCGGCCCGCATCACGACGGCGATGCCGTCCCGGCCGCCGGGCTCGCCCTGCCAGGCCCGGCTCTCGGTGCCGATGGCGGGCAGCTCCACGGCGTGGTAGCGGGTGGCGTCTCCGTACGCCGCGTACGCCGCCTTGAGCTTGTCCTGGGCGGCCGCCTTGGTCGGCAGGGTGTCGACGAGGAAGCGCGCGACCACGTCGCCGGAGCTGAACCTCGCCTCGCCGCTGAGCGGCTTGCCGTTGCAGGCCGCGGGGTTCTGGCAGTCCGCGGAGTGGTCGGTGAGGTCGACCCGCCGCTTCTCCTGCTCCCAGCCGGTCATCGCGGCCTGGTCCGGCATCAGCTGCAGGACGGCCCGGTAGTCGAGCAGCGGCGTCGCGGCGTCGCTCCAGACGGGCATCGGGACGGTGCCGGCCGCCGGGCCGCCACCGGGCGCGGCGGTACCGCCGGACGGCGCCGCGCCGGGCGCCGGGGCACCGCCGGCGGCCGCACCGGGCGAGGCGCCCGCGCCGCCGGTGGAGGCCTGCGGCGACGCGGTGCCCGCACCCGCGCTCGCCTCCGCGCTCGCACCGGCACCGGCCGTCGCCGTGCCCCGGCCGGCCGCCGCGGCGGCGTCGCCCGAGGCCTTCGAACCGCTGGAGCCGCAGGCCGTCAGGACCCCCAGCAGCACCCCGGCCGTAGCCACCGTCATCGTGCGACCGACCAACTTCACAGCACTCTCCCTCGTACCCCGGTGTCCGTGGACCGCCAAGGAACCATAGCCCCGACCTCCCCGGCTCCGTCCCGCCCCTCCCCCTTCGCCGGTCGGGGCCCGTTCTCCGGGCTCCCGCGCCCGGCTGCGCCCGGGCCCAGCCGCGGATACGCTGACGCCGACCCCCGCCGTCAGCGCCTGAGGCCCCCATGAACCACTCGTTGGTCCTCTCCGCCGTCCCGCGGCTCGCCGGCTCGGCCATCCTCGGAGCGGCCCTCGGAACGGTCGTCGCCGTCCTGACGGGCGTGCCGCTGGGCGTCCTCGCCGGCATCGCCGGAGCGGAGACGGCCTTCGTCGTGGCGGGGTGGATCGTCCTGTGGCCGATGGACGCCGCCGCCACCCGCCGCAACGTCCGGCGCGAGGAGTTCCGGCCCGCCCTGGAGGAGTTCGCCGTCGTCACCGCCGCGCTGTGCGGACTGGTCGGCATCGTGCTGCTGTTCCTGGCCAGCCGCTCCGACCTGAGCCGGGCCGCGGCCGCGACGGCCCTCTGCGGCGTGTTCACGGCCTGGGCGGCGCTCCACCTGATGTACGCCACCCGCTACGCGTACATCTACTACGGGAGCCCCGGCGGCGGGATCGACTTCAACACCGAGGTCCCGCCCCGGTACAGCGACTTCCTGTACTTCAGCTACAACCTCGGCATGACGTACCAGGTCTCCGACACCAGCGTCTCCAGTACCGGGCTGCGGGCGGTCGTGCTGCGGCACTGCCTGCTGTCCTACGTCTTCGGCGCCAGCATCCTGGCCACCACCATCAACCTTGTCGCCGACATCGCCACCGGCCGCTGAACCGCCGCCCGGCCCGGCGCTCCGGACGGCCTTCGGAGGGCCGCCGGGTCAGTGCCCGGCCGGGGCCAGCAGGGCGTCCGCGAGCGCGGTGCGGGCGTAGAGGACGGAGCGGCCGCTGCGGTGCGCGGTCACCAGGCCGGCGTTGCGCAGGGCCGTCAGGTGCTGGGAGACGCCGGCCGCGGACAGGCCGGACCGCTGGGCGAGCCGGGTGGTAGACGCGGGCGTGTCCAGCTCGGTCAGCAGCATCGTGCGGGAGCGGCCCAGCACGGCGGCCACCGCGTCCGGGGAGGTGGTGGCCCGGGGCTCCCAGAGGTTGCCGATCCCGCGCGCCGGATAGGCGAGCTGCGGCGGCTCCGGCGCCACCGACCGGGTCAGCACCTTCGGCCAGGCGAACGCGGAGGGCACCAGGAGCAGCCCGGAACCGACCTGGTCACGGGTCAGCGCGCAGTGCCGGCGGACCAGCCGCAGGGTGCCGTCGTCCCACCGGACGGAGTCGTGCAGCTCGTTGAGCACGTGGGCCGAGCCGTGCTCCGCCACCTGCCGCGCCCGGTGGAACACATCGGCTTCGAGCAACCGCCGGATCCGCTCCCAGTAGGGCGCGAGGGCGAGCTCCCAGTAGGCCTCGACCTCCGCCGTGACCTTCGCCAACGCCTCCTCCGGAGCCTCGGACAGGATCCGGAACCGGGCAGGCGCCCCGTCGTCGCGCTCGGCGGCCAGCATCCCGAGCTCGACCCGCACCCGCTCGGGCGCGGTCCGCCGGATCGCCTCCAGCTCGGTGGCGAGCGTGGGGAACGGGCCGGCCGGAGTCGGATTGAGGAAGTCCGCGAGGTAGCCGTCGACGGGCACGAGCTCCGCCAACCACCCCCGGTCGAGCCCCGCCCGCACCAGCCGCGGCCGGACCTGCTCGGCCCACCGCCGGTACAACGGCTGCTCGTCCGCCCGCCGCAGCAGCCGGAAGCTGGTGACGACCTCCCACATGGGCGACACCGCGAACCGCGTCTGAGCCAGGTCCGCCGCGGAGAAACTCAGCCCCGACTGCATCCGCCCCACCCTCCCTCGCCCTCCGCCCGAGCCTAATCGACGGGGCCCGGGGCCGCGGAGCGCAGGGATCATCCGGAAACGCACGGCCGAGCCGAGGGATCCGTCAGAAACCTCGTTCACCGGGTTAACGCTGGGGCCCTCCCGGCACTCCTGGTTGTGGAAGTGTTGAACGAGAGCAAGGGGAGAGTGCGCGAAGTGGATCCCGTGACCGGCTCGGTGGTGGCGGCTGTGCTGGGGCTGGCAGCGGCCGTGGCCACCCTCGTGGGGCAGTGCTTACGGCCACGCCCGGAGGACTCCTCACGGCCTGCCGTCCTGGTGGTCCTGATCGCCGACGACCGCGGTGACGAACGGCTCGCCCCGGGGCAGCCGGACGAGCGGCGGACGCGGGGTCGCGGCGCAGATGAGTGACACCAGGCCGGACGGGGACGCGACGTCGGCGGCGTCGCTCGGAGGTCTGCCGGCCACTGACCGTGGGAGCGAAGTGAACTCCCGGAAGAGTGAGTTCGCCTACTTCTACCGCACCTGCGTCCATCGGCTCGTGGCGTTCCTGATGTGGCAGGGAGCCCCGGCGGCCCTGGCCGCCGACCTGGCACAGGACACCATGCTCAAGGCGTACGAGCGTTGGGACCGGATCCAGTCACCAGAGGCCTGGAGCAGACGCGTGGCGTCACGCGAACTGGTGCGGGCCTTCAGCCAGGTCGAGGAGAGCATCGACGAACTCGCCCTCGAACCGACCTCCTTGCTGCCCTCCCCCGGCGCGGCCGCCGAGTGGGAGCAACAGCAGGAGATCCTGCAGCTGCTGCACGGACTGCCGTCCCGTCAGCGGCAGGTCCTGGCGTGGACACTGGACGGATACACCCCGACCGAGATCGCGGCCGAGCTCGGTCTGAACGCGGCGGCCGTCCGGGTCAGTCTGCTCAAAGCACGTAAGTCCGTCTCCAGCAGAATGACCGATCGGGAGGAGGAGTAATGGCCGAGTATGACGTGCCGAAGCGTCGCACCCGCGAACCCTCGGCCCGGCTGGCAGCTTCGCAGACGGCGTTCCTTGACGGGCTCGACGGTCAGCTGGACGTGGAGGCCGGGCTTCGGGAGGTGATGCTGTGCTCGCGGTACCGGGACCTCGTCGACGACGTGGACACGGTGCTGGACGTCGAGGCTGGGCTCGTGTCCATCATGTCCCGGACCACGGACCGTACGCAGTTCGAGGAGGCGGCCGCGCCCCTCTACGACGTCGGCCTGCTGCACCAGAGGTTCGAGCTGATCGGGCCGGAGCAGCGGCTCGCCCTGCGCGCGCACCCTCTGGTCACCTCGGCGATCCTCGCCGACCTCCTGATCCGTACGGTGATCCTCGCGCAGGACCTCACCAACGGCCTGGGCTTCGGCCGGTACCACGGCATGCCGCTGAAGCGGGCCGTGTTCGCCGCTCAGACGACCGCCCGGGGCATCGCCCACGAGCTGGACGGTCGGGCGGCCCTCGCGTGGGAGCTTCGCGACCGGGCGCACGAGATCGTGGCGCTGCTCGAACCGCACTACCCGGCCATCGACCAGGCGGGGAGGGTCGGCCAGATCCTCGTGCGAGAACTGGCCGCCACCATCGACCAGCGGGTCAGAACCGCGGATCACCCCGCGATCGCGGAGTTCCTCCGGGCCTGCAAGGTATTCATGTACGCCGTGGGGAGCGGTGACCTGACCCGCGCCGAGCAGGAGGTGGCCTACCTGACACGGGAGTTGGCCGCGCAGGTCGGCGAGCTCCTCGGACTCGGCGAACCGGAGACCCTGGACCTGGAGTTCCTCTCCGAAACCCTGGACAACTTCACCAGCGCCGACCTGAGCGCGGCCGACCTCACCCGTGTCGATCTCGCGGGAGTGCGCTGGTCCGAACTGCACACCCGGTGGCCGGCCGAGATCAGCGTCGACCGCCTGCGGGAGGACTCGCGGGAGACGCTGCCCGGGTCGGGCATCTACATCATCCGGCCGGGCACCGGGGCGCGGGACGTGACCATGGTCTGACCGGGTCCGGCCGGGCAGGGTGGACCTGGATGCGACCAGGGGGGCGGGGGCGTCGGGCCGGGGACTCGGGCGGCGGTCGCCCCTTCCGTCACCACGGCCCCGGCCCGTACCGCCACGCCTCCGGGCCGCACCGCGTCGACCGGTGGCAGGTACGCCCTGGTCCGGTAACCGATCCTCAGCCCGGCCGCTTGGCCATGATGACCAGGCCCGGTCCGACGTGCTCGTCCGCGGGGAGCCGGAGTTCGGCGACCGGACGCAGTCCGGCCTGCTCGATCAGGTGCGTGAGCGGCTCGGGCCGCCACTTGTGGGTCGTCCAGCGGACGGGGACGCCTCCGTAGGCCTCGGTGCGCAGCGCGTCCTCGTCGCCGACATGGGTCGCGGTGATGAAGTGTCCGCCCGGCACCAGGGCGCGCGCGAACATGGCGAGGACCTGGGGAAGGACGTCACGCGGGAGGTTGAACAGTGACCACCAGCCGAGCAGGCCGCCGTGGGAGGCGTCGGCGAGGTCCAGGTCGGTGGCAGAGCTGACGCCGAACCGGCACTGCGGGTGGAGGCGGCGCGCGTTCTCGATCATGCGGGGGGAGAGATCGACGCCGGACACGTCGAGGCCGCGCTCGGCGAGGTAGGCGGTCACCGTTCCGGGCCCGCAGCCGACGTCGAGCACGGGCCCGAGGCCGCTCACGGTGTCGGCGAAGGCGTCGATCGACGCCTTGAGCCACGGGTGGGTCCGGATGTCGCCGATCCCCGTGGTCGCCACCATGCGGGCGTAGTTGTCGGCCACGCGGTCATAGGACTCGCGGACCACGTCGAGATCGGACGGTCGGTCGATGGGGTGAGCGCGCATCAGCCAACGATAGGCCTGTGCGACGGTCTGCCGCCGGGGTCTTGTGGCCGTGGTCGCCGCTTGCCCGGGGGACCGAGCCTGCCGGCTCGGCCGCGGTGACCCGGTCCGGCGGGCATCAGGGCGTGCCCTGACGGCCTGTTGATCGTTGCTTGATTGGTCCGTCACCAACACCCCGTCGGCCGAGACGCGTACGGGACGTGACGCCGGAACGCCCGTGGCGAGGACGGGCCGACGGGTGGCGGCGGTGGCCGGAACCGCCGGCGCACCGCGAGTCGAGAGAGGGAGCACCTGTGCGTATCACCGACCTGGCCCGCTGCGAGGCCCGTCCGGGGCGTGTCATGGAATGGACCCTCCACCCGTCCACCATCGACGCCGCCACGGCCCTGGCGGACGACCTCCGCCCGCTCTCCCACCTCCAGCAGTCGCACCTGCGCACCGCGCGGACCGTACGCGACAACGGCCTGACCATGCCGACCTGGATCGGCACCCGGTTCAGCCTGCCCGGCCCGGCGGACCCGGCCGTGCTGGAGGCCACCCTGCTCGACTGGACCCTGCGCCACGAGACGCTGCGCAGCGGATTCCGGCGCCGCACCGAGGGCGTCCGCCGGTTCACGATCGGCGCCGGTTCGGTGGCCCTGCACCGGCACGAGGCAGGGGTGTTCGACCGGGCGGAGGAGCTGGTCACCTACCTGCAGAACCGTTTCGACGCCGCGACGAACGCGCTCGAATGGCCGAACTACATCTACGCGGCCGTCCTGCGCGAGGACGGCACGGACGTCTACCTCGCCTTCGACCACAGCAACGTGGACGCGTACTCGCTGTTCCGCATCCCCGCGGAGGTCCACGAGCTCTACGACACCCGCCGGGGCGGCGGCGAACCGCGGGCGGTCGAGGTCGGAAGCTACCTCGACTTCTGCGAACTCGAATGCGCGCACGCGGAGCAGGTCGACGAGATCCACTCGGCGGTCGCCCGCTGGCGGGAGTTCATCGCCGGCTGCGACGACCGGCTGCCGAGGTTCCCGCTCGACCTCGGTCTGGAGCCGGAGGAGCCGATGCCCGCCCAACGGCTGATGACCGAGATGCTGGTGGGCGAGGAGCACGCCGCCGGGTTCGAGCGGTACTGCCGCCCCTTCGGGGGCACGCTGGCCGGCATCCTGGCCGCCAGCGCGCTGATCGCCCGGGACCTCGGCGGGCACGACGTGTACCGGACGGTGGTGCCGTTCCACACCAGGGCGGCCTCCCGGTGGCAGGACTCGCTGGGCTGGTACGTCGGCGTCGTACCCATCGAGATCCCCGCGGCCGACGCCCCCGACCTCCGGAGCGCGCTGGCGATGGCGCGCTCCGAGCTGCACGCGAACCGCCGGCTCGCCCGCACCCCGCTGGCCCGGATCCTGCACCTGCTCGGCTCGGACTTCCGTCCGACCTCGCCCGACCTGCACTCGCTCATGTCGTTCGTCGACGCCAGGGCCGTCCCCGGAGCCGAGCGCTGGACCGAGCAGAACGCCTGCGCGACGGTCCGGGTCTCCCACGGCGACCAGGCCTGCGTCTGGATCACCCGACTCCACGAGGGTCTGCACCTCGCCTGCCGCCACCCCGACACCACCGTCGCCGCCCAGTCCCTGCGCGCCTACGCGGACGCGCTGCGCGACACCGTCGTACGGGTCGCCGAGGACGGCGGCGACCTCGTGCCGGGGAGGAAGCACGCAGTGGTGGACGCCCTCGCTCCCCTGCCGGCCTGAGTTGCCCGAGCGGCCTGAGCGACGAGGCGACCTGAGTGGCGGGGCGACCTGAGTGGCGGGGCGACCTGAGTGGCGGGGCGGCGGCCGCGTTGGGGGCCGGCTCCGACCGGCGGTCCTCGCGTTCACCCGATCTCGTCGCCGATCTCCCCGTACAGTGCAGCCGAGCGGGTGCTACGCCACCGCACCTGGTGCTGTGGCTGATCACCGCTCTGTACGGCTACGAGCGGGACGAGCGCGACGCGTTCGTGCGCGCGTGCGCCCGGAGAGAGCGTCCGCCGGGCGTCCCGCCGGAGGTCGCGGCGATCCTCACCCGCCACGCCCCGCTCGCCGCGGTGATGACGGACTTCTACCGCAGGCTCCAGCGGGAGAGCAGGCGAACCCCGTATCCGGTGGACGAGATCCGCCGGATCGGACGGTTGGACGGCTGGTCCATCGCGGGGCATCGCCCGGGTCAGTAATAGCCCTTGGTGCCGTCGAGGAGCTCCCGGACGATGTCGGCGTGGCCGGCGTGGCGCCCGGTCTCCTCGACGAGGTGGATCAGCATCCAGCGGAGGTTGGCGCCACCGGAGCGGAAGCCGGAGTGACGGCCGACGTCGTCCAGGGAGGCCGCAGCGACGATCTCGTTGCTCCGGGCGCACTGGGCCTCGTACTCCGCGAGCAGCTCGGCCAGGGAGCGGTCGCCGGGCTGCCAGTCGGCGTCCTCGCCCGACTCGGCGAACGACGGGTTCTGCTTCTCGTCGCCGCCGAGGAACAGGACCTCCAGCCAGGTGTGCTCGGTCCAGCGCATATGAGTGATGAGGCCGGCCATCGTCATGGCCGGTGAACTCGGGAGGACGGAGCGACGAGCGTCCTCCTCCGTCAGCCCCTCGCACTTCCAGCGAAGGATCTGCCGCTGCAGGTCCAACCAGCCGATGAGCGCGGTACGTTCGTCGGCCTGAAGTGGGGGGCGTTCCAGTTCGGGTGTCATATCGGCGCAGGCTACCGGCCTGCCCGGGGCCGTGGCACCTGGTTTTCCGGACGGCCGGGCGGTGCCTGTCGGTTGGTCGATGTCGGCCGGGCGGTCGGTATCTGTCGGTCGGTCGATGTCGGCCGGGCGGTCGGTGTCGGCCGGTCGGTCGAGCGACTCGCCCACGGGCGGGTGACGCCGGGTGGCGGGCGGGCGCGCCGCTGCTAGAAGTCCGGAAGCGGAGAAGCTCCACGTAACGGATCGAGGCAGCAGTGAACTCCCTTGCCGAGGCAAGCCTCCGGCTGGATGCCGAGCCGGTCGACTACGCCCTGCTCGCCGTCTACTTCGCCCTGGTGCTGGGCATCGGCTCGCTCGCCCGCAGGTCGGTCTCCTCCAGTCTGGACTTCTTCCTGGCCGGCCGGTCGCTGCCCGCCTGGATCACCGGCCTGGCGTTCATCTCGGCCAACCTCGGGGCGGTGGAGATCTTCGGGATGACCGCCAACGGCGCGCAGTTCGGCATCCCGACCGTGCACTACTACTGGATCGGCGCGATCCCGGCCATGGTCTTCCTCGGCCTGGTCATGATGCCGTTCTACTACGGGTCCAAGGTGCGCAGCGTCCCGGAGTTCCTGCGATTGCGGTTCGGCCGCTTCGCGCACCTGGTGAACGCGCTCAGCTTCGCGCTCGCCCAGGTGCTGATCGCCGGGGTCAACCTGTACGCGCTCAGCACGGTGGTCAACGCCCTGCTGGGCTGGCCGCTGTGGTCCTCCGTGCTGGTGGCGGCGCTGATCGTGCTGGCGTACACGACGCTGGGCGGGCTCTCGGCCGCGGTGTACAACGAGGTGATGCAGTTCTTCCTGATCGTCGCCATGCTGGTGCCGATCACCCTGGTCGGGCTGCACCGGGTGGGCGGCTGGGACGGGCTGAGCGACCGGATCCGGGCGGTGAACGCCGACGCGGCGGAGCAGTTGAACGCCTGGCCGGCCAGCAACCTGACCGGGATCGCCAACGCCACCCTGTCCGTGCTGGGCATCGTGTTCGGCCTCGGGTTCGTGCTGTCGTTCGGCTACTGGACGACGAACTTCGCGGAGGTGCAGCGCGCGCTGGCGGCGAGGAACATGTCGGCGGCCCGGCGCACGCCGCTGATCGGCGCGTACCCGAAGGCGCTGATCGCGCTGGTCATCGTGATCCCGGGGATGCTGGCCGCGGTCCTCTCGCCGGAGCTGGCGCGGTACAAGGCGGCGGGCGGCACGTCGACCGAGGGCGTCACGTACAACAACGCGATCGAACTGCTCATCCGCGACCTGCTGCCCAACGGCATGCTGGGGGTGGCGATCACCGGGCTGCTGGCGGCCTTCATGGCGGGCATGGCGGCCAACGTGAGCTCGTTCAACACGGTGTTCACCTACGACCTCTGGCAGGCGTACGTGGTCAGGGGCCGGTCGGACGCGTACTACCTGCGGGTGGGCCGGACGGTCACCGTGCTCGGCTGCGCGATCGCGGTCGGCACCGCGTTCATCGCCAGTGGCTACAACAACATCATGGACTACCTCCAGACGCTGTTCTCGTTCTTCAACGCCCCGCTGTTCGCCACGTTCATCCTGGGAATGTTCTGGAAGCGGACGACGCCGCTCGCGGGCGGGATCGGGCTGATCGTCGGAACGGCGGCCGCCGTGACGGTGGACCAGCTCGTCCGCCACGACGTGCTGCACCTGGCGGGTCAGGGGCCCAGCTTCGTCGCGGCGAGCGCCGCCTTCGTCCTGGACATCGCGGTCAGCGTCGCGGTCTCGCTGGCCACCCGGCCCAAGCCGGACAGCGAACTGGTGGGCCTGGTCTGGTCGCTGACGCCCAGGGACCGGATCAAGGAGGGCGACACCGCCGAGGACGCGGGCTGGTACCGCAGCCCCGCGCTGCTCGGGGCCGGGGCCCTGCTGCTCGCCACCGTACTCAACGTGATCTTCTGGTGAGAGGAGCGAGGACATGACGGATCCGACGACGGGGGCGGCCGGGCCGGCGGCCGTGAAGGCCGGGATCTTCGACCTGCGCCTGATCCTCGCGCTGCTCTTCTGCGTCTACGGCACCGTGCTGACCGTGCTGGGCGCCACCGCCACCTCTCAGGCCGACCTCGACCGGGCGGGCGGCGCGAACGTGAACCTCTGGGTGGGCGTCGGCATGCTGGTCGGGGCGGCGCTCTTCGCCGGCTGGGCGAGGCTGCGGCCGGTCCGGCTGCCGCCGGGAGCGGCGGAGCCGACGGGCTCCACGACGGGCTCCACGGGGCCGGAGCAGTAGGGCCGCCGCGGGTACGGGGTGGGGCGGCCGGCCGTGGCGGACGCCCGTCCTCCGGCGGCGGTGCCACCACCGGGCGGCGGTGTCACCACCAGGCCGGGCGCTGCCAGGGTTCCACGGTCACCCGGCCGACCGGGAGGATCACGGCGTTGCGACGGCGGCGCAGGGCGTCCGGGGTGTCGGCCCTGAGGAGAGCCGCCTCCCGCGCCTGGCCGCTGCTGTCGGCCCACTCGACGAAGGTCTGGGTGCCGGCCCGGCCGTCGGGGAAGGTCACCGGGACGGTGACGCACCAGGGGCTGCTGCTGCGCCCGCTCCAGGCGGCGACCTGACCCGCGCCCCGGGCGGTGCAGGACGCCGCCGGCACCGGGGCGGGCTCCGATGGCGGGGCGAAGACGGATGTGAACATGGCTCTCTCCGGGTGTGACGCGCCTGCGGAAGCCGTGCTGTCTTCTTCCGGGTGGCGGATTCCGTCGCCGAGCGGCGTTTCGGACCGGCGGCGCTGTGGGGGCGATGCGGGTGGGGGCGGTGCCGTGTTCGGTACCGGGAGGAGAGCGGGGTGTGCTCCATCATGTTTCAACAGATTCAAACGCTTATGAACAACATGAAACGCCGGTTGCGGAAGGGCGTCAAGACCTACCGGACAGAAATGTTCGCGTGCGGGGCGGCGTCCGGAGGAGGTCGGGGTGCCCGCCTACGGGGAGCGCCGGCGCGTGCCGGGCCTTCGCCGGGCGCTGCTGGCGGGGGTGAGCGCCTCCTCCTACGCCCGCTTGGAACAGGGGCACTTGCCGAACGCCTAGCCGGAGGTGCTGGACGGGATCGCCCGGGCCCTGCGGCTGGACGAGTCCGAGTGCCGCCACGTGCACGACCTGGCCCGATCGGCCGGGCCCCGCGGCCGGCGGCGCGCCGGAGTTCGGCGTCCTGCAGCCGGTACGGGCCTACCCGGGCCGGCCCGGGTAGGCCCGGGTCGACCTGCGGGGCTCTGCCACCTCACTCGATGTCACTCGATATCACTCGATTCCGAGGGGTCCGACGCCCAGGTCCTCACGCATGAGGCGACGCATCCGCGCCATGGCCTCGCGTCGCCGCGCTATCAGGGGCGCGTCGTCGGCCGAGCCGACCGCCGCTCCCCGGGCGTAGGCGTCGCGGATCGCCCGCAGGCAGTGGAACGCCTCGTTCCCGGCCTCCACGACCGGCGACGGGCCCACGAGCCACAGGCGTTCGCTCGCCGTGTAGATCCCGGTGCGCCGCACCGCCTCCCGAACCGCCGCGTCGCGGGCCGAATCTGACATGTGGTCGCCCAGGGCGACGGCCCGGATCTCCTCACCCGCGGCC
The DNA here is from genome assembly GCF_040630735.1 of Kitasatospora sp. NPDC005748. Taxonomy (NCBI): domain Bacteria; kingdom Bacillati; phylum Actinomycetota; class Actinomycetes; order Kitasatosporales; family Streptomycetaceae; genus Kitasatospora; species Kitasatospora sp. NPDC005748. The sequence goes on from NZ_JBEXYD010000034.1 coordinate 77,784, forward strand.
TTGAGCGCGGAGACGTACTCCGTGTAGACCTCGCGCCGCACGTCCAGCGCATGCCTGGCCTCCTCCCGCCGCCACCGGTTGCGGTCGGCGATCAGCGTGGCGGCGATGCCGATGACGGCACCGGTCAGTGTGGAGAGCAGAGGCGTCCAGTCCATGGGCCCCAGCTTGTCCAAACCGCTGCGCCGGTACCAGAGGCTTTCGCTGCGAACGCCCGGGGCCGGCCACACGGGAGCCTTCCGCGCGACGGGAGGGACCGGATCCGGGATGGCCCCAGGGCCGTCCCGGTCGGGTGCGCGCGGTACTTCAGCGGCCGGGGACGACGATGCCCTGGGTGGACGGCCTACCTTGTGCCGAGCCGTGCCGTGTCCGCGGCCAATCCGGTTTGTCCGCTGGTCACCTGCGCCGCAGCCGAGTTCGGTGGATGGACAATCGGGCATGCCTGCACTGTGGGAGCTTCATCAGGCCATCGGACAACATGTCGAAGCCTGCGACGGGACACCCCGGGGTTTCCGGCACGGAGACGGTCCCCCGGCAGTCCCGTCCCGACCCTAGACACCCACGGCACTCGAAGGAGCTCGCCATGCTCGTCAAGAAGCACCTCGCGACGGTACTCGCGGCCACGGTCCTCGCCGGAGGCTTCGTCGGCCTCTCCGCCGGCGCGGCCCACGCCTACCCCCGGGTCGACAAGTGCGGGAGCGCGTACGACTTCAAGCAGAGCTGGGACATCACGGACAACGCCCGAACGAGCGTGGTGGTCGGCTTCATCGACATCTACTACAACAGCGGAAACGGGATCAACTGTGCGATCGCCCGCGGGAAGGACGGGGCCGTCACCGGTCACCACGACATCCGGGTCGCGATACGACGCTCCGGAACGAGCGACTGGATCCAGGACGGCGCCGGGAGCAACTACTCCAGCTACGCGGGCCCGGTCTACACGTACGCCAAGGGGGCCTGCATCGACTTCGTCGGCGGGCTGATGTACAACGAGTTCGCAGGTCAAGGGGCATCCGGCTACAGCTCCAAGCACTGCGGCTGAAGCGAGGAAGACGTTCTGCGGCGGGGGGATTCCCGAGCGCCGGGGCCCGGCAGACGGAATAGTCCGAGCAGGGCCGAGGCTGGGCTGATCATGAGTGAGATTCTTGTGACGGGCGCGACCGGCAACGTCGGCCGACACGTGGTTGCTCGGCTCCTGGCCGCGGGCGCCGAGGTGCGGGCGCTGGCGCGTGATCCCGAAACGGCCGGGCTGCCGGAGGGAGTGGAGGTCGTCAGCGGGGACCTGTCCGTGCCGGCCACCCTCGATGTGGCGCTGGAGGGGACCAGCGCAGTGTTCCTGGTCTGGCCCTTCCTGACGACCGAGGGCGCGCCCGCCGTGCTGGAGGCGCTTGCACGACGTGTCGGGCGCATCGTCTATCTCTCGTCGTCGGGCGTCAACGAGGCGGCCGAGCGGCAGACCGATCCGATCAACCAGCTCCACGCCGACATGGAGCGCATGATCGAGGAATCCGGCCTGGAGTGGACTTTCCTGCGGTCGGACACCATCGCGTCCAACGCGCGGGGGTGGGGCGAGCAGGTCCGCGCCACGCGCACCGTTCGCGGTCCCGGTATCGCCGCCACCGCGGTGATCCACGAGGGCGACATCGCGGCTGTGGCGGTTCCTGTCCTGACCGGTGACGGGCACGTGGGCGCGAGGCTTGTCCTGACGGGTCCGCAGGTACTGAGCAGGGCCGAACAGGTCCATGCGATCGGGGAGGCCATCGGTCGCCCGGTGGCGTTCGAGGAAGTCCCCGTAGAGGTCGCGCGACGGCAGATGCTCGCTGACGGCAGGCCACCCGCACTCGTCGAGGCGCTGTTGGCCAGCGCCGAGACCCGGCCCGCATCGAACGTGATCACCTCCACCGTGGAACAGATCACCGGAGTTCCCGCGCGCACGTTCCGCACCTGGGCGGAGGAGCACGCGGAGGAGTTCCGCTAGGTTCGCCGTCCGGGTCCAGGACACCGGCCGCCCCTCACCCAGCACCAGGCCCCGGCGATCCTCGGCCGCCGGGGCCTCGTCGCACTGCCAGGATGGTCCGCACGAACATCGAGATGTCCAGCCGGATCCGGGTGCGAGCCGCGGACGCCACGGACGTGCCGGCCCTCGTCGCCATCGACGCGATCGCGGCCGCCGGCGACGAAGCGCGGGCCCGGAGCATTCGTCGGTGGTTGGACCAGGGATCCGTCAGCGTCGCCGAAGATCCGTCAGGCATCCTGGGCTACGGCGTTCTGGAGTACACGTTCTTCGAACAGGGCTTCGTGACCATGGTGACGGTCTCGCCGGGCGCACGCCGACGGGGCGTCGCCGTTCGGTAGGCTCCTGGCCGGGGTCGTCGATCGAAGCAGGAGCAGGGGGCGCACACGATGGAGCAGCGACGGACCGCGGTGGTGTCGGGC
>NZ_JBEXYD010000035.1:0-78904 GCF_040630735.1 Kitasatospora sp. NPDC005748
CGACCGTGCGGACAGGCCGACCGTGCGGACAGGCCGACCGTGCGGACAGGCCGACGGGCCCGGGGCGAGACGCCCCGGGCCCGTCGGGCACCGCTGCGGCCGGCCCCGTCGGGCCGGCCGGAAACACCCGGCTCGCGCCGGCTACTTCTTCTCCTTCGGCGCCTCGGCGTCGGTGGACAGCGCGGCGATGAAGGCCTCCTGCGGGACCTCCACGCGGCCGACCATCTTCATCCGCTTCTTGCCTTCCTTCTGCTTCTCCAGCAGCTTGCGCTTGCGCGAGATGTCACCGCCGTAGCACTTGGCGAGAACGTCCTTGCGGATCGCGCGGACCGTCTCACGGGCGATCACCCGGGAGCCGATGGCGGCCTGGATCGGCACCTCGAACTGCTGGCGCGGGATCAGCTTCTGCAGCTTGCCGGCCATCATCACGCCGTAGTTGTAGGCCTTGTCCTTGTGCACGATCGCGGAGAACGCGTCCACCGCGTCGCCGTGCAGCAGGATGTCGACCTTGACCAGCTGGGCGCTCTGCTCGCCGATGGGCTCGTAGTCGAAGGAGCCGTAGCCGCGGGTCTTGGACTTCAACTGGTCGAAGAAGTCGAAGACGATCTCGGCGAGCGGCAGGGTGTAGCGCAGCTCGACGCGGTCCTCGGAGAGGTAGTCCATGCCCTGGAGGTTGCCGCGACGGGCCTGGCAGAGCTCCATGATGGCGCCGACGAACTCGTTCGGCGCCAGGATGGTGCCGCGCACGACCGGCTCGTAGACCTCGGCGAGCTTCCCGGTCGGGAACTCGCTGGGGTTGGTGACGGTGTGCTCGGTGCCGTCCTCCATCACGACGCGGTAGACCACGTTCGGGGCGGTGGAGATCAGGTCGAGGTTGAACTCGCGCTCCAGGCGCTCCCGGATGATCTCCAGGTGCAGCAGGCCGAGGAAGCCGCAGCGGTAGCCGAAGCCGAGGGCGACCGAGGTCTCCGGCTCGTAGACCAGCGCGGCGTCGTTCAGGCGCAGCTTGTCGAGGGCGTCGCGCAGCAGCGGGTAGTCCGAGCCGTCCAGCGGGTACAGGCCGGAGAAGACCATCGGACGCGGGTCCTTGTAGCCGCCCAGCGCCTCGGTCGCACCCTTGTGCATCGAGGTGATGGTGTCACCGACCTTGGACTGCCGGACGTCCTTCACCCCGGTGATGATGTAGCCGACCTCGCCGACGCCCAGGCCGTCGGCGACCTTCGGCTCCGGCGAGATGACGCCGATCTCCAGCAGCTCGTGGGTCGCGCCGGTGGACATCATGGCGATGCGCTCGCGCTTGGTGAGCTGGCCGTCGACGACCCGGACGTAGGTGACCACGCCGCGGTAGGAGTCGTAGACCGAGTCGAAGATCATCGCGCGGGCCGGGGCGTCCTTGACGCCGACCGGGGCCGGGATCTTGTCGACCAGGTGGTCGAGCAGCTCCTCGACGCCGAGACCGGTCTTGGCGCTGACCTTGAGCACGTCGTCCGGGTCGCAGCCGATGATGTGCGCGATCTCGGCGGCGTACTTCTCCGGCTGGGCGGCGGGCAGGTCGATCTTGTTGAGCACCGGGACGATCGTGAGGTCGTTCTCCAGCGCCAGGTACAGGTTGGCGAGGGTCTGCGCCTCGATGCCCTGGGCGGCGTCCACCACGAGGACGGTGCCCTCGCAGGCGGCGAGGGAGCGGGACACCTCGTACGTGAAGTCCACGTGGCCCGGGGTGTCGATCATGTTGAGGATGTGCGTCGAGCCGGCGTTCGGCCCCGTCTTCGGCGCCCATGGGAGGCGGACGGCCTGCGACTTGATGGTGATGCCGCGCTCACGCTCGATGTCCATGCGGTCGAGGTACTGGGCACGCATCTGCCGCGGGTCGACCACACCGGTGATCTGGAGCATCCGGTCTGCGAGCGTCGACTTGCCGTGGTCGATGTGGGCGATGATGCAGAAGTTGCGGATCAGCGCCGGGTCGGTACGGCTGGGCTCTGGCACATTGCTGGGGGTCGCGGGCACCTTGGTCCGATTCTCCGTTGGTCCGGGGGCCGGGGGCGTCCGGGTCATCGCTGACCGGTTTCCCGGGGACCGGACAGTCGTCCGATCGAAATAGTTCTTCCCATCCTCCCACGACCGCGACGTCCGCCGCCGTTCGGTTCCACCGGGGCCGCGCCGGGGGTGCTCCGGGAGTCGGTGCGCGGGTCCGTCCGGGGTCGGTGCGCGGGTCCGTCCGGGAAGTCCGTCCGGGGCTGGTCCGCGGGCCCGTTCAAGTGCCGCCGCGGGGCCCTTGAACGGCCGTCCCTTCCCGCGGCCCGACCGGTCGGGGCAGGATGGTCGTCCATGATCCTGGAAAGCGCCCTCCTCGACGTCGTTCCCGGCCAGGAGGACGCGTTCCTCGCCGCCTTCGCGGAGGCGAAGCCGCTGATCGCGGTCCAGTCCGGCTTCCGCTCCCTCGCGCTGCGCCGCTGCCTCGACGAGGGCCGCGGCGCCAGGTTCCTGCTCCAGGTGGAATGGGAGGCGCTGGAGGACCACACGGAGGGGTTCCGCCGTTCCGCCGAGTACCAGCGGTGGCGCGAGCTGCTGCACCGCTTCTACCGGCCGTTTCCCGAGGTCGAGCACTACGGCGAGCCGGTGCTCCGGGCCTGATCCGGATCCGGCCGGTTTGGGTCGGGCGGTGCCCCCCTGGTAGCGTGGGGCGCTGCACCTGGCCCAGGCATGCCCTCTCAGCAGTCCGGCGGCCGCGCGGTGCAACTCTCCCCCAGCCTTCGGCCGGGGGGACCCCAGAACCGTTTACTGACAAGACTGAGGCTCCTTCGTGGCGAACATCAAGTCCCAGATCAAGCGCAACAAGACCAACGAGAAGGCGCGCCTGCGCAACAAGGCCGTCAAGTCCTCGCTGAAGACCGCCCTGCGCAAGGCCCGTGAGGCCGCTGCCGCCGGCGAGACCGAGAAGGCCACCGTGCTGGCCCGCGCCGCCTCCAAGGCGCTGGACAAGGCCGTCAGCAAGGGCGTCATCCACGCCAACCAGGCCGCCAACAAGAAGTCGGCCATCACCAAGCGCGTCAACGCCGTCCAGGCCTGACTCCGCCGGGGCCCACGGCCCCGACCGCCCCAGGACGGACCGGCCCTCTACCCGGTCCCCTGAGGCACGAGCTCAAGACTCGCACCGCACGCGGCCTGCGTTCGCCACGCGGGTGCGGTGCACGAAGATCCACCGGAAGTGCCCGTTGGTAGGCGCTTCCCCCGACTGCCCGCCCGGTCCCCACCGGGCGGGCAGTCGTCGTTTCGGGCCGGGGCTTCCGCTGCGGACGTTCTCGCGCGGATCCCCGTCGCCCGGCGGACCGGCTGCGGGTCCTGCGGCTGCGGCTTCTGTCGCGTTCTGTGGTCCTGCCGCTATGGTCGGTGACGGCAGCTCGGGGGGCCGCGCTCACGGAGACCGGGCCGGCGGCGGTCGCGTCCCCCTCCCGGGGGGCCACCGCGTTCCGGGTCACCGTTTCGGGGCACCGTTTCGGGCCATCGTTGCGAGTCACGGTTCCGGGGCGGCACCTTCGTGGCAGGCATCTTCGTCGACGCTCAGGGGGCACCTATGACGACGCCACCACCGCCACCACCACCACCGGCCCAGGGCGGACCGGGGTTCGGCGGCTTCCCGCAGCAGCCACCGAAGCCCGGGACGGCCCCGGGCTTCGGACCTCCGCCCGGACTGCCCGCCTCCCCCGGACTGCCCGCGTCGCCCGGACTTCCCGCCTCCCCTGGACTTCCCGCCGCTCCGGGGCCGGCCCCCTCACCCGGTACGGCTCCCGCCGGGGAGCCCGGGCCGCGCGAGGGGACGGTCAGGAGGGGCGGAAACCTGCGCCGCAACGCCGTCTGGGCGTTCGTCGGCGCCGTCCTGGCCTCGGCCGCCTGGTCCGGCGCCGTGGCCCTGGTACCGCGGATCGTCGACAGCGGCTCCCCGGCGCAGAGCCTCCACGGCTACCACGCGGTCGACAGGCTCTGCGAGTCGGGCACGCTCACCGCGTTCAAGAAGCAGTACCGCATGGTCGACGACTACCCGCTGCAGCACACCGGCCGGTCCGACTCCATGGACATCATGCGGTGCTACGCGCTGGTCAAACGGGCGGTCAGCGGGAGCGACGTCGCCGACTACGCCACCCTCGACATCCGCGCCGAACTGCACCGGGCGGTCGACTCCGCGCCCGAATTCGCCGCCACCCGAAGCTACTTCGAGCAGCAGAAGTACGAGATCACCGATGTGCCGAACCTCGGCCAGGAGGCCTACTTCGCCTACGGCGACGAGCCGACCAGCTCGGACCAGACCTTCCACGACATCAACCACTACCTACAGGTCCGGGACGGCGGGATGACGTACTCCCTGTACTGGACGGACAACTACCAGGTCGGGAAGAACACCACGCTGGACCGCGAGACCGTCCGCCGGGCGATGCTCGACGACACCCGGGACATCCTGAAGGCGATCGGCGGCTCGTAAGGGCCGGTCGTGGCGGCCCGGTCGGGAGGGTTTCCCGTGGGGCCGGTCGGGCCGGTCGGGCCGGTCGGGTCGGTCGCAGGGGCTGCTCGTGGCGGCCGGCCGTCCCGGCGGGCGGGCCCGGGTTGCCGGGGCGCCCGTGCCGGGATCAGTAGGAACGGCCCCCGGAGCCGGCGCGCGCGGCCCAGGCGACGGCCACCACGGCCCGCTCCAGCGCGAAGGCGGGGTCGTCGGAGCCGCCCTTGACGGCCGCGTCCGCCTGGGCGATCGCCGTCAGGGCCGTCGCCACGCCGTCGCCCGTCCAGCCGCGCATCTGCTGGCGGACCCGCTCGACCTTCCACGGGGGCATCCCCAGCTCGCGGGCCAGATCGGCCGGGCGCATGTTCCGCCCGGTGGTCGCCAGCCGACCGATGCTGCGGACCCCGGACGCCAGCGCGTAGGTGATACCGGTCGGCGGCTGCCCGACGGCCAGCGCCCAGCGCAACCGCTCCAGCGCCTCGGCGGCCCGGCCGGTGACCGCGAAGTCCGCCACCTCGAAGCCGGTGGCCTCGGCCCGGCCGCTGTAGTAGCGGGCCACCACCGTCTCGTCGATGGTGCCCTCGACGTCCGAGGTGAGCTGGCTGCACGCGGCCGCCAGCTCGCGGAGGTCACTGCCGAGCGCGTCCAGCAGGGCCTGGCACGCCTCCGGGGTGGCCGACCTGCCGAGCGTGCGGAACTCTCCCCGGACGAAGGCCAGCCGGTCCGACGCCTTCGCCAGCTTCGCGCAGGCGACCTCACGGCCGCCCGCCTTCCGCCCGGCGTCCAGCAGGCCCTTGCCCTTGGCGCCGCCCGCGTGCACCAGCACCACGATCACCTCGTCGGCCGGGGCCTCGATGTACGCCTTGAGCTCCTTGACGGAGTCGGCGGAAAGGTCCTGGGCGGCCCGGACGACGATCACCTTGCGCTCGGCGAACAGCGAGGGCGTGGTCAGCTCGGCGAGGCTGCCGGGCTGCAGGGTGCCGGGTGGGAGGTCCCGCACATCGGTGTCCGGGTCCGCAGCCCTCGCCGCCGCCACCACCTGGGCGACCGCGCGGTCGAGCAGCAGCTCCTCCTGGCCGACCGCGAGGGTCAGCGGGGCGAGCAGGTCGTCGGGTGCACTCTTCCTGGCCATCGCCTACCAGCATCCCATGGGGTGGGGACACTCCCACCCGGAGGAACGACCGGTGGGCGAGGGTGGGCGGGGGTGGGCGGGGGTGGGCGGGCCGGGTCCGACGGCCGGAGGGGCGGGGCCGCCGGGGGTGGGCGGGGTGGGCTTGACCAGTGGGGGGTGTACTCCGACGCGGGAGGCGCTCCCGGGAGAATGGGCCGGTGACCGAACACCTCACCACCGACCAGCCGGACGACTTCGACCCGAGCGCCCGGCAGCTCCTCGTCCTGCCCGACCGCGACGCCGCCGAGGACGCCACGGAGGAACTCAGCGCCAACCACCCCGACCTCGGCGAACTCGAAATCGTCCGGGACGCCCTCGCCGGCGAGGACGACGCCGAGGACGCCCAGTGGCTGGTGGTCGTGGAACCCCCCGAGGACGGCTGGACCGCGGAGTTGCTCCGCGCCCTGGACGCCGTCGCCGCCGAGCACGAGGGGTGGCGCGAGGAGGGCTGATCCGTCGGCCCCGCCATGTCCTCCGGGGCCCGCCCCACCCCCCACCCCCACCCCCGCTCCCCCTCCCCCTCCTCCCCGCCCTCTCCACCTCCTCCCTGTGGAGAGGGCGGGTTGAGCGAGAGGGCTCACCCCGGCGGGCCGCGCGGCCCACCGGCCGGGTGCCGACCGCGCGACGCGGCCGCAGCGTGGCGGGTCTGCCCGCCGTGCGGGTGCACGGACGCCCCCAGACGAGCCGGGGTGTCGCCCGTCACCGCGATGTCCCCAGCGGTATCGGTGCGCAATACCGTGGCACCGAGGGCACGCAGCCGCTCCACCGTCCGCACGGACGGATGCCCGTACGGATTCCCCTCGCCACACGAGATCAACGCCAGCCTGGGCCTCAACGCGGCCGCGAGCTCCCAGTCCTGGTGCGCCGACCCGTGGTGGGCCACCTTCAGCACATCCACCCGGACACCACGGCCCCACCGCGCCGACAGCGCGGCCTGCGCGGGCGGTTCGAGATCGCCCAACAGAGCCAGCCGCACACCGTCCGCCACCGTCACCAGCAGCACCACACTCGCGTTGTTGGCCCCGGCAGCCTCCGCCGGAAGCACGGCATCGGGCCACACCACCTCCCATGACAGCCCCGGTCCGGCCGACCGGCGCTCGCCTGTCCGCGCGCGCACCAGTGGCACTCCGGCCGCAGCCGCCCACCCCGACACCCGGGCGGCCTCGCCCGGCGGCTCACCCAGGACCGTCCCCTCGATCGCGCCCACCGAACGCCCCCGCAACACCCCGGGCACACCCTCCACGTGGTCCGCGTGGAAGTGCGTCACCACCAGCAACGGCACCCGGGTGACCCCGAGGTCGCGCAGACAGCGGTCCGCCGCACGCGGATCCGGCCCGGCGTCCACCACCACCGCGCTCCCCGGCGCCACGCCGCCAGCGGTGACCGGCAGCACCACCATGTCCCCCTGACCCACGTCGCACATGACCAGCCGCCAGCCCGGTGGCGGCCAGCCGGTCGCGAGCCGGGTGAGCAGGGGCGGCCGCACCAGCACGGCCAGCAGGACCAGGAGGAGCAGGCCCGCCACCAGCGGCCGGGCCCAGCCGCCCCTGACGCGCAGACCGACCGCTGCGGCGCGTCCGGGTGCCAGGAGAGGAACCGTCCAGCACACCGCCACCGTCGCCAGGGCCAGCGTCACCGTGCCGAGCAGCCCGCCGGGCCAGGAGATCTGAGCACCCGGCAGCTCCGCCCCATGCCGGGCCACCGCCGCGAGCCAGCCCACCGGGAGCCCGGCCGGCTCCGCGAGCAGCCGGGCCAGGGCCGGCGAGAGCGGCTCCAGGACGAGCACCGCGAAGCCGAGCAGAGTCGCCGGAGCCACCGCCAGCTCGGCCAGCAGGTTGCACGGCACCGCGACCAGGCTGATGTGTCCGGACAGCACGACCGTCACGGGCGCGCAGAGCGCCTGGGCCGCTGCCGTCGCGGCGACGGCGCCCGCCAGGTGGTGCGGCCAGCCCCGCGCCCGCAGGCGCTGCGCCCAGTGCGGGCCGACCACCAGCAGACCGGTGGTGGCGAGCACGGAGAGCAGGAAGCCGAACGACCGGGCGAGGTAAGGGTCGAGGAGCACCAGGAGCAACGCCGTACCGGCCAGGGCGGGCACCGCCTGCCGGGGTCGGCCGGTGGCGAGCGCGAGCAGTCCGATCAGCCCCGTACCGGCGGCCCGCAACACGCTGGGTTCCGGTCGGCAGACGGTCACGAACGCCAGCGTGACGACTGTGCCGAGCAGCGCGGTGGTGCGCAGCGGGATACCGAACGCGGCGGCCAGGCCACGTCGTTCGGCTGTACCGGCACGACTGGGGGCACCGAGCAGGACACCCAGCACGATCGCGAGATTGGCCCCGCTGACCGCGACCAGATGCGCCATGTCGGTGGCCCGGAAGGCGTCCAGGAGGTCCCCGGGCAGGCGTGAGGTGTCACCGACCACCAAGGCCGGGAGCAACCCCCTTGCGTCCGGCGGCAGATCGTCACTTGCCGTCCGCAGCCCCGCCCGCAACCGGCCGGCGACCCGTTGCGGCAGGCTGGGCGGCGCGAGCTCCCGTGGCGGCCCGTGAGCGATCAACAGCGCGGCCGACTCCTCGTCGTAGCCCTCCCCCGCCGGGCGGACGTCCGCTTCCACGGCGACACGGGCCGACGGGAGCAGCCGTTGCCACGCGCCGATCTCCGGCCCTCGCGCCATCACCGTCACCGGCGTCCGCGTCCTGGTCACCGTCTCGGTGCCGACCGGCGGGCCGCCCGCGCCGTCGCCCGGGGCCGGAGCCGCCGGCTCGAAGCCCGCCGGGACGGTGACCCGCTCCACCACCGCGTCCACGGTGAGGACGGTCTGCCCGGCAGCCGTTCCCCTGGTGCGGGAGGTGTGGGCTCTCGGGTCGGCGGTGATGGTCAGTTCGACGCCCACCTCCGGCGCGGCGGCGCCGGCCCGGGCCAGCCCGGGCAGCGGCCCCCGGTGGAGGTCGGCGGTGTGCAGCAGGGTCGCGGCGGCGGCCGCCGCACCGGTGAGCAGCACGGCGGCCAGCGTCATGGCGGCGCCGCGACGCCGCCGCACTCCCGGGCGGGCGAGCAGGAGGACGGCGAACAGGACGGCCGTGCCGGCGGCCGAGGACAGCAGGAGGCCGTGTCCGGGGCCCAGCCCGAGAACACCCGCCGTGACCACCCAGGCCGCGACGGCGGGGAGGAGCAGGCGAAGATCGCCGGGAGGCCGGCGCGGCCCGACGGCGTCTGTGGTGGCAGTGGCGGCGATGACGGCACCTCCTTCCGGGGAGTGACCGACGGGTCGATGGGCGCCGGGTCGATGGGCAGACGGGTCGACGGGAGGACAGGTCGATGGGCTGACGGGTCGCACGGCTCCGTGCGTCGGCCGAGCCGGAAGCAGGAGCACCGACCGGAAGCGTCATCGGGCGGGTGCGGGCGGGTGCGGGCGGGTCAGAGCGTGAGCATCGGTCTGAGCTCCGCATAGGTGCGTTCGCCGATGCCGCTGACCTGCCGGAGCTGGTCGAGTGAGCGGAACGATCCGTGCGACGCGCGGAAGGCGATGATGCGCTGTGCCAGCGTCGGACCGACGCCCGGGAGCGTGTCGAGCTGTTCGAGGGTGGCGTGGTTCAGACTGACCGGCTGTTTCGGCACGGCGCCCGTGGCCGGCCCGCCCACGGCCTGCGCCGCACCGTCCGGTTCGCCGACGAGGATCTGCTCACCATCCGTCAGCACCCGGGCCAGGTTGAGGCCCTTGGTCTCCGTCTCGGGCAGCGGTCCGCCGGCCACGCGCAACGCGTCCGCCACCCGGGAGCCGCCGGGCAGCGTGTGGACACCGGGTGCGTGCACCCGCCCCCCGATGTCGACCACGACGACAGTGCGCGCCTCAGCGTCTCCCGGAGCTGCTGGGACGGGGCCGGCGGAGGCCTCCGGTGTGCTCGGGGGCGATGCCCCCGGCTCGGCCGGCGCGACCGCCGGCGCTGGCACCGCCACCGCCGGCACCGCGACCGGCTGGGGCCGCGCCAGCCAGAAGTGCTGAACGCCGTAGCCCACGGCGAGCAGCAGCAGGACGACCAGCCCCGACACGGCCCGCCGGTCGAGCATCACCGCAGGACCGAAGCGAAACCGCGCGCGACCCGGGTCGGCAGACCCGTCATCGTCGGACGGCACACCGTAAGGCGGCACACCGTCAAACCCCGCGCCATCAGCGGGTCCATCGACCGCCGCATTCGGCACGCCACCCGACCCGCCGCCCGACCCGGCCCCGAGGGGCGAGCCCCTGGGCGGCCCGGTGGCCGACGGCTCCGCCGCACCGGCGGCTCCCCCGGCCACCCTCGCGGCCGATTCCTCGGCGGCCCCTTCAGCGCCTCCCCCGGCCGCTGGCAGCAGCGCTGCCAGCCGACGCCGCGCCGTCTCCCCGACCCGCTGGCGCTTCACCGCGCCGATGTTCATGCTCGTCATGCGGAGCACGCTAGGAGCCGTCCGCCGTCGATGGGAGAATCGGCGAAACCCTGTGGAAAACCCCGGGGTTGTGGACAACTCATGTCACTCGCACGAGTGATCAGCAGTTGTCGGAGTTGACTTCCCGCCTGGCAGAGGTCCTCACGAGGCCCGTCTCAGCCCCCGTCCGGAGGACTCTTCACGCACCGCGGCTTCACGCCCCTCAGGGTTCACCACCCCGGCTTCACCACCCCGGCTTCACGGGCCTCAGCGCGGCGAGACCACCACTGCCAGCAGCCCCGGTCCGACATGCGCACCGATCACCGCGCCCACCTCGCCCACGTACAGGTCGCGCAGCCCGGGAATCCGCCCCCGCAGCCGCTCCGCGAGCGGCTCGACCCGCTCCTCCGCCGCCAGGTGGTGGACGGCGATGTCGACCTCCCGCTCCCCCGCCTGCTCGACCGCGATCTCCTCCAGCCGCGCGATCGCCCGCGACGCCGTCCGGACCTTCTCCAGCGGCTCGATCCGCCCGCCGTCCAGGTGCAGCAGCGGCTTCACCGCCAGCGCCGACCCGAGCAGCGCCCGGGCCGCCCCGATCCGGCCGCCCCGACGCAGGTGCTCCAGGGTGTCCACGTAGAAGAATCCGCTGGTCACCGCCGTCCGCGCGGTCACAGCGGCGACCACCTCGTCCAGTTCCCGCCCCGCCTCGATCGCCTCGGCCGCCGCCAGTACGCCGTATCCGAGGGCCATGCCGACCAGCCGGCTGTCCACCACACGCACCGGGACGGGCGCCTCGGCGGCCGCCAGCCGGGCCGCCTCCGCCGTCCCGGACAGCTCGGCGGAGATGTGCACCGAGACGATGCCCTTCGCGCCGGCCTCGGCGGCGGCCCGGTAGGCGGCGGCGAAGGCCTCGGGGCTCGGCCGGGAGGTCGTCACCCGCTGCTTGCCGCGCAGCGCCTCGGCGACGTCCTTGGGCGAGATCTCCACGCCCTCGGCGAGGACGGTGTCACCGACCGCGACGCTCAGCGGCACCACCGCGATCTCGTGACGGTCGACGGCCTGCTGGGGCAGATAAGCCGTGGAATCGGTGACAAGTGCGAGGTCGGCGGGCATGAGGCGGAGGTTACTCCGCGTCCGGCCAGGAGGACAGCGCCCGAACCGGGCCTGCCCCGGCCCGCCTGCCCGCCGTCCGGCCCCGGCCCCGGCGCCGGAACCGGGCGGAGCGCCGGGCGGCCCCGGCACCGGCACCGGGCGGGCGCCAGGGACAGCCGGTCGGTGCGCCGGGCACGGCGACCCCACCCGAGCCGTCCGGGAGGATCGAGTCTTCCGGGATGTGGCGGGGCCGGCGGAGCGGGACGTCCGGTCAGCCCGCCGTCGGCCCGGCCGACGGCTTCCGCAGCCGGTCCGCCAGCCGCGACAGCGGGTCGTTCAGCCCCAGCAGTTCCTCGGCGCTCGGACGCCCCTTCCCGTCCGTCAGCCCGGCCCGACCCGCCGCCGCCCCGCCAGCACCAGCACCAGCCCCAGCACCAGCCGACCCACCGGAACCGACGCCCGAACCGACGCCCGCCCCCGTACCCGACCCGGAATCCGACCCCGCCCCCGAGTGGTCCCAGTGCCGCAGCGCCCCCGCCTCGCTCTCGCACTCCTGGCTGAGCCGCCGGAGCTCGTCGTCGGCGAAGCGGTGCATCCGGTCCTGGGCCGCCCAGCGCATGGTCTCGGCGGAGTGGGTGATCCGTTCGGCGCGCTCCCGCAGCTCGGGCAGCTTGGCCGCGATCCGGCCCGGGTCCGGCTCGCGCTCCAGGATCCGCAGCTCAGCGTCCAGCTCGGCCGCGTGGGTGTCCAGCCGCCGCAGCAGGGCGAGTGCCTCACCGAGCTGGCCGTCCTGCACCAGACCGCTCTCCAGGACCTGGCGCGTGCCGTCCAGGGAGGTCCGCAGCCCCAGCCGGACGGCGGAGATCTGGCCCTGCGGGCCGGGCTTGGCGTAGGTCTTCGCCTTGAGGGTCACGTTCTCGACCGCGCGCCGGGCGTTGGCCTCGTGCCGCTCCACCTTCGTGGCGACCGCCCTCGCCGCCTTGACGGTCCCGACCACCACCAGCACCAGCATCGCGAGGCCGAAGAGCAGGGCCAGACCGACCATCACGCCGAGCGCGTCCATCACGAGCCACCTTCCGTCCGCCGAACCGGCCCCCACCGGGCCCAACGCGGGCCGGCCCACCGTGGGTTCCACGGTAGCCGCCCGACCCGTGCCGGGGGCAGGTCGAACGGGCCCGGGCTCCGGAGATCAGGGACAGATGGGGGATCTCCCCGAGGCGGGCCCGGCCTCGGGCAACGCATCCCGCCCCCACCTGCCTCCACCCACACCCGGCGGACCACCGCCCCGGGAACGCCGAAGGGCGGGCGCCCCGAAGGACACCCGCCCCGGCCGTCAACGACCCACGGCGACCACCGGCAGTCAGCCGGTGACGATGTTCACCAGCTTCGGCGCCCGCGCGATCACCTTGCGCACCGGCGCGTCCCCGATCGCCGCGACGACGGCCGGATCGGCCAGCGCCAGCGCCTCCAGCTCGGCGTCGGAGATCGACGGCACGACCTCCAGCCGGGCCTTGACCTTGCCCTTGATCTGCACGACGCAGGTGACCGCCTCGTCCACCACGTACGCCGGGTCGGCGACGGGGTAGTCGGTGTGGGCCAGCGAGTCGCCGTGGCCCAGTCGGCGCCACAGCTCCTCCGCGATGTGCGGGGCCAGCGGGGCGACCAGCAGGACCAGCCGCTCGGCGACCGGTCGCGGCGTGGAGCCGCGCTTCACCAGGAAGTTGTTCAGCTCGATCGCCTTGGCCACGGCCGTGTTGAAGCGCAGCGCGGCCATGTCGCCGCGGATGCCGTCGATGGCCTTGTGCAGCGCGCGCAGCGTCGCCTCGTCCGGCTCCTCGTCGGTGACGACCAGCTCGCCGGTGGCCTCGGAGACGATGTTGCGCCACAGCCGCTGCAGGAAGCGGTACGAGCCGACCACCGCGCGGGTGTCCCACGGGCGGGAGACGTCCAGCGGGCCCATCGACATCTCGTACAGGCGCAGCGTGTCGGCGCCGTACTCGTCGGCGATCTCGTCCGGGGCGACGGCGTTCTTCAGGGACTTGCCCATCTTGCCGGCCTCGCGCTTGACCGGCTCGCCCTGCCAGAAGTAGCCGCCGTCGCGCTCCTCGACCTCGGTGGCGGGCACCGGGAAGCCGCGCTCGTCGCGGTAGACGTCGGCGGTGATCATGCCCTGGTTGAACAGCTTGTGGAACGGCTCGACCGAGGAGACGTGGCCCAGGTCGTGCAGGACCTTGTGCCAGAACCGCGCGTACAGCAGGTGCAGCACGGCGTGCTCGGCACCGCCGACGTACAGGTCGGCGCCGCCGCCGGGCTTCTCGGCGGTCGGGCCCAGCCAGTACTGCTCGTTGGCCGGGTCGACGACCCGCGCGCCGTTCGACGGGTCGATGTAGCGCAGCTCGTACCAGCAGGAACCGGCCCAGTTGGGCATGGTGTTGGTCTCGCGGCGGTACTTCTTCGGCCCGTCGCCCAGGTCCAGCTCGACGTTGACCCAGTCCTCGTTGCGCGACAGCGGCGTCTTCGGGGAGGAGGTCGAGTCGAACGGGTCGTAGGTGTGCGGCGAGTAGTCGTCCACCTCGGGGACCTCGACCGGCAGCATCGACTCGGGCAGCGCGTGCATCACGCCGTCCTCGTCGTAGACGATCGGGAAGGGCTCGCCCCAGTACCGCTGGCGGCTGAACAGCCAGTCGCGCAGGCGGTAGTTGACGGTGCCCTCGCCGATGCCGCGCTCGGCCAGCCAGGCGGTGACGGCGGCCTTGCCGTCGGCGACGCTCAGACCGTCCAGCGAGATGCCGTTCTCGGTGCCCTCGGCGTGGGCCGAGTTGACGATGACGGAGTCGTACGTGCTGAAGGCGTCGTCCCAGGTGTGCGGGTCCTCGTCGCGGCCGTCGGTCGGCTTGACGACGCAGCGCATCGGCAGCTCGAAGGCGCGGGCGAACGCGAAGTCGCGGTGGTCGTGGGCCGGGACGGCCATGATCGCGCCGGTGCCGTAGCCCATCAGCACGTAGTCGGCGACGAAGACCGGGACGGGCTCGCCGCTGACCGGGTTGACCGCGTAGGCGCCGGTGAAGACACCGGTCTTGACCTTGGCCTCGACCTGGCGCTCCACGTCGGACTTGGCGGCGGCACTCGCGCGGTAGGCGGCGACGGCCTCGGCCGGGGTGGCGGCGCCGCCGGTCCACTCGTCACGGGTGCCGGCGGGCCAGGCGGCCGGCACGATCGAGTCGACCAGGTCGTGCTCGGGGGCCAGCACCATGTAGGTGGCGCCGAACAGGGTGTCGGGGCGGGTGGTGAAGACGGTGATCTTCCGGTCGCCGGGGGCCGCGAAGTCGACCCGGGCGCCTTCCGAGCGGCCGATCCAGTTGCGCTGCTGCAGCTTGATGGCCTCGGGCCAGTCCAGCAGGTCCAGGTCGGAGATCAGCCGGTCCGAGTAGGCGGTGATCCGCATCATCCACTGGCGCAGGTTCGACTTGAACACCGGGAAGTTGCCGCGCTCGGAGCGGCCGTCCGCGGTGACCTCCTCGTTGGCCAGCACGGTGCCCAGCCCGGGGCACCAGTTGACCGGCACCTCCTTGGAGTACGCCAGCCGGTAGTCGCCCAGCAGTTCGTCGCGCTCGGCGGCGGACAGCTCCGACCACGCGCGGCCGCCGGGGACCTCGCGCGAGCCGTCCGCGAAGCCGGCGATCAGCTCGGCGATCGGGCGGGCCCGGCCGGCCTCCTCGTCGTACCAGGAGTTGAAGATCTGCAGGAAGATCCACTGGGTCCAGCGGTAGTACTCCGGGTCGATCGTGGAGATCGAGCGGCGCGGGTCGTGGCCCAGGCCCAGCCGGCGCAGCTGCTGGCGCATGTTGGCGATGTTGGCCTCGGTGGAGACCCGCGGGTGGGTACCGGTCTGCACCGCGTACTGCTCGGCGGGCAGGCCGAACGCGTCGTAGCCCAGCGTGTGCAGCACGTTGTGGCCGGTCATCCGCTGGTAGCGGGCGAAGACGTCGGTGGCGATGTAGCCCAGCGGGTGGCCGACGTGCAGGCCCGCGCCGGAGGGGTACGGGAACATGTCCATGATGAAGCTGTGCGGCTTCGCGGAGACGTCCCCGGCGCTCGGGTCGGCCAGGTCACCGGCCGGGTTGGGGGCGCTGAACGTGCCCTCCTTCTCCCAGATGTCCTGCCAGCGGGACTCGATCTCCGCTGCCAGGGTGGCGCTGTACCGGAACGGCTCGGTCGCGGCCTCGGCCGCGCCGGAAGCAGGGGTCGTCTCGCTCATGGTCCTTCAGGCTCCATCGATGTCAGTGGGCGAACCGGGCACAGGGCCGGGCGCGGCACGAAAGGCGGCGGAAAACAAAAAAGCCCCTCGCAGGAGGGGGTGCCACGCCGACTCCGGCACCCGCCCTGGGGCGCGGCCGGTCCTGGTCAGCGCGGCCGGCTAAGGAGCAGGCGCACGGTTCGCATGGGCTCAGGGTACCGCAAGGGGCTCAGGCCTCCTCCGGAGATATCGACCGCGAGGCCGCGTCGAAGTCGCGCAGCGCGCGGGCCACCCGTTCGGACTGCATGCCCGCGGCCAGGGCGCGTGCCCGCTCGGCCGTGTCGGCGGCCTCCCGGAGGGAGCCGGTGCGGCGCTGGGAGTCCGCCAGCCGGACCATCAGCAGGGCCCTGGCCCGCGCGCGGCCGGGGCCGAGCCCGGCCACCGCCTCGGTGAGCAGGGCCTGGGCGCCGCGGTGGTCGCCGAGGAACAGGTGGCCCTCCCCCACCATCCCCGCGAGGTCCGCCCGGGCCTGCGCCACATCCGGCCCGGCACCCGCGCCGGAAGCCGCACCTTGCCCCGCACAAGCACAAGCAGACGCACCGGCACCAGTGCCGGCACCGGCACCGGCACTGGCAGAAGCACCCGCACCGGCACCCGCACCGGCAGAAGCACCCGCACCCGCCGCGGCGTCCAGCTCCGCGAACGCCCGCCCGGCCACCGCCGCCAGCTCCTCCGGCTCGCCGCGCCGCCCGTACGCCCGGGCCATCCGGCCGAGCTGCAGGGCCCGGTCGACCGGCCCGAGCGCGTCACCCGCCGTCTCCAGCACCCCGGCGAGCACGGTGACCGCGTCCAGCCCGCGCCCTCCCCCGCCCTGGGTGGCCAGCACCACCAGGCAGCCCACCACGCCCACCCCGAGCCGCAGGTCCCCGCTGAGGTGGGCGGCGCGCAGCGCGGCCACGAACGCCCGCTGGGCGGCCGCCTCGTGCCCCAGGTCGTACGCGGCCCAGCCCGCCAGCCGGGCCAGCCGACTGGCCGTGCCGTACAGCACGCGGCCCAACTCCTCGTCGTAACCGCCGAGTTCCAGCAGCTTCGCGACCATGGCCAGCTCGGCCCGGGTCGGCCCGAGCACCAGGCCGCCGCCGCAGGCCCGCTCCAGCCGCAGCTTGCTCCGGTAGGAGAGCCGGAGCTCCCCGACCAGCGCGGGGTCGATCCGCAGCGCGCCCTCCCCGCCGCCGACCGGGGGCGGGGCGGTGCCCAGCCGGCCGGCGGCCTGGTCGAGGTCGGCGCCGCGGAACAGGTCGGTGAGACGGACCGGGCCGGCGTCGGTGGCCGCCTCGCGCAACGCGGTCTGGGCGGTGTCGGCCGTCCAGGGGTCGGTGAGCAGCCGCGGCGAGAGGATCTTGGCCCCCCGGTTGCCGCCCATCCGGCCCCAGAGCTGCTCGTAGGTGACGGCGATGCCGAGGGCGCGGCCGAGCACCTCGCAGACCGTCTGGTCGTGCGGGCTTCGCGGGACCATGCCCCGGTCGCGCCACTTGTACGGGGCGGTGGAGCTGATCGCCAGGCCGGGCGGCAGGGTGAGGTTCACCTCGCGGGCCAGGCGCTCCGGGTTCCAGCCGAGCTGGTGCAGTATCCGGGCCAGCTCCTCGTTGCGCCTGCGCTCCAGATCGGCCATGGGACGACGGTAGCGGTCCGGCGGGGCCGGCTGCCGAGCCGTTCGGAAAACCCCGGACCGCCGGGGCCGCGAGCGCCCCCGAACCCGACGGAGGGATCCCGGGCCGCGAGAACGCACCCCGGACGCCGCGGAAAGCACCCCGGGCGCCCCGGAAACGCGGCCGGCGCGCCCCGGAAAACACCGAGGGCCGCCTCCCGGAACGGGAGACGGCCCTCGACTGCTGTGGAGCTACGGGGAATTGAACCCCGGACCTCTTGCATGCCATGCAAGCGCTCTACCAACTGAGCTACAGCCCCTTGACCTGCTGCGTCACCGGAGGTTTCCTTCGGTTTCCCTCGGCGACATCGACTACTTTACACGGTCGAAGGGGTGCTCCACGAATCCGTTACCGGAGGTACTACCCGGCCGTCGGGCGGGCGCGGGCGGCGAAGGCCGCGCCGACGCCGACCAGGCCCGCGATCGCGGCGGTGGTCACCAGCAGGGCGTGTCCGGAGTCCCGGGCCGCCGCCGGCAGCGAGACCCCGCCGAGGAAGACCGAGCCCAGCACCGCGACCCCGACCACCTGGCCGAGCTGTACGACCGTCACCATCACCCCGCTGGCGTCCGCCGCGTCGGCCGGGGCGACGCCGCCCAGCGCCCGGGCGAACAGCGGCGAGTACGTGCAGCCGGCCACGAGGCCCAGCCCGGTCATCAGCAGCAGCGCCACCGGGCCGATCTCCGCGCCGCCGCCGAGCAGCAGCCCGAGCAGCAGATAGCCGGGGACGAGCAGCCCGGCGCCGAGCAGCGGCAGGACGCCGTGCAGCCGGGCGGGCAGCCGGTGCCAGTGCAGGCTGGAGAACCCGAAGCCGAGCGCCATCGGCGCCGAGCAGAGGCCGGCCCGCAGCGCGCTGTGCCCGAGGCCGGACTGCTGGTGCAGCGCGAAGGCGAACAGGAAGCCCGCGAAGGCGGCCATGATCATGAAGATCGCGCCCGCCGCCGGTCGCAGCGTGGCCGTCCGCAGCACCCGGCCGCTGATCAGCGGCTGTCCGCCGCGCCGGGCGATCCGCCGCTCGACCACCGCGAACAGGGCGAACAGGACGGCGCTGGCGGCGAGCATCGCCCAGCCCCAGACGGGCCAGCCCAGTTCGTGGCCGAGCACCAGCGGCACCACCAGCAGCCCGAGGGCCGCGCCGAGCACCACCAGGCCGGGGAGGTCGAACCCGCGCCCGCGGTCGCCCGGCAGGCTCGGCAGCAGCCGGGCGCCGGCCGCCAGCAGGGCCAGCCCGATCGGCACGTTGACCAGGAAGACCGGGCGCCAGCCCGTCCCGAACAGGTCGGCGCTGACCAGGACTCCGCCGAGCACCTGGCCGACCGCCAGACCGCCGGCCAGCACGGCCGAGTAGAGGCCGAGCGCCCTGGTCCGGGCGGCGCCGGTGAAGGTGCGCTGCAGCAGGCTCATGACCTGCGGCACCATCAGCGCCGAGCCGGCGCCCTGGAGCAGCCGGAAGGCGATCAGCCAGCCGGTGGCCGGTGCCAGCCCGCAGGCCAGCGAGGCGAGGGTGAAGGCGGCCAGGCCCAGCTGGAACAGCCGGCTGTAGCCGTAGCGGGCGCCCAGCCGGGCCCCGGTGATGAGCAGCACCGCGTAGGCGATGGTGTAGCCGGCGATCACGAGTTGGAGGGCCGCGCCCGAGGCGTGCAGGTCGGTGCGGATGGTCGGCACCGCGACGTTGACGATGGAGACGTCCAGGATGGCCATGAACTGGCCGCAGAGCAGGAGGGTGAGGAGCAGCCCGGGCCTGGTGGCCGGGCCGCCGGTGGTGGTGGCGCCGGCCGCACCGGGCCGGATCTGAAGGTCCGTCATGGGCCCAGCCTGCGGCGCGTCCGGTACTGGTGGTTAGAGCCTGCCGATCCTGGTACTGGCAGCACCTGTCTCGGCCGCCCGGTCTGCGGCACGATGGCGGGTATGACCGTCCTGGACGACCGCACCGCCACCCCCGTCGGACCGCGCCGGCAGGACCGCCGCCGCACCGAGCTGGCCGGCTACCTCAAGGCCTGCCGCGCCCGGGTCACCCCCGAGGAGGTCGGCCTGCCGCCGGGGCTGCGCCGCCGCACGCCGGGGCTGCGCCGGGAGGAGGTGGCGCAGCTCTCCGGGGTCGGCGTCACCTGGTACACCTGGCTGGAGCAGGGGCGGCCGATCAACGCCAGCGAGCAGGTGCTGGCGGCGGTGGCCCGGACGCTGCGGCTGGACGACACCGAACGGGAGCACCTGTTCCGGCTCGCCGGGGTGTCCGCGAGCCCGAGCAGCCGGCCCGAGCCCCCCGTCCTCGACCCGTCCACCCAGGCCATCCTGGACGCCCTCGCGCCGCTGCCGGCCGCGGTCTCGAACACCCGGTTCGACGTGCTGATGTACAACCGGTCGTACGAGTCGCTGTTCGGGACGAACCGGAACGTGACGCCCAGCGGGCGGTTCAACAGCATCTGGTGCACGCTGCTCATGCCGCCGTGCTGCAACCCGTTCCTGAACCGCGCGGAGGCGCTGCCGCGGATGGTGGCGGTGCTGCGGGCCGCGTACGGCAAACACGTCGGCGAGCCGGTCTGGGAGCAGCACGTGCAGGGGCTGTCGGCGAAGAGCGAGCTGTTCCGGGACCTCTGGGCCCGGCAGGAGGTGGCACCGCCGGAGACGTCGCTGCGGGTGTTCCGGCACCCGCAGGTCGGGGTGCTGCGGCTGAACGCCTCGTACCTGACGCTGCCCGGGGTGCCCGAGACCTACGTGGTGGTCTACCTCCCGGACGGGGACGGGGACCGTGAGCGGATCGAGGAGCTCGCCGCGCTGCCGCCCGGCGGCTGGCTGAACAGCTGCCACTCCTGAACGGGCGGGGCCCGGCGCGCTGGCGTCCGGGGCCCGGGGAACGCCGAAGGCCGCCACCCGGTGGGTGACGGCCTTCTCGCGGTCTGTGGAGCTACGGGGAATTGAACCCCGGACCTCTTGCATGCCATGCAAGCGCTCTACCAACTGAGCTACAGCCCCGCGACACGCACGGCCCTCGCGGACCGCAGGTGCGGAGTGGAGCTACGGGGAATTGAACCCCGGACCTCTTGCATGCCATGCAAGCGCTCTACCAACTGAGCTACAGCCCCGCACTCACCGGATTTCCCGCTTCCCTTCCGGGCCGCGTTTCTTCCGTGCGAACGAGGAAGACTCTAACCGGTCAGGCCCGGAACTGCGAAATCCGTCCCCGCGCGGTGCCGGCGAACGGCGGGGGCGCGGCTCGACCGTCGCCGATCGGCCGTCGCCACCGGTCAGGTGCCGTCGCCGGTCAGGTGTCGTCGCCGATCACCGGCTGCGGGAGGGTGCCCGCGTTGTGCTCCAGCAGGCGCCAGCCGCGCGCGCCGCGGCCCAGCACGGACCAGCAGCAGTTGGACAGGCCGCCGAAGCACTCCCAGAGCTCCGGCTCCAGTCCGAGCAGCCGCCCGAGCATGGTGCGGATGGTGCCGCCGTGGCTGACGACCACCAGCGTGCCGTCCTCCGGCAGCTTGCCGACCGCGTCCAGCACCACCGGCACCGAACGGTCGGCGACCTCGGTGGAGAGTTCTCCGCCGCCGCGCCGGACGGGCTCGCCCTGCGCCCAGGCCTCGTACTCCTCCGGGAACCGGGCCCGGATCTCCGCGTTGGTCAGCCCCTGCCAGGAGCCGGCGTAGGTCTCGCGCAGCCCCTCGTGGTGCTGCACGTCCAGGCCGGTGATCACGGCCAGCTCGTCGGCGGTCCGCCGGGCGCGCTGGAGGTCCGAGGAGATCAGCAGGTCGGGGCGCAGGCCGGAGAGCAGCCGGGCCGCCCGCTGGGCCTGCAGGACGCCCTGGCCGGTCAGCTCGATGTCCGTGCTGCCCTGGAACCGCGATTCGAGGTTCCAGGAGGTCTGGCCGTGCCGCCAGAAGACGATGCGCGGGCCCCGCGCCTCCCGGCTCAGCTGTAGTCCTCGGCGCCGAAGTTGTCGGCCGGGGCGGCCTCGGCCGGGGCGAGGGCGTTGCCGGCCTCGTCGGTGTGCGCGTCGGGGCGGTTGCGCGAGGCCAGCGCGTCGGCCGGCAGCGGCAGCTCGGGGCAGTCCTTCCAGAGCCGGTCCAGGGAGTAGAAGGAGCGCTCCTCGGAGTGCTGGACGTGCACCACGATGTCCAGGTAGTCGAGCAGGATCCAGCGGCCGTCGCGCTCGCCCTCCCGGCGCACCGGCTTGATGTCCAGCTGCTCGCGCAGCTTGTCCTCGATCTCCTCGGCGATGGACTTGACCTGGCGGTCGTTGTTCGCGGAGGCGATCAGGAACGCGTCGGTGATCGACAGCACGTCGCTGACGTCGAACGCGATGATGTTGTGCGCCAGCTTGTCGGCCGCCGCCTGGGCGGCGACGTTGATGATTTCCTGGCTGTGCTCGGTGGCGGTCACGATGTTCTTCCGGCTCGGCGGCTTGGGGGCGATGCCCGGCACGGGGCCGGGCATCGCCTTCCAGGATCTCACGCCGCCCAGGTGGCCCAGGAACCGTTTACCGGCCCGCGCCCGCCGCGGCCCCGCCCCGAGCCCCCACGACCCTGCGTGGAGGACGCGGGGCCGCCGCCGCCCTACGGGGTCTTCGGCGGCTGGTAGTCCTTGCCGAGGACGACCACCAGGTCGGCGTTCTGCGCGTCGGTGACCTTCTTCGCCGCCGTCTCCGGCAGGTTGAGGCTCAGCGCCAGGGACTTCGCCGCGGCCTGCCGGGCGTCGTCGGTGTAGCGGATCTCACTGGCGGCCTGGGCCGCGGTCTTCGTCCCGCCGGGGATGAAGGTGAGGCCCGCGTTCACCACCTGGACCTGCGCGGCGGCGGCCGCCTGGTCGTTGCCGGTGGCGTCCTGGATCGAGACCCGGGCCGGGGTGTCGGCCGAGGTGGCGGACTTCACCGTGCCGCCCAGCACGTCCTTGACCTGCTGGCCGGCGGCGGCCTCGTCCAGCGAGCCGTCCGGCTTCACGGTCAGCACCGTGGTCCCGAGGTGGCCGTCCTTCGCCTGCTGGGCGAGCTGGACCAGCACGCCGGCCAGGGCGTCCTCGGGCAGCGACGGGTCGAGCACCGCGTTCATCCGGTGCACGTCGTCCTTGGCGTCCTTGAACTCGGTCGGCATGGTCCGCACCACCGCGTCCATCACCTGCCCGAACCGGGCCAGTTGGGCGTCACGGCCCTCGCCGGCCCCCTGCAGGGTGGCGTAGGCGACCGCGGCCTTCCCGCTCAGCAGGGTGTTCTTGCCCGCGGCGGCGAGCAGCTTGCCGTCCGGCTTGCCGCCCTCGTGGGTCTCGGCGTTGGTGTCCACCCGGACCCCGCCGAGCTGGGCGACCAGCAGTTCCAGGTACGGCGTGTCGAGCCGCCAGGTGCCGGCCACCGGGGCGCCCAGCACGGTGGCCAGGGCGTCCCGGGTGGCGGACGGACCGACGCTGTCCATCGCCTGGCCGACCGTGGTGACCGGCGGGTCGCCCGGGCCGGGCAGGCGCAGCGTGTCCGGGAGCAGCAGCACGGTGCCCTTGTGCCCCGAGGCGTCGTTGACCAGCAGCGCGCTGGAGACCTTGCCCTGGAGGTCCCGCAGGTGCACCACGTTGACCTGGCGCGGGCCCGCGGCGGTCGCCGCGCTCTGCTTGTCGCCGGTGAACCAGAGGTAGCCGCCGGTGCCGGCCGCGGCGAGGGCCAGCACCACGCCGACGCCGACCAGCCGGTTGCGGAGCTTGCGGCGGCGCTCGGCGCGCACCTCGCTGCGCGACTCGGCGAACTTCAGCCAGTCGATGACGTCCTCGGTCTCCTCCGCCTCCTCGTCGACGAAGGTGAACTCACCGGTGGGGTAGTCGCCCGTGGGCGTCTTGCCGACGCCGCCGGCGGCCTTGGCCGCGCGGCTTCCGCCGACCTGCTCGGACGGCGCCGCGGGCCGGGCCGGCGCCGCCTCGGCGGGGGCCGGCCGGGGCGTCCGGGGTCGCGGCGGCGCCGGGGCGGCCCGCTCGGCCACCGGCTCGGTGACGACCGGCTGCGGCGCGGTCGCGTACTGCTGGTCGTAGCCGCCCTGCTGGTCGTACCCGCCGCCCTGCCGCGGCTGCTGCTGCTGCTCGTACGGCTGGTACCCCTGCTGGTACTGCCCCTGGTAGGCCCCGGGCTGCTGGTACGCCTGGACGCCGCCCTGCTGCGGCTGCCCGTACGGGTCGTACTGGTCGTACTGGTCGTACTGCTGCTGGTCGTACCCGCCGCCCTGCTGCGGCTGCTGCTGCTCGTACGGCTGGTACGCCTGCTGGTACTGGTCCTGGCCCTGCCCCTGGTAGGCGGTGTACTGGTCCTGCCCGTAGGGCTGCGCCGGCGGGACCGGCTGCCCGTACTGGTCGTACTGCTGCTCGTAGCCGCCCTGTTGCTGGGGCGGGTACTGCTGCTGGTACTGCCCGGTGGACCAGTCGTCCTGCTGTCCCCTGCGATCGGTCATCCGTCGGCCCCTCCGGGGATCAGGTCCGGTGCGGCGCGTAGAGCGCCCGCTTGTCGATGTAGCGGACCACGCCGTCCGGGACGAGGTACCAGACCGGTTCGCCCTTGGCGACCCGGTTGCGGCAGTCCGTGGAGGAGATGGCCAGCGCCGGGACCTCCACCAGGGAGACCCCGCCCACCGGAAGTCCGGCGTCCGACAGAGTGTGCCCCGGCCGGGTGCAGCCGATGAAGTGGGCGAGCGAGAAGAGCTCCTCGGAGTCCCGCCAGGAGAGGATCTGCGCGAGCGCGTCGGCGCCGGTGATGAAGAAGAGGTCGGCGTCCGGGTGGAGCGCGCGCAGGTCGCGCAGGGTGTCGACGGTGTAGGTCGGGCCCTCGCGGTCGATGTCGATCCGGCTGACCGAGAACTGCGGGTTCTCCGCCGTGGCGATGACCGTCATCAGGTAGCGGTCCTCGGCCGGCGTCACCAGGCGGTCGGTCTTCTGCCACGGCTGTCCGGTCGGCACGAAGATCACCTCATCGAGGTGGAACGCGCTCGCCACCTCGCTGGCGGCGACCAGGTGCCCGTGGTGGATCGGGTCGAAGGTGCCGCCCATCACACCGAGCCGCTTCTTCACCGGTTCCGGTCCGCCGGGATTCCCGGCCTGCTCTCCCATGGCGCCACACCTTACGCGACGCCCGTGACGGGGCGGGAACGACCGGGTGGCGGCCGCCGGGAGGACGCGTGAGGGAGCGGCCGGCGCTCCCGCCGGACGCTCCCCGAGCCGCCCCGGCGGGGGCTCGGTGCCCCGCTCAGCGGTCCCGGTTGAAGCGCGTGGTGACGTAGAGCAGCAGCAGCAGGATGAACAGCGCGGCGCCACCCGTCAGGTACGGGTTGAGGCTGTCGTGATTGCCCCCCTCGCCCTCGGAGGCGAGCAGGTTCAGGACGGGGAGTGCGGCGGCAGTGCTCATGGTCGGCGGACCTTCTCGGCTCGGATGACGGACCAGGGTGTGCGGGCCGGTGAGGGCCCGCCTGTCATCGTACGGGTGCCGACACGGCAACCGCTCGGCGGCCCACCGCGTCTGATCCGGCGTGAGCCGGGCGCCCGGCGGAGCCCGGCGGGAGGGTGCTCAGTTGTTGCGGCCGGCCCGCAGCAGGACCCACGCCAGCAGGCCGACGCCGACGAAGGAGGCCACCACGATGATCCGCAGGAAGAGCCCCGGGCCGTTCTCCGTGGAGATCGGGCCGGCCAGGCTGACAAGGGCGGAGGTGGACATCTGCGGGCTCCTCGGACTGCTCGGTACCGCGGCCAGGTCTGGTCTCGGCTCTCCAGGGCATTCAGGGTAAACCGGCCTCACACCCGCGACGGCCACCGCCCCCTGCGGCGCCGTTCGCGCCGCGTAGGGTGAGCCCGGGGACGAGTACGCAACCACGGACGTTGCACAGACAGTCGTTGCAGGCGAAGACCAGCGGGGGCCGGCCAGCTGCCGGGGCCGCCGTCGACCAGGAGGGTACTCACACCATGACCGATACGACCTCGAAGACCCCGAGCCGGCGCCGCCAGCGCTTCCCGGAGATCTCCACCCGCGCCTGGGAGCACCCGGCGGACCGCTCCGCGCTCGTCGCGCTGCGCAAGCTGACCGGCTTCGACGACATCCTGAAGAAGCTCGCCGGGCTGGTCTCCGAGCGCTCGATCCGGCTGATGTTCCTGGCCACCGCGGTGAAGACGTCCGAGCGGCAGTTCCCCGAGCTGCACGGGATGGTGCGCGACGCCGCGTACGTGCTGGACCTGGAGAAGGTCCCGGACCTCTACGTCTCCCAGGACCCGACGGTCAACGCCTACTGCATCGGCATCGACACCCCGATCATCGTGGTGACCAGCGGCCTGGTCGAGCTCCTGGACGAGGAGGAGCTGCGCTCCGTCATCGGCCACGAGGTCGGCCACGCGATGTCCGGCCACGCGGTCTACCGGACGATGCTGCTGATCCTCACCAACATCGCCGCCCGGATCGCCTGGGTGCCGCTCGGCAACCTCGCGATCATGGCGATCGTGACGGCCCTCAAGGAGTGGTTCCGCAAGGCCGAGCTCTCCAGCGACCGGGCCGGCCTGCTCGCCGGACAGGACCTCCAGGCCTCCATGCGGGCCCTGATGAAGCTGGCCGGCGGCCACAACCTGGCCGAGATGAACGTCGACGCCTTCCTGGAGCAGGCCGAGGAGTACGACAGGGCCGGGGACCTGCGCGACGGCGTGCTCAAGCTGCTGCAGGTGCTGCCGCAGAGCCACCCGTTCGCGGTGGTGCGGGTCGCCAAGCTGAAGAAGTGGGCGGAGAGCGAGGAGTACCGCTCGATCCTGGCCGGCGCCTACCCGCGCCGCTCCGACGACGGCGACACCTCGGTCGGCGAGCAGTGGAAGGCCGCGGCCGACCACTACACGACCTCGGTGAAGGAGAGCAAGGACCCGCTGATGGGCCTGATCCGCGACGTCGCCGGCGGCGCCGCCACCGTCGGCGGCAAGCTCCGCGACACCTTCACCGGCGCCACCCGCGCCAACGGCTCCTCGACGCCGCGCGACGAGGACTGATCCCGCGACGGCTCCCGACGGCTCCCGGCTTCCCGCCGGGGGCCGTCGGCGTCCCCGGCCCCGGCACCCGCTGTTGCCCCCGCGGCGGCCCCGGTGTGCCCGAGCGGCCGGCCGCGACGGGGCCCGCCGCCGGACGTCAGCTGCCCGCCAGGACCCCGCAGACCTGCCAGGCCGGACGGGCGTGGTTGCCCGGATCGATCGGCTGCACGCCCTCCGGCGGCTGCGCACCCTCCGTCGGCTGCGCACCGGTCACGGCGCCGTCCGCCCCCGCCAGCAGCGGCCGGACGTACCCGGCCAGCGAGCCGGCGCAGGGCGCCGGCCCGGCCTGGAGCACCGAGTCCACCAGCCGCAGCTGGGCGGAGGCCAGGTCGATCCGGTCGAACTGGAAGGTCAGCTGCCGCCGGACGGTCTCCAGCGTCACCGGTGCGCCGCTCGGGGCCCCGGCGGGCTTGAGCGCGTAGACGAAGGTGTGGTCGGTGGTGATCTGCAGGGTGGTGCTGTCCGCCTCGTCGATCCGCATCGCTCCGGCCACCTTCACGCTGTCGGCGGCCAGCGCGACCTGCGCCGGGTCGAACCGGACCACCCACCCGGTCAGCGCGTGGTGGCGGTCGTCGACGGGGTGCGCCGCACTGGCGTCGAACTGGGCCTGCTCGCCGGGCGTCACGAAGGCCCGCACATCGGCGGTCGACCCCTGGACCAGGGCCGTCGGCGCCAGCGAGGACGCCACCAGATAGCGCTGGACGGTGTCGAGCGCCTTGGTGACCTCGATCTTGCTGAAGTGCGCGGTGGCCGCCCCGGCGGGCGTCCCCAGACCGATGGCACCGTCCCCGTAGCCGGGCGGCAGCGCGGCGAACGGGGCGGCCGGGTCGGCGACCGGCCGCACGGCCGACACCGGGCTCAACGCCACCAGGCTGACGGTCAGTTGGCTGCCCTCGGGGCGGGAGGTCTGCCGGTTCGGCGTACTGATGCCGAAGTACACGGCGGCCGCGAAGGCCAGCAGGATCAACAGCAGCAGCGCGAGCGCCTGCCGCGGCACGGTGCCCAGCGGACCGAGCCGCACCCGCGGGCGGGTGGCCCGGCCGAACGAGCCCGCCAGCCGCTCCCGGGCGGAGAGCTCCTGGATCCGGGCAGCACGGACGAAGGATTCGTCGAAGACGACGGACCGGTACTCGTCATCGCTTCCGGAACCACCGTCGGGCGCACCCTCCGGAGGCTCTCGCGGGTCACCCATGACACCAGGGTAAGCCGCATCCGCGCCCCGCCACGAGGGTGTTCACCCAGATTCCCGGGAGCGCTCCGTGACCGGAGGCCCGGCGCGCGAACGCACCCCGGCGCACTCCGGCGCAGCGTCCGCGAGCCAGTGCCTCAGCCCGCCGGCGCGGTGACCACGAGCGACGGTTCGGCCGGCGTCGGCGCCGGATCGACACCCGCGCTGCTGCTCCCCGAGTCGGGCCGCCGGGGCGTACCGCCACCGGAGCCGCCCACACCCTGGTAGACCGCCGCGACCGCCACCGCGACCAGGCTCACGCCCATGATCACGGCGAGCACCCAGGCCACCGGCCGGTGCCAGCGCTGCTGGGCGACATAGCGCCCGCGCCGCGACCGGACCGGGTCGTAGACACTGTCCCGCCCCCAGCGCCCGGCCCGGCGCCCGACCACCCGGCCGGGGCCCGACCACGGATCGGGGTAGAGGCGGTCGTCGTCCAGTCCGCTCGGGTAGGGGCGCAGCTCCAGCGGCACCCCGTCCCCCACGGGAACGTCATAGCCCCAGCCCGGTACCACCGCGTCCGGCTCGAACCGGGCCTCGGCGGCGGCGAGCTGCCGCTCCTTGGCTGTCGGCTCGTGCACGGCGGCGGACCGGACGAAGGCCTCATCGAAGACCACGGTGGCGAACTCGTCGTCCGCACCACCGTGGTCGGCGCCGTCGGGGTACGGCAAGCCCCCCACATCGTCAGCCACGGATTCAGCGTATTACCGGTCGGGCGTTTTGTCTGTGGCTCCTCGCACTTGGTCCGTCACCCGTGTGACGCGGACCGCCCGCCGGGGGCTCCCGGCCGGCTCAGCCGGCGTCGGCCGCCCCGCCCACGGTCTGCGTCGCCTCGCCCCGGACATGCCCGTCACCAGTGACGATGTACTTGGTGCTGGTCAGCTCCGGCAGGCCCATCGGGCCGCGGGCGTGCAGCTTCTGGGTCGAGATGCCGATCTCGGCGCCGAAGCCGAACTCACCGCCGTCGGTGAACCGCGTCGAGGCGTTGACGGCCACCGTCGTCGCGTCGACCAACTGGGTGAAACGGCGGGCCGCGGCCTGCGAGGTGGTCACGATCGCCTCGGTGTGGCCGGAGGACCAGCGGCGGATGTGCGCGACGGCGGCCTCCAGCGAGGGCACCACGGCCGCCGCCAGGTCGTGGGAGAGGTACTCGGTCTCCCAGTCCGCCTCGGTGGCCGGCACCACGGTCGCCGCCGAGCCCTCCGCGGCCTTGAGGACCGCGTCGTCGCCGTGCACCGTCACCCCGGCCTGGGCCAGGGCCGCCAGCGCGAGCGGCAGGAAGGCCCCCGCGACGTCCTGGTGGACGAGCAGGGTCTCGGCCGAGTTGCAGACGCTGACCCGCTGCGCCTTCGAGTTCAGCAGGATGCCGACGGCCATCGCCAGGTCCGTCTCGGCGTCCACGTAGACGTGGCAGTTGCCCGTCCCCGTCTCGATCACCGGCACGGTCGAGCCCTCGACCACGGTACGGATCAGCGAGGCCCCGCCGCGCGGGATCAGCACGTCCACCAGGCCCCGGGCGCGCATCAGCTCCTGGACGGAGTCCCGGCTCTCGCCCGGGACGAGCTGGATCACGTCGGCGGGCAGGCCCGCCGAGACGACGGCGTCGCGCAGCACCGCGATCAGCGCGGTGTTGGAGCGGTAGGCCGAGGCCGAACCGCGCAGCAGTACCGCGTTGCCGGACTTCAGGCAGAGTGCGGCGGCGTCCACGGTGACGTTCGGACGGGCCTCGTAGATGATGCCGACCACGCCGAGCGGGACGCGGACCTGCCGCACGTCCAGGCCGTTGGGCAGGGTGTAGCCGCGCACCACCTCGCCGACCGGGTCGGGCAGGCCGGCCACGTCGCGGACGTCCGAGGCGATCGCGGCGATCCGCTCGTCGGTGAGGGTCAGGCGGTCGATCACCGACTCGGCGGTACCCGCCTCACGGGCCCGGGCGACGTCCTCGGCGTTGGCGGCGGTGATCTCGGCGCTCCGGGCCACCAGGGCGTCCGCGATCGCCGACAGCGCGGCGTCCTTCGCCCGGCGCGGGAGCGGGGCGAGCACGGCGGCGGCCTCCCGGGCTCGGCGCGCTACGGCGAGGACGGGGCTGTCGGCGGTGGCGAGGTCGCTGGTCATGCGCCAAGGGTAGCGAGTGCGCCGCCCCCGCCCACCGGGCATTTCGCCCGGTGAGACATGGGTGCCCGGCAAGGCCCGCACGTGCCGTGCCCCGGGCACGGCACGTGCGTCAGTACGGGTGCACCCCGCCCGGATGGGGCGGCGGGCCGCCGAAGCCCTCGGCGACGCGCTTGTGGTACGTCGCCCGGTCGACCACCTCCAGCCCGACGATCTCCCACGGCGGCAGGTTCGCGGTCACCTTGTGCTCGCCCCAGAGCCGCAGCGCGATCGCCGCCGCGTCGTGCAGGTCCCGGGCCTGCTCCCAGTAGCGGATCTCCGCGTGGTCGGCCGCGTAGCGGGCGGTCAGGAAGAACGAGTGGTCGTGCGCCAGCCGCTCCAGGCCCGCCCGCAACGCGGACAGCGGGGTGGTCTGCCCCGCCACGCTCAGCACCACGTGCCAGAGCCGGGCCTGTTCGGGCACCGTGGGCGGCTCCCCCTCGTCCCGGCGGTCCGGCCGGACCCCGCGTAGCGCGCCGGGCTCCTGCGGCGGCGGACCGGCCGGCCCGGCCGGGGTGTCCGCCCCGCGCCCGCCGTCGATGCTGGTCAGCCGCCGGCCCGCCGTTCCTCCGGTCAGCGCTGCCTCGCGCCTGCGTTCCACCGGCGGCCTCCTGTTCGGCGATCTCGTGTCGTCGTACCCGCCGGCCCCGGTCCGGCGCGTACGGCTGCGCCCCCTCGCCCGCGGCAAGGCCCGCACCGCCGCCGCGCCCGCGGACCGGTCAGCCCCGCAGGACGACCAGGTCGTCGCGGTGGACGACCTCGCGCTCGTACGCGGCACCGAACTCCTGGGCCAGGTCTCGGGTGGACCGGCCGAGCAGCCGGGGCAGCTCCCTCGCATCAAAGTTGACCAGTCCGCGCGCCACGATGTGGCCGTTTTCGCCAAGAAGGTCCACCGGATCACCCGCGGCGAACTCCCCGTCGACCTTGGTGACCCCGGCGGGCAGCAGCGAGGCGCCCCCCGAGACGACCGCCGCGACGGCCCCCTCGTCCAGGTGGAGGGCGCCGCGCGGGCTGCTCGCGTGCGCCAGCCAGAGCAGCCGGTCGGAGGAGCGGCTGCCGGTGCGCAGGAAGAGCGTGCCGGTGGGCCGGCCGGCCAGCGCGTCGGCGGCCCGGCTGGCGGCGGTGAGCACCACGGGGATGCCCGCGCCGGTGGCGATCCGGGCCGCCTCCACCTTGGTGACCATGCCGCCGGTACCGACCCCGGCCTTGCCCGCGCTGCCGATCGAGACGCCGTCCAGGTCGTGCGGCCCGGCCACCTGGGCGATCCGGCTGGTGCCGGGGCGGCTCGGGTCGCCGTCGTAGAGCCCGTCCACGTCGGAGAGCAGCACCAGCAGGTCGGCCCGGACCAGGTGGGCGACCAGCGCGGCCAGCCGGTCGTTGTCACCGAACTTGATTTCGGCGGTGGCGACGGTGTCGTTCTCGTTGACGATCGGCATCGCGCCCATCGCCAGCAACTGGTCCAGCGTCCGGTAGGCGTTGCGGTAGTGGGCGCGCCGGCTGGCGTCCTCGGCGGTCAGCAGCACCTGGCCGACCCGGATGCCGTAGCGGGCGAAGGAGGCGGTGTAGCGGGCGACCAGCAGGCCCTGGCCGACGCTCGCGGCGGCCTGCTGGCGGGCGAGGTCCTTGGGCCGGCGGTCCAGTCCCAGCGGGGCCAGGCCGGCCGCGATGGCACCGGAGGAGACCAGGACCACCTCGGGGGCGTCCGGGCCGCTGCGCACCTTGGCGAGCGCGTCCACCAGGGCGTCGACCCGGTCGGCGTCCAGGCCGCCGGCCGCCGTGGTGAGAGAGGAGGAACCGACCTTGACGACGATCCGTCGTGCGGTCAGGACCTCCTGCCGCAGTGAGTCCTCGCTCATCTCGCTGTACGCCCTTCCGGTGTGGTGCGGGTACGGCGGGCCCGGGCCCGGCCGTCACCCCCGCAATCTACGCGATCGGCGCAGCCCGTCCGCAGGGCATTTCACCGGCTGGACCGCGCCCCTCCCCGGTCACCGGCCGGCCCGGACCGGTCGCGGGACGCCGGGCGGACCGCACCCGCCCGGCGGGCCCCGTCCCGCCCCCGGGCCGGGGGCGGTCCCGCCAAGTCCGGCTCCCGCCAAGCGAAGTGACGTTCATCAACGCACCGCGGCCCCGCCTCCGGGAGGGAGGCGGGGCCGCGGCACTGCACGGGTCGGACCGGCCGGTCCTACTCCTCGTCGTCGTCGCCCTCGACGGCGGCCTGGCGGCCACTGGAGAGCGCCTCGAAGGCGAGGAACTCGGACTCGGCCGCGTCGCGGTTCTTCAGCTTGTCGCGGCGGCGGTCGACCGCCGGACGCGGGCTCTCCAGGCGGTGGTCCTCACCGCGGCGGCCGAGCATCTCGGCGCCGGCGGCCATGGTCGGCTCCCAGTCGAAGACGACCGCGTTGTCCTCCGCGCCGATGATGACGGTGTCGCCCTCGTGGGCGCCGACCTTCCAGAGCTTGTCCTCCACGCCGAGGCGGGCCAGCCGGTCGGCGAGGTAGCCGACGGCCTCGTCGTTGGAGAAGTCCGTCTGGCGGACCCAGCGCTCCGGCTTGACACCGCGGATGCGGAAGGCGCCGTCCTCCTCGGTGATGGTGAAGCCCGCGTCGTCCACGGCGGTGGGCCGCAGCACGATCCGGGTGGACTCCTCCAGCGGCTTGGCGGCGCGGGCCTCGGCGACGATCTGCGCCATCGCGAAGTTCAGCTCGCGCAGGCCCTTGCGGGAGGCGGCGGACACCTCGAACACGCGGTAGCCGCGCTCCTCCAGCGAGGCCCGGGTGAGGTCGGCGATGTCCTGGCCGTCCGGGACGTCGACCTTGTTGAGCGCGACCAGTCGCGGCCGGTCCTCCAGGCCGCCGTACTGCGCCAGCTCGGCCTCGATGGTCTCCAGGTCGGTCAGCGGGTCGCGGCCGGGCTCCAGGGTCGCGCAGTCGAGCACGTGGACCAGCGCCGAGCAGCGCTCGACGTGCCGCAGGAACTCCAGGCCGAGGCCGCGGCCCTGGCTGGCGCCCGGGATCAGGCCGGGGACGTCGGCGACGGTGTAGACGAAGTCGCCGGCGGTCACCACGCCGAGGTTGGGGACCAGGGTGGTGAACGGGTAGTCCGCGATCTTCGGCTTGGCGGCGGAGATCACCGAGATCAGCGAGGACTTGCCGGCGCTCGGGTAGCCCACCAGGGCCACGTCGGCGACGGACTTGAGCTCCATGACGATGTCACGGGCCTCACCCGGCTCGCCGAGCAGCGCGAAGCCGGGCGCCTTGCGGCGGGACGAGGCCAGCGCCGCGTTGCCCAGGCCGCCCCGGCCGCCGGCGGCGACGACGAAGCTGGTGCCGTGGCCGACCAGGTCGGCGAGGACGTTGCCCTGCCGGTCCATCACGACGGTGCCGTCCGGCACCGGCAGGACGAGGTCGTGGCCCTCGGCGCCGGTCCGGTTGCCGCCCGCGCCGGGCTTGCCGTTGGTCGCCTTGCGCTTGGGCGAGTGGTGGTACTCCAGCAGGGTGGTGATCTGCGCGTCCACGGTGAGGATGACGCTGCCGCCCTGACCGCCGTTGCCGCCGTCGGGGCCTCCCAGCGGCTTGAACTTCTCCCGGTGAACGGAGGCGCAGCCGTGGCCCCCGTTACCCGCGGCGACGTACAGCTCGACGCGGTCCACGAAGGTGGTCATGGTTGTGCCTCCAGTGCGAAGAAAGTGTTGCCTGCTTCTCAAGCATGAAGGGTGGACCGGATCATTCCGGCCCACCCTTCATTGTGAGTCTTGTCGGACTCAGGCCTCGACGGCCACGATGTTGACGACCTTGCGGCCGCGACGGGTGCCGAACTGCACCGCACCGGCGGACAGCGCGAACAGGGTGTCGTCGCCACCACGGCCGACGTTGGCGCCCGGGTGGAAGTGGGTGCCACGCTGGCGGACGATGATCTCGCCGGCGGAGACGACCTGGCCGCCGAAGCGCTTCACGCCGAGGCGCTGGGCGTTCGAGTCACGGCCGTTCCGGGTAGAGCTTGCGCCCTTCTTGTGTGCCATCTCGCTATCCCCTTACTTGCTGACGGAGTCGATGCTCGTGATCCGCACAGCAGTGTGCTGCTGGCGGTGACCCTGGCGGCGACGGTAACCGGTCTTGTTCTTGTAGCGCAGGATGACGATCTTGTCGCCCTTGGTCTGGTCGACCACCTCGGCGTGAGCCTTCACGCCGGCCAGCACCCACGGGTCGGAGGTGACAGCTTCACCATCGACGACCAGGATGGTGGAGAGCTCCACCGAGTCACCCGGCTTGGCCTCGATACGGTCGATCTCCAGCACGTCGCCGACGGCGACCTTGTGCTGGCGGCCGCCTGCGCGAACGATCGCGTACATGCGGTACCCACTTTCCTAACTCGGTCGGAGCTCCAGATGCCAGCCACCTGGGTACGGACACAGGGGCCTCTCCCCGACTCCTCTGACGAGGGGCCCGGAAGGTGATGTGTTCGGGAGCGACGGCGTAGACACGCCGAGGGTCAAGAATACGGACCGGCCCCCTCGGGGGCAAACCGGGCCGTCCCGGTCCGGGGCGGGCGCGAGCCCGCCCCGGACCGACGCACTACTCGGCTGCCGAATCACCCTCGGCGGCCGCGGCCTTCTTGGCCGCCGCGCTCGTCCGCTTGGTGGCGGTCTTGCGGGCGGTGGTCTTCTTCGCGGCGGCCGCCGTGGTGGTGGTCTTCTTGGCGGCCGTCTTCTTCGCGGTGGTCTTGCGGGCGGCCCGCTTCTTCGGGGCCGGCGCCTCCTCGGCGGGCTCCTCGGCCGGGGCGGCCTCGGCGGCGGGCTCCGGCGTACCGGTCTCCGCGGCCGCCTCGGGCTCCGTCGCGACCGGCTCGGCCGCGGCCGGCGCCTCGACGGGTGCCTCGACGGCCTCCGCCACCGGCTCGGCCGGGGCCTCGGCGGGCGTCTCGACGGCCGCGAAGGCCGCCTGCAGCGCCGCGTCGGCACGGGCCTGCAGCACCACGATCTCGGCCTCGGCGGGCGCCCCGGCCGGAGCCGTCGCCTTGCGCACCGCCCGGCGGCGGGTGCGGCCGGCCGGCGCCGCCGTGGCGGCGGGGATCTCGACCAGACTCGGCTGGGCCGTCTCCTCGACGACCACCGGCTCGGTCACCGGCTCGGTCACCGGCTCGGTCACCGGCTGGGCCACCGGCTCGACGACGGCCTCGGCCTCGACCTCGGCCACCGGCACGTCGATCGCGAGCTGCCCCTCGACCTCCTCGTGCTCCGGAGCCTCGATGTCGGCCTCGATCACGGTCTGCGCCTCGTCCTGGGCGCCGCCGCCCTTGCCCCGGCGCCGGCGCTTGCCGCCACCCGGGGCCGGCTCGCCCGCCGCGACGGCGTGGCCGCCACCGGTGTGGACGTGGCTGCTCGGCTGCTCCATGTGGACGATCACGCCGCGCCCGTTGCAGTGGACGCACGGCTCGGAGAAGGACTCCAGCAGGCCCTGGCCGACCCGCTTGCGGGTCATCTGGACCAGGCCCAGCGAGGTGACCTCGGCCACCTGGTGCTTGGTCCGGTCCCGGCCCAGGCACTCCAGCAGACGGCGCAGCACCAGGTCCCGGTTGGACTCCAGCACCATGTCGATGAAGTCGATCACGATGATGCCGCCGAGGTCGCGCAGCCGCAGCTGGCGCACGATCTCCTCGGCCGCCTCGATGTTGTTGCGGGTGACGGTCTCTTCGAGGTTGCCGCCCTGACCGACGAACTTGCCGGTGTTGACGTCGATGACGACCATCGCCTCGGTGCGGTCGATCACCAGCGAACCGCCGCTGGGCAGCCAGACCTTGCGGTCCAGCGCCTTCATCAGCTGCTCGTCGATCCGGTAGGTCGCGAACACGTCGACCTCGGAGGTCCACCGCTGCAGGCGCTCGGCCAGGTCGGGGGCCACGTTGGAGACGTAGTCGTGGATGGTGTTCCACGCCTCGGTGCCGGAGACGATGACCTTGGTGAAGTCCTCGTTGAAGATGTCGCGGACGACCCGGACGGTCATGTCCGGCTCGCCGTAGAGCAGCGCGGGGGCGTTGCCGGTCGCGGCCTTCTTCTGGATCTCCTCCCACTGCTGCTGGAGGCGCTGGACGTCACGGGTCAGCTCGTCCTCGGAGGCGCCCTCGGCGGCGGTGCGCACGATGACGCCCGCGTCGTCCGGGACGATCTTCTTGAGGATCTGCTTCAGACGGGCCCGCTCGTTCTCGGGCAGCTTGCGCGAGATGCCGGTCATCGAGCCCTCGGGCACGTAGACCAGGTAGCGGCCGGGCAGCGAGATCTGGCTGGTCAGGCGGGCGCCCTTGTGGCCGATCGGGTCCTTGGAGACCTGCACCAGGACGGACTGGCCGGACTTCAGCACCGACTCGATCCGGCGCGGGCCACCGTGGCCGCCCAGCGAGCCGAAGTTCACCTCACCGGCGTACAGCACCGCGTTGCGGCCCTTGCCGATGTCGACGAAGGCGGCCTCCATCGACGGCAGCACGTTCTGGACCTTGCCCAGGTAGACGTTGCCGACGTACGAGGTGGCCTGCTCCTTGTTGACGTAGTGCTCGACCAGCACGCCGTCCTCGAGGACCCCGATCTGGGTGCGCTGGCCGTTCTGGCGCACCACCATGACGCGCTCGACCGACTCGCGACGGGCCAGGAACTCGGCCTCGGTGATGATCGGCACCCGGCGGCGGCCCAGCTCGCGGCCCTCACGGCGGCGCTGCTTCTTGGCCTCCAGGCGGGTGGAGCCCTTGATGGACTGCACCTCGTCCGGGTCGAACGACGGCTCGGTGGAGCGGCGGCGCGGCTCGCGCACCTTCACCACCGTGCGGACGCCGTCCTCGGTGGTCTCGGCCGCCTCGCCGGCACCGGCCTCGCCACTGCGACGGCGGCGACGACGGCGACGACGGGACGAGGCCAGGCCGACCGACAGGTCGTCGTCGTCCTCGCCGTCCTCGTCCTCGGCCTCGGCCTCGGCGGCCGGCTCCTGGACGGGCTGCTCGGTCTCGGCCGTCTCGGCCTCGAAGTCCTCGGCCTCGCCACGACGGCGGCGGCGACCGCCCCGGCGGCGACGGCGGGACGGACGACCGTCCTCCCACTCGTCCTCGGCCTCGGGACCGGCGGCGGGCGCCTCGACGGCGGCCGGGGCCGCGACCGGGGCGGGCGGCGCGACCGGGGCCTCGACCACGGGGGCGGCGGGCGCCACCGGAGCGGCGGCGGCGGCCGACCTGCGGCGGTTCGGGGTCTGCACCCGCACCTGGGTGCGGGTACGGCGACGGCGGCCGACGCCGCTGTACTCGTACTCGTCCTCCTCCGTGCTCTTCACGGCGGGGGCCTCGGCCGGAGCCGGGGTCTCGGCCGGGGCGGCCGCGGCGGGGGCGGCGGCGGCCGGGGCCGACGGCGCGGTGTAGGGGGCCGGCTCCTGGAAGACGGGGGCCTGGAAGATCGCGGTGGACGGGCGGACCGCACGGCGGCGCACCCGGTGGGTCGGCTCGGCCTCGGCGACCGGCGCGGGGGCCGGGGCGGGCTCCGGCTCGGCGGCGGGCGCGACGGCCTCGGCCTCCTCGGCGGGCTCCTCCTCCGCGGCGGGCTCCTCGACCGGGGCCTCCTCGACGACCGGCGCGGCCTCGGCCACGCGGCGGCGACGGGGGCGGCGGGCGGGGGCCGCGGGGACCTCCTCGACCGGCGCGGCCTCGGCGACGGGCGCCTCGGCGGGTGCGGCCTCGACCGGGGTCTCGACGGGTGCGTCGGCCGCGGCGGGCGCGCTCACCGGCGCCTCGGCCCGCTTGCGGGTCCGGCGGGCCCTGGCGGGCTTCTCGGCCACGGGCTCGGCGGCCGGCTCGGCGGCCGGCGCCTTCGCGGCGGGGGCCTCGGCGGCGGGCGCCTCGGCCTCGGCCGGCGTGACGACGATCGGGGTGGCCTCCGGCGCCCCGGCGGGCGCCTCGGCCCGCTTGCGGGTCCGGCGGGCCCGGACCGGCTTCTCGGCGGCCGGCTCGGTGGCCGGCGCCTCCACGGCGGGGGCCTCGGCGGCGGGCGCCTCGGTCGCGATGACCGTCTCGGCGCCGTCGGCGGCCGCGCCCTGCGGGGTGCCCGCGGGGCGGGACACCGCACGGCGGCGGCGGCGCGGCGGTGCGCCGGTCGTGCCGTCGCCGGTGGCGGCGGTGTTCTCGTTCGGTTCCGTCGCCGCGTTCTGCTGCGGATCGGTGTTATCGAGCATGCGGGTGGATCTCCCGTCAGGCCCCCGGGCTCCGTATCCGGGCACGGCAGGGCACCCGTGGCCGGCCGGCATCACGAGGATGCTCGGGCCGGACCCTTTCCTGGTGCCGCCGTGCGGACGCGAGGCCGCACAGGGGCTCGTAGTCTCGCTCGGCGCCCCGCACGCGGCGGGGTGTCGAAAGTCTTCTGGTCTGCCCAGTCTTCTGAGGTTTTCCCAAGCTGCGCCGTTCCCCAACCCCGGGTGGCTCCCGGACGGGGACCTCGGGCCCACCGACCATCCGGGTCGGCGGGCCGCAAGAGGCCGGCCTGTGCTTCGACGACGCTCGCTCCCCTGGGGAGCCGCGGGGGCCTGGAGGACCAACGGGTCCAGTGAGGCACTGGACCAGGCCTCCGCCCGCTAGGCGGACGCGGTTGCGCGCGGCTCGTCGGCGGCCACAGGGCCGACCGGAGCCGCGGCGCGGTCGAGCGCCAGCGGGTCGGTCACCGTGCCGGTCTCCTCGTCGAGCGGCCCCTGCGCCAGCCTGGTCACCTCTGCGGGGACCGGCGGCGCCAGGTCAGCCGTCGCACGGAGACCGGACAATACGTCGTCGGGTCGTACGGCTGGTGTGGCGTGTCGTACTACCAGGCGCAGTATCGCACAGGCACGGCCGGTCCGAACATCGCGGGCCCCTTCGCCCTCCGTGTCCGCACCGCCGTCGACCTGCGGCGAGAGGATTTCCAGCGCCGCGACCGCGCCGCGCGCGTCGAAGACGCGCACGCCGTTCTTGGTGCGGCGTTCGACCTCGACCCGCTCCTCGGCGAGGAAGGCGGCGGCCGCGCGGGACGCCTCCGGCCCGGTGACACCGTCCAGCCGGACCTGCCATTCGGAGGCTTCCAGACGCTCGACGAAGTTCGGCGTCCGGACTTCGACCGCGTCGATGATGTCGAGGCCCTTCGGCAGCGACTCGTCCAGCTGCGCGCGCAGCTCCTCGGGGTCGCGGTGGGCCGCCAGGCCGATCTCCAGGTACTCCGCCTCGCTGGCCACCCCGGTGGGGGCCGCGTTGGCGTAGGACACCTTCGGGTGCGGTGTGAAGCCGGCCGAGTAGGCCATCGGCACGGCCGACCGGCGCAGGGCGCGCTCGAAGGCGCGCTGGAAGTCGCGGTGGCTGGTGAAGCGGAGCCGGCCGCGCTTGGTGTAGCGGAGACGGATCCGCTGCACCGTCGGCGCGGGCGGCGGACCGTCGGGCGTACGGCGTGCCAGAGTCGCTCAGTCCTTAGTCAGTTGTCCCCGTCCGGCGTGACACGATCGCGCCACTCTCCGGACTCTGTCACCCAAAGGGTACGCGCCCGCGCGCCACCTTCGCTCCGCCCCTGGTCAGCCCGGATGCGCGAAACCCCGGCCGGAGCGCCCGGCCGGGGTCCCGCGATGGCGTGCGCCGCCCTACTTGACGACCGTCAGCGGCAGGAGCTTCTTGCCCGTCGGGCCGATCTGGATGGCCGTGTCCATCTGGGGACAGACACCGCAGTCGAAGCACGGGGTCCAGCGGCAGTCGTCGACCTCGACCTCTTCGAGGGCGTCCTGCCAGTCCTCCCAGAGCCAGTCCTTGTCGAGGCCGCTGTCCAGGTGGTCCCAGGGCAGCACCTCCTCGTAGGTGCGCTCGCGGGTGGTGTACCAGTCGACGTCGACGCCGGTGCCGGCCAGGCCCTTCTCGGCCGAGGCCATCCAGCGGTCGTAGGAGAAGTGCTCGCGCCAGCCGTCGAAACGGCCGCCGTCCTCGTAGACCGCCCGGATGACGGCGCCGATCCGGCGGTCACCCCGGGAGAGCAGGCCCTCGACGATGCCGGGCTTGCCGTCGTGGTAGCGGTAGCCGATGTTCTTGCCGTACTTGCGGTCGCCGCGGATCGAGTCGCGCAGCTTGGCCAGCCGGGCGTCGGTGTCCTCGGCGGACAGCTGCGGGGCCCACTGGAACGGGGTGTGCGGCTTGGGCACGAATCCGCCGATCGAGACGGTGCAGCGGATGTCGTTCTGGCCGGTGACCTCGCGCCCCTTCTGGATGACGTTCTTCGCCATCTCACCGATCTGGAGGACGTCCTCGTCGGTCTCGGTGGGCAGGCCGCACATGAAGTACAGCTTCACCTGGCGCCAGCCGTTGCCGTACGCGGTGGAGACGGTGCGGATGAGGTCCTCCTCCGACACCATCTTGTTGATCACCTTGCGCATGCGCTCACTGCCGCCCTCGGGGGCGAAGGTGAGGCCCGAGCGGCGGCCGTTGCGGCTGAGCTCGTTGGCGAGGTCGATGTTGAAGGCGTCGACCCGGGTGGACGGCAGCGACAGACCGATCTTGTCCTCGGTGTAGCGGTCGGCCAGGCCCTTGGCGATGTCACCGATCTCGGTGTGGTCGGCGCTGGACAGCGACAGCAGGCCGACCTCCTCGAACCCGGTGGCCTTCAGCCCGCGCTCCACCATCTCGCCGATGCCGGTGATGCTTCGCTCCCGCACGGGGCGCGTGATCATGCCGGCCTGGCAGAAGCGGCAGCCGCGGGTGCAGCCGCGGAAGATCTCGACGGACATCCGCTCGTGCACGGTCTCGGCGAGCGGGACGAGCGGCTGCTTGGGGTAGGGCCACTCGTCGAGGTCCATCACGGTGTGCTTGGAGACCCGCCACGGCACGCCCGGCGCGTTCGGCACCACTCGGGCGATCCGGCCGTCGGCCAGGTACTCCACGTCGTAGAACCGGGGGACGTACACGCCGCCGGTGCGCGCCAGGCGCAGCAGCAGCTCGTCGCGCCCGCCCGGGCGGCCCTCGGCCTTCCAGCCGCGGACCAGCTCGGTGATGTCCAGGACGGCCTGCTCGCCGTCGCCCACCACCGCGCAGTCGATGAAGTCGGCGATCGGCTCGGGGTTGAACGCGGCGTGGCCGCCGGCCAGCACGATCGGGTCGTCCACCGTCCGGTCGCGGGCCTCCAGCGGGATGCCGGCCAGGTCGAGCGCGGTCAGCATGTTGGTGTAGCCGAGCTCGGTGGAGAACGAGAGCCCGAACACGTCGAAGGCCTTGACCGGCCGGTGCGCGTCCACGGTGAACTGCGGGACGTCGTGCTCGCGCATGAGCGCTTCGAGGTCCGGCCAGACGCTGTAGGTGCGCTCGGCGAGCACGCCCTCGCGCTCGTTGAGCACCTCGTAGAGGATCATGACGCCCTGGTTGGGCAGGCCGACCTCGTAGGCGTCGGGGTACATCAGCGCCCAGCGGACGTCGCAGGCGTCCCAGTCCTTGACGGTCGAGTTGAGCTCGCCGCCGACGTACTGGATCGGCTTCTGGACGTGCGGGAGGAGGGCCTCCAGGCGTGGGAAGACCGATTCGACAGTCATGTACTAGGAACCCTTACGACGTTGAATGGTGTCGCTGGCATCGGACCCGGTGGGGTGGTGCGCGACGGCTGGGAGGGGTGACCCTCAAGGGTAGCCGAATCCCGGGACGCTCCGGCCGGCCGCGGGCCTGGGCCGGCCCCGAGCGGGGGTCGAATCGGCTGTTGACAGCCCCGGACGGCCCATGCGGTACTGGCAGGGCTCCGCCGGGAGGCCCTGCACGCCATCGGGACAAGGAAGTTGACCATGCACGACGGCACCGACACCGGCCTCCTGACATGACCGACACCGGCCGGCGGGTGCCCCAGTGCCACCCCGCGCCCGAGCAGGCCGACCGCTACCTCACGGTGGCCCGCGCCGAGGCGGCGGCCCGCCGGCTCGCCCGCCGCCATCCGGGCCGCTGCCGGCTGCGGGAGGTGGGCCGCTCCCGGGCCGGGCACCCGCTGCTGCTGCTCTCCGTGGACGCGGGCCCGGACGCCGTCCTGGTGGTCGGCGGCCCGCACCCCAACGAGCCGGTCGGCGTCAGCAGCGCCCTGCGGCTGGCCGAGCGGCTGCTGGACCACCCGCCCCGGCCGGGCGTCTCCTGGCACATCCTGCCCTGCCTGGACCCGGACGGCGCCGCGTTCAACGCCGGCTGGCTGGACGGCCCGCTCACCATGCGCCGCCACTACGAGCACTTCTTCCGGCCCTCCTTCGAGGAGCAGCCCGAGCTGCTGCCGCCCGCCGGCGCCGACCGCGCGCCGATGCCGGAGAGCCTGGCGCTGACCGGTCTGATCGACGAGCTGCGGCCGTTCCTGCAGTGCTCCCTGCACGGCGTGGACTTCGGCGGCGCCTTCGTGCAGCTCACCGGGCCCGTCCCGGGCCTGTCCGAGCGCTTCGGCCGCTCGGCGGCGCGCGGCGCCGTCCCGCTGGACGTCGACTCGTACGACGCGGTCGGCTGGGCCAGCCCCGCCCCCGGGACGTACCTGATGCCCGCGCCCGGCGGCTCCGGCCTGTCCCGGGCGCTCCCGGACGAGCCCGAGCTGTCCACCTGGTCGTACGCCGGCCGCCACGGCGGGGTGACGGCCGTCCTGGAGGTGCCGATGTGGGCCGTCGACGCGGTGGGGGACGGCCGCCGGCACCCGGCCGTCCGGCAGGCGGTCGGGACCGCCGCCCGGGTGCTGCGGGACCGCGCCGAGGAGCTGTCCGGCCTGCTCGTGCACGT
Organism: Kitasatospora sp. NPDC005748; assembly: GCF_040630735.1. Classification (NCBI taxonomy): domain Bacteria; kingdom Bacillati; phylum Actinomycetota; class Actinomycetes; order Kitasatosporales; family Streptomycetaceae; genus Kitasatospora; species Kitasatospora sp. NPDC005748. The sequence goes on from NZ_JBEXYD010000035.1 coordinate 42,235, forward strand.
CCCGCCGCACGCCCGCCGGGCCTACGGCCCGATGGTGCGCGCCGTGGAGTTCACGCTGGCGGTCTGCTCGCCGGTCGCCGACGAGTGGCTGGAGCAGTGGTGCGCCCAGCCGCTCACCGTCTCCCGGGTGACCACCGCCGGGCTCGCCGCCGCGCGGATCCCGCTGCGGGTGGCCTCGGTGCTGCTGCGCCTGCTGGCGGACACCGGGGGTCCGGCCGTGGACGCCGCCCGCGAGCGGGCGCTGGGGATCGTCACCGAGAGCCTGGACCAGTTGCGCCACCGCTTCGGCGCCCGCTGGGTGCCGGTGGAGGTCCAGACCGCCCACCAGACCCGCGCGGTGCTCGCCGCGGCCGCCTGCCTGCGCGGCCGGAGCCGGTAGCGGCGGGCCGCCCGCACGGCGGCGGGGCCGGTCCGGAGGGTGACCCCGGACCGGCCCCGCCGGTGCGTCCGTGCGCTCAGGCCGCTATCGGCCGCTGGCTCTGCACCGCCTGCAGCAGTCCGATCGCCACCCAGGTCGAGAACATCGACGACCCTCCGTAGGAGACGAACGGCAGCGGGATGCCGGCCACCGGCATGATGCCCAGGCACATCCCTATGTTCTCGAAGCCCTGGAAGGCGAACCAGGCGACCACTCCGGCGGCCACGATGGTGCCGTACAGGTCGGTGGCGTGCCGGGCGATCCGGCAGGCCCGCCAGAGCACCACGCCGAGCAGCACGATGATGGCCATCGCCCCGAGGAAGCCCAGCTCCTCGCCGGCCACCGTGAAGACGAAGTCGGTCTGCTGCTCCGGCACGAACTGCCCGGTGGTCTGCGTCCCGTGGAACAGGCCCTTGCCGGTGAGCCCGCCCGAGCCGATCGCGATCCGGGCCTGGGCGGTGTTGTAGCCCACTCCGGACGGGTCCAGCGCCGGGTTGGCGAAGGCCGCGAAGCGGTCGATCTGGTACTTGCTCAGCACCCCGAGCTTCCAGATCGCCACGCAGCCGCCGACGCCGGCCAGGATCAGCCCGAACACCCAGCGGTTGGCCGCGCCGGAGGCGAGCAGGATGCCCAGCACGATGACGGCCATGACCATCACCGACCCGGCGTCCGGCATCAGCATCACGATCGCCATCGGCACGGTGGCCCAGACCAGTCCGCGGAAGACCGCCCGGTGCGAGGGGAACTCCCGCTCCCCCGCGTCCACCTGGTCGGACAGCACCACGGCCATCGCCAGCACGATCGCCAGCTTGGCGAACTCGGCCGGCTGGACGGAGAAGCCGCCGCCGAGCTGGATCCAGGAGTGCTGGCCGTTGATGGTCGAGCCGAGCGGGCTCAGCGTGGCCACCAGCAGCAGGATCACCGCGACGTACAGGAACGGCACCACCGTGCGGAACCGCCGGCTCCCTATCCCTATCACCACCGCGCACAGCACCAGTCCGATCACCACGTTGGTGAGGTGCCGGAACAGGAAGTACTGCGGATCGCCGTGGGTGAGCGAGTCCCGCCCCCGGGTGGCGGACCAGACCAGCAGCGAGCTGCCCAGCGACAGCACCATCGCGGCCAGCAGCAGTATCCAGTCGATCCGCCAGAGCGGGGAGTCCTTGGCGAGGGCCTTCGAGACCCCGCTGCGCTGCGGGGCGAGCCGCAGCTGGCGGTACGAGCCGTAGGAGGTCATGTCCGGCTCCTTCCGGTGCTCCGGTTGGGCTCGACGGCGGCGGCGTCCACCGCGGCGAGCGCGATCGGCGGGCCGGCCGGCGGTGCCGGGTCCAGGAAGACCCGCGGCGAGCCGCCGGTCACACCCGGGTCCCCGGCGGCGGCGGTGAAGCCGGCCGGCTTGATGATGGCGGTGCCGTCCGCGTTGAACTTCGGCAGCTCGGCCTGCGGCTTGGGCAGCAGTGCCTTGCCGTTGTCGATGTTGCCCTTGTCGTCGACGCCGTAGAGCGACTGGTAGATCCGTCGGATCGCGTCGCCGGAGCCGCCGGAGCCGGTGCCGCCCTGGCTTATCGTCATCACGACCGCGTAGTCGCCGCTGTAGGTGGTCAGCCACGAGGTGGTCTGCTTGCCCTCGACCTCGGCGGTGCCGGTCTTGGCGTGCAGTTCGATCTTGCCCTGCGGCCAGCCGGCGCCGGTGAACTTCCAGGCGGCGGTACCGCTGGTGACGACGCCCGCGGTGGCCTGGTCGATGTAGCTCAGCAGCTTCTGGTCGCCGGGGAACTTGGCGTCCTCGTGCGGGGCGATCTCGCGGACGAGCTCCCCGCCCGGGCTTATCACCGCCTTGGCGACGGTCGGCCGGTAGAAGGTGCCGCCGTTGGCGAGCGCCGAGTAGATCCGGGCCATCTGGATCGGGGTGACGAGGGTGTCGCCCTGGCCGATCGCGAAGTTGACCGAGTCACCGGCGCGCATCTGGTAGCCGTCGACGCAGTTCTCCCGGGCGATCTGGTCGGAGAAGGTGTTGCCGCCCTTCTCCGCCTGCCGGCACCAGGCGTCCTTGTTGTTGTCGTAGAAGGACTGCTTCCACTGCCGGTCCGGCACCCGGCCGGTGACCTCGCTGGGCAGGTCGATGCCGGTCTTGGCGCCGAGGCCGAACTGGTGGGCGGTCTTGAAGAACCAGTCGGCGGTCTCCTTCTTCGGCTTGATGCCGCCGTCCTTCATCCACTGGTCGTAGGCCAGCCCGTAGAAGACGGTGTCGCAGGAGACTTCGAGCGCCTTCTCCAGCGTGATCGAGCCGAAGCTCTCGCTCTCGAAGTTCTTGAACTCACGGCCGCCGATGGTCATGCTCTTCGGGCACGGGTACGTCCCGTCCAGCGAGTAGCCGGCCTGCACGGCGGCGGTGGTGGAGATGACCTTGAAGGTCGAGCCGGGCGCGGACTGACCCTGTATGGCCCGGTTCAGCAGCGGGAAGTTGGAGTCCTTGCTGGTCAGTGCCTGGTAGTCCTTGCCGGAGATACCGCCCTGCCAGAGGTTGGGGTCGTACGTCGGCGCGCTGGCCATCGCCACGATCCGCCCGGTGTGCACGTCCATGACGACCGCGGCGCCGGAGTCGGCCTCGTAGTTGCGGTTGGTCACCTTGTCGAAGGTCTTCCTGGCGTCGTTCATCGCCTGCGCCAGGTTGTCCTCGACGACCTTCTGCACCCGGGCGTCGATGCTGGTCACCAGGTTGTTGCCGGTCTGCGGCTCGACGATGCCGGCGTTGCCGATCACCCGGCCGAGGTTGTCCACCTCCAGCTTGGTGATCCCGGCCGTCCCGCGCAGGTCGCGGTCGTACACCGACTCCAGGCCGGCGCGGCCGATCTGGTCGGCCGGCAGGTAGCGGTCCAGGCCGGTCTTGTCGGCGGTCTTGCTGACCTCCTCGTCCGTCACCGGCGAGAGGTAGCCGAGCACCTGGGCCATGTTGGCGCCCTCGACGCCGGTGTAGTGGCGCACGGCGGTGGGCTGCGCGGTCACCCCGGGGAAGTCCTCGCGGCGCTCCATCATCTGCAGCGCCTGCTGGGTGGTCGCCTCCTTGGTGACCGGGATCGGCTGGTACGGCGAGCCGTTCCAGCACGGCTGCGGCGTCTTGGCGTCACAGAGCCGGACCTTCTCCTGGACGTCCTTGGCCGGCATGCCGAGCACCTCGGCGAGCCGGCCCAGCACCGCCTTGCCGCCGTCCTTCTGCTGGAGCAGCGAGGTGCGGCTCACCGAGACCACCAGCCGGGTCTCGTTGCCGGCCAGGATGCGGCCCGAGGCGTCGAGGATCTCGCCGCGCACGGCGGGTTCGACGACCTCGCGGATGTGGTTGCCGGTCGCCTTGGCGGTGTAGACGCTGGCGTTGCGGATCTGCAGGTACCAGAGCCGGCCACCGAGGGTGGCGAGCAGCGACAGCACCAGGATCTGCAGTACCACCAGACGGATCGTCACCCGCCGGGTACGGCCGGTCTCGGGGATGTTGCTCACGTCTCGTGCGCTCCAGAGTGCGGGGTTCCGGGGTTCATGGGCGGGGGCGGGGGCTACGGCCGCTTGGCGAAGCCGAGCGAGCGCCGCTTCTTGTAGCCCGGCCCGGACGAGGTCTCACGGGTCGTCCGGTAGCGGGCGAGCGTGCCCAGCCCGGGGCCGCCCTCGTCGTCACCGGCCGCGGCGGCCACCGGGTCGCGCCCGAAGCGGCGGCCGATCAGCATCACCGCCGGGACGACGAACGGCGCCAGCAGCAGGTCGTACAGCAGGGCGGTGAGCACCAGGCTGCCGAGGCCGACGTGGCGGGCGGCGGTGTCGCCGACCAGGGCGCCGACCATCGCGTACAGCAGGGTGGAGGCGACCGCCGCGGCGGCCACCACCAGCAGCGCGCTGGAGACCGAGCGCTGCCGGCCGTGGTCGGGGCGCAGCAGTCCGGCGGCGTAGCCCATCAGGCAGAGCACCAGCGCGTAGCGGCCGATCGCGTGGTCGGACGGCGGCGCGAGGTCGGCCAGCAGGCCGGCGGCGAAGCCCACCAGGCAGCCGCCGGTCGGCCCGTAGACCATCGCCAGGCCGACCACCACGAGGAGCAGTATGTCCGGTGTGGCGCCCGGGAGTTGGAGCCTGCCGAAGACGCTGACCTGAAGGATCAGGCCGAGCAGGACGAGGACGGCGGTGACGGGGACGCGGGCGAGGCGCATGGTTCAGTTCCCCCCAGTGGTCTTGGCGGGCGGGGCGGCGGCGGCCGGGACGGCGGGCGCGGCCGGGGCCGGTGCCGCCGCCTGGCCCTGGGCGGCCGGGGCCGGCGGCAGGACGGCGTCGCGCGGGTCGGTGCGCGGCGGCACGACCACCACGCCGACCAGGTCGAGCCGGGTGAACTGGACGAAGGGCTCGACCAGGATCGTCTTGGTCAGCTGGCCCGGGGTCGCCTCGACCTGGACCACCTTGCCGACCGGGACTCCGGGCACGAACGGGCGGCCGCTCTGCGAGCCGAAGGTGACCAGCCGGTCGCCCTCCTTCACCTGGGCCTTGCCGTTCAGCAGGGAGACCTTCATCGCGCTGGTGCCGCCGCCGGAGGCGAAGCCGATCTCCCCGGTGCCCTCCAGCCGGGCCCCGGCGCTGAAGCCCGGGTCGGAGGCGAGCAGGACGGTGGAGGTGGTCGGGGCGACGGTGGTGATCCGGCCGACCAGGCCCTGGCCGTTGATCACCGTCATGTCCCGGGTGAGGCCGTCGTCACCGCCGGCGTCGATGGTGATGGTCCAGGAGAAGCCCTGCGCCGGCCCGATCGCGATCACCTGGGCGGCCTTGACGGTGTACCCGCCGGAGCCGGCGGTGCGCAGCAGGTCGTCGAGTTGCTTGGTGCGTCCGCCGGCCATGTCGGAGGAGGCCAGCTTCTGGCGTAGCTCGGTGTTCTCGCGGGCCAGCTGGTCGGTGCGGCCGCTGTGGCCGGTGGCGTCGCGGAAGGCGCGGACGGTGTCGCCCACCGGGTCGACCACCGTGGCGGCGCCGCGCTCGACCGGGCCGAGGACGCCTGCGGCGGCGCGCCGGGCGCCGCCGAGCGGCGAACTCTCGCCGCCCTTGATGTCCACGGTGATCAGCGCGAAGGCGACGGCCACCAGCAGGATGAGCAGCAGCCGGCTCTCTCGTGTGTCCCTCACGGTGCTGGTACTGCCCCTTCGTACCTGGCCGCCCACCCGGGCTGTGGGCCCGGGCGGGGGCCGTTCAGTTGACTACAAGGTCTGACGTCTCTGCTAACGGCGCGGCTGGGCGTCGAGTACCTGCTGGAGGGCCTCGAACTCCTCGACGCACTTGCCGGAGCCGAGCGCCACGGAGTCCAGCGGGTTCTCGGCGATGTGGATCGGCATGCCGGTCTCGCGGCGCAGCCGCTCGTCCAGGCCGCGCAGCAGGGCGCCGCCGCCGGTGAGCACGATGCCGCGGTCCATGACGTCGCCGGCGAGCTCGGGCGGGCACTGGTCGAGGGTGGTCTTGACCGCGTCGATGATCGAGTTGACCGGCTCGTCGATGGCCTCGCGGACCTCGGCCGCCGAGATGACGACGGTCTTGGGCAGGCCGCTGACCAGGTCGCGGCCGCGGATCTCGGCGTGCTCGTCCTTCTCGCCCTCCAGCGCGAAGGCGGAGCCGATGCTCATCTTGATCTGCTCGGCGCTGCGCTCGCCCAGGAGGAGCGAGTACTCCTTCTTGATGTGCTGGACGATCGCGTTGTCCAGCTCGTCGCCGGCCACCCGGATCGACTGCGCGGTGACGATGCCGCCGAGCGAGATCACGGCCACCTCGGTGGTGCCGCCGCCGATGTCGACCACCATGTTGCCGGTGGCCTCGTGGACCGGCAGGCCGGCGCCGATCGCGGCCGCCATCGGCTCCTCGATGATGTGCACCTGGCGCGCGCCGGCCTGCGAGGAGGCCTCGATCACGGCGCGGCGCTCGACCCCGGTGATGCCCGAGGGAACGCAGACCACGACGCGGGGGCGGGCCAGGTAGCGGCGGCGGTGGATCTTGAGGATGAAGTAGCGGAGCATCCGCTCGGTGATCTCGAAGTCGGCGATCACGCCGTCCTTGAGCGGGCGGATGGCGACGATGTTGCCGGGCGTGCGGCCGATCATCTTCTTGGCCTCGGCGCCGACCGCCAGGATGCCGCCGGTGTTGGTGTTGACCGCGACCACGGACGGCTCGTTGAGCACGATCCCCTTGCCCCTGACGTACACCAGCGTGTTGGCGGTTCCGAGGTCGATCGCCAGATCGCGGCCGATGAACGACAGGTTGGTTGCCATGGGGTGTAGGTGCCTTCCCGGGCTCGGAGTCATTGCGGGGGGTGGACGAGGGAGCACGCCCACGGCTTGGGCGAAGACGAGCTGACCAGCCGTACCGGGCCCATGAGTCGCGTCCATCGTAGTCACGCCCGCCAGTACGGACGTCGACGTGGGGCATACCGTCCATTGTCCGGAGCGTGATCGCTTCTCCGAGCATTGGGACGCCGTGTCGGCGTCCCCAGTTCCCTATTTCACGATAAGAATGCCCCGGCCGGGCCAATGGTCCCGACCGGGGCACCCGAAGGTCCTGGGTGGTTCTCAGGCGTGCGTCGGGAAGAAGATCTTGATCTCGCGCTCGGCGGACTCCGTGGAGTCGGAGGCGTGGATCAGGTTCTCCCGGGTGATCGTCGCGTAGTCGCCGCGGATGGTGCCGGCACCGGCCTCCAGCGGGTTGGTCGCACCGGCCAGCATCCGGATGCCGGGGACGACCTCCTCGCCCTCGACGATCAGCGCGATCGACGGACCGGAGGTCATGAACTCCAGCAGCGGCTCGTAGAACGGGCGGCCGACGTGCTCCGCGTAGTGCTGCTCCAGCGTCGCCCGGTCGAAGGTCCGCAGCTCGACGGCGGCGAGCCGCCAGCCGGCCTTGCGCTCGATGCGGCTGATGATCTCGCCGGCCAGGCCGCGCTTGACGGCGTCGGGCTTGAGCAGGACGAGAGTGCGCTGGGACACGGTGCGTCTCCTGGGAATTCGGTTCGGCGCGCACCCGGTTCGCGGTGCGGAGTGCGACTACCGCAGAGGTTACCTTGCGTGAGCAGCGGGCCTTGGGCGAGCCCGGGCCCTATGCCGCCGGGACCGCGCCGGCCGCGCGGGCGGCCTTGAACTCGTCGATCTTCCGGCCGTAGTGCACCGAGCACCACCAGAGTCCGGCGAAGACCACGCCCAGGCCGAACATGGTCGGCAGGATGAAGCCGCTGGCGATCAGGCCGAGCTGGAGCACCCAGCCGATCGCGACCGCGCCGGGGCGGGTGATCATGCCGCAGAGCAGCACGCACAGCGCCATCGCGATGCCCGTCACGGTCCAGACGGTGGCGGTCGGCACGTCGGACAGCTGCATGGCCACCAGCCCGGCGAAGAGCGCCAGCAGCGCCTCGCCGATCAGCGTCGAGGAACAGAGCGTCCTCATCGTCACTTCCTCCCGAGCAGCAGGCGGGCCTCGCCCACCGTGATGACCGAACCGGTGACCAGTACCCCGGCGCCGCCGAGGTCCCCGTCCTCCTCGGCGAGGGTGACGGCGGCGGCGATGGCGTCGTCGAGCCGGGGCTCGACCTGGACGCGGTCCTCGCCGAAGACCTCGACGGCGAGCGCGGCCAGCGCGTCCGCGTCCATCGCGCGGTGGGTGGAGTTCTGGGTGATGACGACCTCGGCCAGGATCGGCTCGAAGGCCTCCAGCAGGCCGGCCACGTCCTTGTCGCCGCTGGTGCCGATCACGCCGACGAGCCGGGTGAAGCCGAAGGACTCGCCGATCGCGGCCACCGTGGCGTGCGCGCCGTCCGGGTTGTGCGCGGCGTCCAGGACGATGGTCGGGCTGCGGCGGACGACCTCCAGGCGGCCCGGCGAGGCGACGCCGGAGAACGCCTGCCGCACCTTGTCCGCGTCCAGCTGCCCGCCGCGCGCGCCGCCGACACCGAAGAAGGCCTCGACCGCCGCGAGCGCGAGCGCCGCGTTCTGCGCCTGGTGGGCGCCGTGCAGCGGGAGGAAGACGTCCGTGTACTCCTCGCCGCCGAGCCCGCGCAGCGTCACCAGCTGGCCCCCGATGGCGACCTCACGGCGGATCACCCCGAACTCCATGCCCTCGCGGGCCACCGTCGCGTCCACCTCGACGGCGCGCCGCAGGATGTTCTGGGCGGCGTCCAGCTGCTGCTGGGCGACGACCGCGATGGAGCCCGGCTTGATGATCCCGGACTTCTCGACCGCGATCTCGCCGGTGGTCTCGCCCAGCTTGTCGGTGTGGTCCAGCGAGATCGGGGCGATCACCGCGACGGCGGCGTCGATCACGTTGGTGGCGTCCCAGGAGCCGCCCATGCCGACCTCGATCACGCCGACGTCCACCGGGGCGTCGGCGAAGGCCGCGTAGGCCATGCCGGTCAGCACCTCGAAGAAGGACATCGCGACCGGCTCGCGCTCGTCGACCATCCGGACGTAGGGCTCGATGTCCCGGTAGACCTCGACGAACCGCTCGGGGGTGATCGGGGCGCCGTCCAGGCTGACCCGCTCGGTGACGGACTCCACGTGCGGGCTGGTGTAGCGGCCGGTGCGCAGCTCGAAGGTGTTGAGCAGCTGCTCGACCATCCGCGCGGTGGAGGTCTTGCCGTTGGTGCCGGTGATGTGGATCGAGGGGAAGGACCGCTGGGGCTGGCCCAGGATGTCCATCAGCGCCTCGATCCGGTCGAGCGAGGGCTCCAGCTTGTTCTCAGGCCAGCGCTTGGAGAGTTCCACCTCGACGTCGCGCAGGGCGTCGCCGGAGCCGTCGTCGGCGGGGCGGAGGGTGTACGGGTTCGGGTCGGCCTTGTCGCTCACGAGCACAGTCTACGGAGCGGCGTCGCGCGCTCCCGACGGGGTGAGAACCACCACTTTGCCCTGACTTTCCGATTCACCCGATTTACTATTGATTCAGCGAGTTCAGACGGCAATGAAGCATCGATTCGCACCCCAGGGAGACGCATCACCTTTGATCACCAGGAGGACAGTCCCATGCCCGACGCCCTGCGCGAGTCGTTCCTGGTCCATCGGAGCGGTGTCGTCCAGCTCGCCGAGCTGCTGTCGCTGGTGCTCCTCGCCTACATGGTCCTGGTGTTCGGCCGCTTCCTCCTCTACTGGGCCGGCTCCCGGCACGCCTTCCGGCACGACCGGCCCGCCGAGCCGGGCGATCCGGCCGCCTTCCAGTGGCACCTGCTGATCCCCTGCCGGGACGAGGAGGCCGTCGTCACCCAGACCCTCGCCGGACTGCGCGCCGCCGCCCCCGAGGCGCACCTGTGGGTGATCGACGACGACAGCGAGGACCGCACCCGCAAGCTGGTCCTGGCCGCCGCGGAGCGGGACGACCGGATCCACCTCGTCCAGCGCCGCCGTCCGCACGCGCGGATCGGCAAGGGCGCCGCGCTCAACGCCGCCTACCGGAGCGTCGACGCCTGGCTGCCCGAGGACGCCGACCGCGCCCGGGTGATCATCGGCGTCGTCGACGCCGACGGCGAGCTGGAGCCGGGCACCCTGGGCCTGGTCTGCTCCGACCACGCGCTGGCCCGCCCCGACACCGGCGCCGTGCAGATCGGCGTCCGGATGCGCAACGCGGACGACGAACGGCCGCTGCCCGGCCGCGGCCGGACCGCCAACGCGCTGGCCCGCGCGCTGGTCCGGATGCAGGACGTCGAGTTCCAGGCCAACAACGCCGGCATGCAGCTGCTGCGCCGGCGCACCGGCAGCGTCGGTCTCGGCGGAAACGGCCAGTTCGTCCGGCTCACCGCGCTGGACTCGCTCACCGCCGACGAAGGCCGCGAGGGCCGCCCCTGGCCGGAGCGGGCCCTCCTGGAGGACTACGAGTCCGGTCTCGAACTGCGGCTGGCCGGGTGGCGGTTGACACACGTGACGGAGGCCCGGGTGTCCCAGGAGGGGCTGGTCTCGCTCCGCCGCTTCCTCACCCAGCGCACCCGGTGGGCCCAGGGCAACATGCAGTGCCTGCGCTACACCGGGCGGGTGCTGCGCTCGCCGCACTACCCCTGGGCCGGCAAGGCCGAGGTGCTGTACACCTTCCTGCAGCCGGTGGTCTGCGTGCTGCTGGTGGTGCTCACCCCGCTGTCGCTCGGGATCACGGCCGCCGGACTGGCGCTGTTCCCCGAGGACACCGTCGACTTCCAGGCCCGGTTCGGGCCGCTGATGGCCGCCGCCTTCGTGATCGCGACGCTGCCGATGGTGCTCTGGGGCTTCGCCTACCGCCGGCGCGTGCACCCCGACCGGAGCCGGCTCACCGGCCTGCTCTGGGGCGTCCTGGTCTGGCTCTACGCCTACCACCTGTTCCTGGTCGCCGCCCGGGCCGCCGTCCGCCTACTGCTCGGCCGCAACGGCTGGGCCAAGACCAGGCGCAACGCCGAGAAGGTCGCGGTGGGCGCCCCCACCGCCCTCGAAGCCTGAGCCGCGCCGGCTCCGCCCTCCACCCGCTTGCGCCTCGACGTCCTCGACACCCTCGATGCCCGCAGGCGATCCCGCCGTCCCGCCCAGACCCGTCCGGAGTTCCACCGTGTCCCCGTGCCTTCCCCCGCTGCCGCCCGCCAGTGTCGCCGTCGTCCTCGGCACCCGCCCCGAGCTGGTCAAGCTCGCCCCGCTGATCCACGAGCTCGGCGCCGCGACCCGGCTGGTGCACACCGGCCAGCACTGGGACGAGGCGCTGTCCGGCCGCTTCCTGCGCGACCTCGACCTGCCCCGGCCGGAGCTGCTGACCGGGGTCGGCGGCCGCCCGCGGGCCGGCCAGATCGCCCAGTCGCTCGGCCAGCTGGACGCCGCCTTCGCCGAGGACCGGCCCGCCGCCGTCGTCGTCCAGGGCGACACCAACGCCACCCTGGCCGGCGCGCTGGCCGCCAACGCCCGGGAGATCCCGCTGGTGCACGTCGAGGCCGGGCTGCGCAGCTTCGACCGGGCGATGCCCGAGGAGCACAACCGGGTGATGGTCGACCACGTCTCCGACCTGCTCTGCGCCGCCACCGCGGAGAACGCGGCCAACCTGCGCGCCGAGTCGCTGGACGAGGAACGGATCACCGTCACCGGCAACACCGTCGTCGAGGTGGTCCACCGCCGGCTGCCCGACCGGGCCGCCCGGGCCGCGCTGCTGGCCGCGCACGGGCTGGAGCCGGACGGCTACGTCCTGGCCACCGTGCACCGGCCGGAGAACACCGACAGCGCCGAGGCCCTGGGCGCCGTCCTCGCCGAACTGGACCGGATCGCCCGGGCCGGCACCCCCGTCCTGTTCCCGATGCACCCGCGGACCGCGGCCGCCGTCGAGCGGTTCGCGCTGGACGGCCTGCTGGAGCGGATCGCCGTGACCGCGCCGGTCGGGTACGCGGAGTTCCTGGGCCTGGCCCGGCACGCGGCACTGCTGGTCTCCGACTCCGGCGGGGTCCAGGAGGAGTGCACCGTACTCGGCCGCCCGCTGCTGGTGGTGCGCCGCTCCACCGAACGCCCGGAGGCCGTCGACGCGGGGTTCGCCGCCCTGGTCGCCCCCGGCGAGGAGCTCGGCGGGCTGGCCCGGACCTGGCTGGCCGACACCCCCGAGCGGCTCGCCCGGCTGGCGGCCACCCCGAGCCCGTACGGCGACGGCCTGGCCTCCGCCCGGATCGCCCGGCTCACGGCAGGGCTCGCCGCGCGGTCGGAGCCCGCCGCCGCCTGACGCCCGGACAGGCACTCTTGACAGCCGGATTGGTCTACTCCACCTTGTGAGGGCAAGTCTCCTCCCCCGACAGGGACTTGAGATGTCGGTAGCTCCCGCACCAGCGACAGCCGGACGGCTCTCCCCCACGTGAGCCGACGGTCTCCCCCCACAGGAGATGGAGTCATGCCACCTGCCCGACACCGGCGCGCCCGCGTCGTCCACACCCTGCTCGCCGGCGCCTCGGCGATCGCCCTGGGCCTGAGCGGCCTGGTCGTCGCCACCAGCGCCTCCGGCGCGGCGACCGCCGACGTCGACGTGATCGACAACGGCGGCTTCGAGGCCGCCGACCACCTCGGCCACTGGACCTGTCCGTCCGGCGCCGCCGCGGACACCGCCACCGTCCACTCCGGCTCGTACGCGCTGCGCGCCACCCCGGGCTCGGGCGACACCGGCGAGTGCACCCAGACCGTCACCGTGAAGCCCTCGTCCACGTACGCCCTGAGCGCCTGGGTGCAGGGCTCCTACGTCTACCTCGGCGCCCGCGGCACCGGCGGCACGGACCCCGGCACCTGGACCAACTCGGCGGGCTGGTCCAAGCTCTCCACCACCTTCACCACCGGGGCCGCCACCACCAGCGTCACGGTCTACCTGCACGGCTGGTACGGCCAGCCCTCCTACCTGGCCGACGACGTCTCACTGATCGGGCCGGGCGACCCGAAGCCCACCCCGACCGGGACCGCGACCCCCACCGCGACGCCGACCACGACCCCGACCCCGACCCAGACGCCCACCGGGACGCCGACGGTCACGCCGACCCGGCCGGGGCTGCCCAAGCACCTGCTCACCGGCTACTGGCAGAACTTCGACAACACCGCCACGGTGCAGCGGATCAGCGACGTCCCGGCCGCGTACGACATCATCGCGGTCTCCTTCGCGGACGCCACCGGCACACCCGGGGGCCTGAGCTTCACCCTGGACCCGGCCCTGTCGGCCAAGCTCGGCGGCTACACCGACGCGCAGTTCAAGGCCGACATCGCGGCCAAGAAGGCGGCCGGCAAGAAGGTGGTGCTCTCGATCGGCGGCCAGAACGGCACCGTCTCGGTGAACAGCTCCGCCTCGGCCACCACCTTCGCCAACACCGCCTGGGCCCTGATGCAGAGCTACGGCTTCGACGGGATCGACATCGACCTGGAGAACGGCGTCAGCGCCACCTACATGGGCCAGGCCCTGCACGCGCTGGCGGCGAAGGCGGGCAGCGGGTTCGTCCTCACCATGGCGCCGCAGACCATCGACATGCAGTCGACCGGGATGGAGTACTTCAAGCTGGCGCTGAACGTGAAGGACATCCTCACCATCGTCAACATGCAGTACTACAACTCCGGCGCGATGCTCGGCTGCGACGGGCAGGTGTACTCGCAGGGCAGCGTCAACTTCCTGACCGCGCTCGCCTGCATCCAGCTCAAGGGCGGACTGCGGCCCGACCAGGTCGGGCTCGGGGTGCCCGCCTCCACCAGCGCGGCGGGCGGCGGGTACGTCAGCCCGTCCGTGGTGAACAACGCCCTGGACTGCCTGGCCGCCGGCACCAACTGCGGGAGCTTCAAGCCCGACACCAAGTGGCCCGGCATCGGCGGGGCGATGACCTGGTCGACCAACTGGGACGCCAAGGCCGGCGGCGGCATCGCCGGCACCGTCGGCTCGCACCTGCACGCGATGCCGTAGGCGCGGCCCCGTGGACCCGGGCCGGGCCTCAGACCCCGGCCCGGGCCTCCGGGATCTCGGGGCACGGGCCGCAGTGCCGGCGCCGCAGTTCGGCGGTGATCTCGGCCAGCTCCCCCTCGGGCAGCAGCGGCAGCATCATGGCGACGCCCTGGAGCAGGCCGCCGAGCAGGAAGGTGGTGTCGGCGGTGGCGGCCACCAGGCCGCGCACCTCGGTCACCTCGCCCGCCGCCACCGCCTCGATCAGGCGGGCCGCGTCGGCGGTGTCCTCGTCCACCGCCACCGCACCGCAGTCGGCCGGGGCCCGGCGGGCCATCGCGTGCAGCACCCGGTCGCCCACCTCGGGCGCGTACGCCTTGCGGACCGCCTCGGCGGCGATCCAGGCCAGCAGGGTGGTCACCTCGCGCTCCGCGTGCTCCTCGAAGAGCCGGTCCAGCGCGTGGTCGAAGGCGAGCTGGTTCCCGTGCCGGAACGCGAGCAGCAGCGTCGCCGCCCTGCCCTTGGCCTCCTGGACCGCTTCCACCGGCAGTTCGTCGGCCAACTTCTCGGTCACCATCACGCCATGCCCTCCCGTCGGTCGTCGGCTGGCGAAACTCCGTCACACCGTACACAGCCGACCTGCAAACTTCCGCGAACCCGCGCGGGCAAGACCGGAATGAATTCGGGCGGAATAGGACTTCACCCGGTCCATGATGAATATTCGCCGGAACAGAGCAATGGCACTGGGCTATTAGAGGGCCCCTTTCATCGTTCGGCCGGAGCGGCCGGCCGGAGCGCTCCCGCCGCCCAGGCCGGCGCCCGGCCGAAAGCCCGCGCGAACGCCGAGGGGCCGCACTCCGCGTCGGCGGAGTGCGGCCCCTGGTGAGCCGGCCGGTCAGGCCTGCGGCAGCGCCGCGAGCTGAGCGGTGATCCGGACGATGTCGGCCTCGGCGGCCTCCTGACGGGTCCGGATCTTGGCGACCACGTCGTCCGGCGCCTTGGCGAGGAACGCCTGGTTGCCGAGCTTGCCGGCCGTCTGGGCCTTCTCCTTCTCGGCGGCCGCGAGGTCCTTGGCGAGGCGCTTGCGCTCCGCCGCGACATCGATGGTGCCGGAGAGGTCCAGCAGCACGGTCGCGCCCGCGACCGGGAGCGAGGCAGTGGCCGAGAAGCCCTCCTCGGGAGCGGTCAGCCGCAGCAGCGAGCGGATCGCGTCCTCGTGGACGGCCAGCACGGTACCGGCCACCTCCAGCCGGGCCGGGACCCGCTGACCCGGCTTCAGGCCCTGGTCGGTGCGGAAGCGCCGGACCTCGGTCACCACCTGCCGGAGCGTGGCGATCTCGGCCTCGGCCGCCGCGTCGCGGTAGCCGCTGTCCGCCGGCCAGTCGGCGATGACCACCGACTCGGCGCCGGTGAGCGTCGTCCACAGGGTCTCGGTGACGAACGGGACGATCGGGTGGAGCAGCCGCAGCGTGACGTCCAGGACCTCGCCGAGCACCCGGCGCGCGGCGTCGGCCTGCGGGCCGCCCTTGGCGAGGGTGGTCTTGGAGAGCTCGACGTACCAGTCGAAGACCTCGTCCCAGGCGAAGTGGTAGAGCGCCTCGGACAGCTTGGAGAACTGGTAGTCCTCGTAGAGCGCGTCCACCTCGGCGACCGTGCTGTTCAGCCGGGACAGGATCCAGCGGTCGGCCGCGGTCAGCTCCTCCGGCGCGGGCAGCGGGCCCTCGACGGTGGCGCCGTTCATCAGCGCGAAGCGGGTGGCGTTCCAGATCTTGTTGGCGAAGTTGCGGGCCGCCTGGACCCAGTCCTCGCCGATCGGGACGTCGACGCCCGGGTTGGCGCCGCGGGCCAGCGTGAAGCGCAGCGCGTCGGAGCCGTACTTGTCCATCCAGTCCAGCGGGTTCACCACGTTGCCGAAGGACTTCGACATCTTCTTGCCGTTCTGGTCACGGACCATGCCGTGCAGCGCGATGGTGTGGAACGGCGGGGTGCCGTCCATCGCGTAGAGGCCGAACATCATCATCCGGGCGACCCAGAAGAAGAGGATGTCGTAGCCGGTCACCAGGACGGCGTTCGGGTAGAACTTCGCCAGGCTGTCGGTCTGCTCGGGCCAGCCGAGGGTGGAGAAGGGCCACAGGCCGGAGGAGAACCAGGTGTCCAGGACGTCGGTGTCCTGGTGCCAGCCCTCACCGGTCGGCGGCTGCTCGTCCGGGCCGACGCAGACGATCTCGCCGGCCGGGCCGTACCAGACCGGGATCCGGTGGCCCCACCAGAGCTGGCGCGAGATGCACCAGTCGTGGAGGTTGTCGACCCAGTCGAAGTAGCGCTTCTCCATCTCCTGCGGGTGGATCTTGACCTTGCCGTCGCGGACCGCGTCGCCCGCGGCCTGGGCGAGCGGGCCGACCTTGACCCACCACTGCATGGACAGCCGCGGCTCGATGGTGGTCTTGCAGCGCGAGCAGTGGCCGACCGAGTGGACGTACGGCCGCTTCTCCGCCACGATCCGGCCCTCGGCGCGCAGCGCGCCGACGATGGCCGAGCGGGCCTCCAGCCGGTCCAGGCCCTGGAACGGGCCGTGCACGGTGATGACCGCGTGCTCGTCCATGACGGCGATCGACGGCAGGCCGTGGCGCTGGCCGATCTCGAAGTCGTTCGGGTCGTGGGCCGGCGTCACCTTGACGGCGCCGGTGCCGAACTCCGGGTCGACGTGCGCGTCGGCGACGACCGGGATGCGGCGGCCGGTCAGCGGCAGCTCGATCTCGGTGCCGACCAGGTGGCGGTAGCGCTCGTCCTCCGGGTGGACCGCGACGGCGGTGTCGCCGAGCATCGTCTCGGCCCGGGTGGTGGCGACGACGATCGAGGCGTCGCCCTCGCCGTAGCGGATGGAGACGAGCTCGCCGTCGTCGTCCTGGTACTCCACCTCGATGTCCGAGATCGCGGTGAGGCAGCGCGGGCACCAGTTGATGATGCGCTCGGCGCGGTAGATCAGCTCGTCGTCGAAGAGCTTCTTGAAGATGGTCTGGACGGCCTGGGAGAGCCCCTCGTCCATGGTGAAGCGCTCGCGGGACCAGTCCACGCCGTCGCCGAGGCGGCGCATCTGACCGGAGATCTGGCCGCCGGACTCCGCCTTCCACTGCCAGACCCGGTCGACGAAGGCCTCCCGGCCGAGGTCGTGGCGGGACTTGCCCTCCTTGGCCAGCTCGCGCTCGACGACGTTCTGGGTGGCGATGCCGGCGTGGTCCATGCCGGGCTGCCAGAGGGCCTCGTAGCCCTGCATCCGCTTGCGGCGGACGAGGGCGTCGATCAGCGTGTGCTCGAAGGCGTGGCCCAGGTGGAGGCTGCCCGTGACGTTCGGCGGCGGGATGACGATGGCGTACGGGGGCTTGTCGCTCTTGGCGTCGGCCGTGAAGTAACCGCGCTCTACCCAGCGCTCGTACAGCTCGCCCTCTACGTCCGCCGGAGCGTAGGTCGTCGGGAGGGTGGCTGCGTCGTCCCCGGCGTGAGTGCTCACGGGGCGCTGGTTCGTGGTGTCGGTCACGACGCACAGTTTACGTACCTGGGGACGTGGGTTACGAACCGCTTTCGGTCCGGGCCCCTCGCGCCCGGCCCGGGCGGGCCGTCGGCCCTGTGCGATAACGTGCCCGCACAATCGTCCGGTCCTTGGTAGGGACACGGAGGACTTCATCACGACAGGCCGCGGGCGCGGCGGGGGAGCACAGGCAGATGTACGGCCAGGGTCAGCAGTATCCGCAGGGTCAGCCGCAGCCGTACGGGGCACCGCAGCCCTACGGCGCACCGCAGCCGCAGCCGCCCTACGGCCAGCCGCCGCAGCAGTACGGCTATCCGCAGCAGGGGGCCCCGGCCCCGCAGTACGGCGCGCCCCAGCCCCCGTACGGCGCCCCGCAGCCGCCCTACGGCGCGGCGGCGCCGCAGGCCCCGTACGGCGCGCCCGGCTACCCGGTCGCGCCGCCGCCGAAGAAGAGCAGGGCCGGGCTGGTGGTCGGCCTGGTGATCGGGGCCCTGGTGCTGGGCGGCGGCGGCTTCGGCCTCTACAAGGTCCTCGGCGGGGACACCGGCGGGAAGTACAAGATCACCGCCGCCCAGTCGCTGCCGGACGGCTACACCCAGAAGTCCGCCAAGGAGCAGGCCGCCGACCCGAGCAAGGCCGAGACCTCCAAGCTCGGCACCGACCTGCACGTGCTGGTCGCCAGTTACGCCAAGGGCGCGGACCCGCTGGACACCATCAGCGTGATCGGCGTCTACGGGAACCTCGACGACCCGGACAAGATCATGAAGGACTCCGAGAAGCCCGGTGAGGGCGGCAGCTGGACCACCCCGCTGGCGGAGTTCCCGGCCCAGGACAGCCACAACTCCTCGGCCAAGCTCTCCTGCGGCGTCTACGGCGTGCTCGGCGGCAAGTCGCAGTCCACCGTCTGCATCTGGGCCGACAAGTCGACCACGGCCCGGGTCTCCTTCCTGAAGGCCAGCCTCACCGGCGCCGCCCAGACCGCGCTCACCCCGGCCCAGGCCGCCGAGAAGACCCGGGCGATCCGCTCCGCCATGGTCGCCGCCAAGTAGCCCCGGCGCCGCTCACCCTCACACCTGCCACCCGGCTCCGGGTGGGAGTGCGTCACGTCCGCCGTCCCGTCCCCTCCCGTCCCCAGAAAGGGCCATCGTGACCGATCAGACCCCGTACGGAGCCCCGCCGCCGCCCGCCGGACAGCCCCAGGGCGGCGCTCCCGTGCCGCCCCAGCCCGGCTACGGCGCGACGCCCCCGCCGCCCCCGGCCGACCAGGCCTGGGGCGCCGTCCCGCCGCAGGGCACGCCGCCCGGCTTCCCGCCGGCGGAGGGCCAGCCCGGCTACCCGGGCTACGGCGCGTACGCCCCGGTTCCGCCGCGCAAGTCCCGCAAGACGCTCTGGATCCTGCTCGGCGTGTTCGTCGGCGTGCTGGCGCTGATCGGCGGCGGTCTCGCCTACTTCGTCTTCGACGTGACGTCCAACGCGGGCACCCAGAAGATCGTCCTGCCGGCCACCTTCAAGGACCTCACGAAGGACACCGACAACGAGATCGCCGACGCGATGGAGAAGGAGATCACCTCCGAGTTCGGCAAGGGCGACGGCGCCTGGAACCCGACCGGCGTCAGCGCCGTCTACCAGGACTCCTCGGAGGAGCCCCAGCTCATCGTGGTCGGCGGCTACGGCAAGGTGCTGCTCCCGAAGCAGGAGCTGGACGCCATGTTCAAGGGCTTCTCGTCCGGCGGCCCCACCGTCACCGACCGGCACGCGGTCGACGCCGGCTCCAAGGGCGGCACCATGGAGTGCGCCAAGGCCACCCAGTCCGGCACCGACCTGGGCATCTGCGCCTGGGCCGACAACAGCACCCTGGTGCTGCTGATGCAGGCGCCCGAGGACGGCAAGGCGCCGGACCTGGAGAAGCTCGCGGCCGACGCCCGCGACCTGCGCGCGGTCGCCGAGGTGGCGAAGTAACCTCCTCCGCCCGCGGCGCGGAACGCGAGGGCCCCCGGAGACCGACCGACGGTCTCCGGGGGCCCTTTCACGCGGAAGGTCAGGCGCTCTTGTCGCGCCGCTCCCGCTTGATCATGTCACGCGGGACGAGCGTGGGAATGGCGTGCTTGGAGACGACGTCCCCGGTGACCACCACGCGGGCGACGTCCTGACGCGAGGGCACCTCGTACATCACGGACATCAGCACCTCCTCCATGATGGCCCGCAGGCCGCGCGCGCCGGTGCCGCGCAGGATCGCCTGGTCGGCGATCGCCTCCAGCGCGTCGCGGGAGAACTCCAGCTCGACGCCGTCCAGTTCGAAGAGCTTGCGGTACTGCTTGACCAGCGCGTTCTTCGGCTCGGTGAGGATCTGCAGCAGCGCCTCGCGGTCGAGGTTGTGCACGCTGGTGATCACCGGAAGGCGGCCGATGAACTCCGGGATCATGCCGAACTTGACCAGGTCCTCCGGCATCACCTGACGGAAGTGGTCGCTGGCGTCCTGCTCCCGCTTGGAGCGGATGTTCGCGCCGAAGCCGATGCCCTTGGCACCCGCGCGGCCCTCGATGATCCGCTCCAGGCCGGCGAACGCGCCACCCACGATGAACAGCACGTTGGTGGTGTCGATCTGGATGAACTCCTGGTGCGGGTGCTTGCGCCCGCCCTGCGGCGGCACCGAGGCGGTGGTGCCCTCCAGGATCTTCAGCAGGGCCTGCTGCACGCCCTCGCCGGAGACGTCCCGGGTGATCGACGGGTTCTCGCTCTTGCGGGCGACCTTGTCGATCTCATCGATGTAGATGATCCCGGTCTCGGCCTTCTTGACGTCGTAGTCGGCCGCCTGGATCAGCTTCAGCAGGATGTTCTCGACGTCCTCGCCGACGTACCCGGCCTCGGTCAGCGCGGTGGCGTCGGCGATCGCGAACGGCACGTTCAGCATCCGGGCGAGCGTCTGCGCGAGCAGCGTCTTGCCGGAGCCGGTCGGGCCGAGCAGCAGGATGTTGGACTTCGCCAGCTCGATGGCGTCCTCACGGCCGTTGCCGCCGCTGCGGCCGGCCTCGCCCGCCTGCACGCGCTTGTAGTGGTTGTACACCGCCACCGACAGCGCCTTCTTGGCGAGGTCCTGGCCGACCACGTACTGGTCCAGGAACTCGTAGATCTCGCGCGGCTTCGGGAGCTCCTCGAAACGCACCTCGGAGGTCTCGGCGAGCTCCTCCTCGATGATCTCGTTGCACAGGTCGATGCACTCGTCGCAGATGTACACGCCTGGGCCGGCGATCAGCTTCTTCACCTGCTTCTGCGACTTGCCGCAGAACGAGCACTTGAGCAGGTCGCCACCGTCTCCGATGCGTGCCACGAGGTGCTTCCCCTTCGCCAGGGGCCCCGCGGGGGTTCCGGGGCCTGGTGCTGTGGACCGTACACGCCGACGGCGCCCGGTCTCGCTATCCGACGGTACTCTGCCGGGCCCCTGATTCCGTCCTCTTCGCCAGGTCTGCCCTACGCCCTGGGCGAATTGATACCGAACAGATGCCGGCGGCCGCGCCGCCGATGCGCCGGGGGCGGGGCGCGCGACTCCTTGCGCGCCCCGCCCGGGAGCTTCGCCCCGCCCCGACGGGGGCAGGGCGGGAAAGTGCCGGCCTCAGGAGGTCAGCGACGCCTTGCGGGTGGAGATGACGAGGTCGACAAGACCGTACTCGACGGCCTCCTCGGCCGTGAGGATCTTGTCGCGCTCGATGTCGTCGCGGACCTGCTCCACCGACTTGTTGGAGTGCTTGGAGAGCATCTCCTCCAGCTGCTCGCGCATCCGGAAGATCTCGCGGGCCTGGATCTCCAGGTCCGAGACCTGGCCGCGGCCGGTCTCGGTGTACGGCTGGTGGATCAGGATGCGGGCGTTCGGCAGCGCCATCCGCTTGCCGGGGGTGCCGGCCGCGAGCAGCACGGCGGCGGCGGAGGCGGCCTGGCCCATGCAGACGGTGGTGATGTCCGGCTTCACGTACTGCATGGTGTCGTAGATGGCCGTCAGCGCCGTGAACGAGCCACCGGGCGAGTTGATGTACATCTGGATCTCGCGGTCCGGGTCCATCGACTCCAGGCAGAGCAGCTGAGCCATGATGTCGTTCGCGGAGACGTCGTCGACCTGCGAGCCGAGGAAGATGATGCGCTCCTCGAACAGCTTGGCGTACGGGTCGTACTCACGGATGCCCTGCGAGGTGCGCTCGACGAAGCGCGGGACGATGTAGCGGCCCTCGGCGCGCATGTCCTCGACGCGTGCCTTGGCGCTGGACAGGCTGGGGATGTTCATGGGGGTTCTAGTCCTCCGGAGCGTTGTGGCTGTGGTCTCGTGGGAGCCGGGCCGAGGCTCAGGCGCCCGTGCCGCCGCCGCCGGGGACATCCGCGGCGCTGTGCATGATCGCGTCGATCAGGCCGTACTCCAGGGCCTCCTCGGGCGTGAACCAGCGGTCGCGGTCGGAGTCCGCGGTGATCTGCTCGAAGGACTGGCCGCTGTGGAAGGCGATCAGCTCGGACATCCGCTTCTTGGTGCGGAGCAGCTGCTCCGCCTGGATGCGGATGTCCGTGGCCGAGCCGCCGAGACCGGCGGACGGCTGGTGCATCAGGATGTTGGCGTTCGGCAGCGAGAAGCGCTTGCCCTTGGCGCCGGCGGTCAGCAGGAACTGGCCCATCGAGGCGGCCATGCCCATCGCGATGGTGACGACGTCGTTCTTGATGTACTGCATGGTGTCGTAGATCGCCATGCCGGCCGAGATCGAGCCGCCCGGGGAGTTGATGTAGAGGAAGATGTCCTTGTCCGGGTCCGCGGCCAGCAGGAGCAGCTGGGCGGTGATCTTGTTGGCGATGTCGTCGTCGACCTGCTGGCCGAGGAAGATGATCCGCTCGTTGAGCAGCCGGTTGTAGACCTGGTCGCCCAGGCCGCCGAGCACGTCACCAGAGGCGGCGTGCGGCGCCATCGGGCCAGGCATCTGCATCTGCGGGAACGTCACTTAGCCACCTGCTCAGTCGATTTGGAGGGCCGTGCCACGGCCCTCACGGTGTCGCACAGCTTCCGGGTATCACGGTGTGATTGTTGCTGTCCAAGGACCCTAACGCGCAGGCCGGGCCGCAGAATCCCTCACGCCGAACTGTTCGCTGTGAGCGCAGGGTTCACGGCGCGGCCGGGGCGGCCGGCCGCCGCGACCGGCGGGGAACGCGGTCGGCCGGGGAACGCGACGGGCCCGGACGCCGCGTACGGCGTCCGGGCCCGCTACTGCGTCAGTCGGACCGGGGCGGTCAGGCCTCGGTCTTCTCCTCGGCGTCGGCCTCGGCGGCCGGCGCCTCGGCGGCGACGGTCTCGGCCGACTCGTCGGTCTCGTCGTCGTCGAAGTTGATCTCGTTGCCCTCGGTGTCGACGACCTTGGCGGCCTCGACCACGGTGGCCAGCGCCTTGCCGCGGGCGACCTCGCCGACCAGCAGCGGCACCTGGCCACCCTGGACGACCTGCTGCGCGAACTGGTCCGGGGTCAGGCCCGAGCCGGCGGCGCGGCGGATGAGGTGCTCGGTGAGCTCCTGCTGGTCGACGCCCAGCTCCTCGTCGGCGACGATCTGGTCCAGGACGAACTGGGTCTTGATGCCCTTCTTCGCCTGCTCCTCGGTCTCCGCGAGGAACTCCTCCTCGGTCTTGCCCTGGGTCTCCAGGTAGGTCGCGAGGTTGAGGCCC
Source organism: Kitasatospora sp. NPDC005748 (assembly GCF_040630735.1). NCBI lineage: Bacteria > Bacillati > Actinomycetota > Actinomycetes > Kitasatosporales > Streptomycetaceae > Kitasatospora > Kitasatospora sp. NPDC005748. The sequence goes on from NZ_JBEXYD010000035.1 coordinate 65,233, forward strand.
ATCGGCTCCAGCTGGTGGTGCTCCAGGTTGTGCTTGCGGGTCTCGATCTCGTCCTTGAGGAGCTTCTCCGGGAACTCGATCTCGACCAGCGCCAGCAGCGCGTCGAGCACCTTCTCCTGGGCCTGGGTGGCCTGGTCGTACTCCTTCATGCGCTCCAGGCGCTTGCGGGAGTCGCCGCGCAGCTCCTCCAGCGAGTCGAACTCGCTGGCCAGCTGGGCGAACTCGTCGTCCAGCTCGGGGAGCTCCTTCTCCTGGACGGCGGTGACGGTGACGGTGACCTCGGAGGTCTTGCCCGCCTGGGTGCCGCCCTTGAGCTCGGTGGAGAAGGTGGCGGTGCCACCGGCCTCCAGGCCGACGACGGCGTCGTCGATGCCGTCGATCAGACGGCCGGAGCCGATCTCGTAGCTGACGGCCTTGGCGATGCCGTCCTCCGGCACCTCGCCGTCGACCTTGGCCTCAAGGTCGACGACCACGATGTCGCCGGCGGCCGCGGCGCGCTCGACGTCCTTGACCGAGGAGAAGCGCTCGCGCAGCTGCTCCAGCGACTTGTCGACGTCCTCGTCGGTGACCACGATCGGGTCGACGGTGACCTCGATGGTCGAGAAGTCCGGAAGGGTGATCTCGGGACGAATGTCGACCTCGGCGGTGAACTTCAGGTCACCGCCGTCGGCGATCGTCTCGACACCCTCGATGTTGGTGATGTCGGGCTGGCCGAGGACCTCGATCTTGCCCTCGTCGACGGCCTGCGTGTAGAAGCGCGGGAGGGCGTCGTTGACGGCCTCCTCCAGCACGGCGCCACGACCGAAACGCTGGTCGATGACACGGTTCGGGATCTTGCCCTTGCGGAAGCCCGGGACCGAGACCTGCTGGTTGATCTTCTTGTACGCCGCGTCGAGGCTGGGCTTGAGCTCCTCGAAGGGCACCTCGACGGTGAGTCGAACCCGGGTCGGGTTCAGAGTCTCGACGGCGCTCTTCACGGTTTGGTCTCCTATGGGCTTGCGGTCAGGTTGCCTCCGCCCTCCCCATCGACGCCGGCCTGGGCCGGTGCGGGCGGGTCGGGCGAGACGGGCGATGGGCGGTTGGAGCTGCATCTCCCGTGGGGGGTGGACGGTGAGCGTGACTCCTCGCCCTCGTGCGGTTGACCTGGGTTGACGCCACAGGGACTACCGCCAGCGCCCCATCCTACCGGTACCACGAAAGGCGGACGCCAGGACGTCGCCGCCGGGGGTCGCTCAGCCCTTCCCGACGGGCTCCGCGACGGATTCGGCCGCCCCCTCGCCGGTACCCCCGGCCGGTACCGCGCGCATGGTGGCGGCGGCGTCGGAATCCCGTACCAGCAAGGAGATCGCGGCCGCCGCCAGCGCCAGGCCGGCGGCGGTGAGGAAGGCCGCCCGGTAGGCGGCGAGGTTCGCCACGGGCGTACCCGAGGCGTTCACGGTGACGGCCCCCACGGCCGTCAGCACGGTGCCGAGCACCGCGACCCCGAGCGCGGAGCCGAGCTGGCGCTGCGCGTTGTAGAGGGTGGAGGCGGCGCCGGTGTCGCGGGCGCTGATCGTGGCGAAGGCGGCGGTCTGCGAGGGCATGAAGACGTGCGACATCGCGTACCCGGTGACGAACATCAGCGCGCGGACCGCCCAGAGGTTGCTGTCCGGCCCGATCGTGGCCATCAGGGCCAGGCAGCAGGCCACCACGGCGGAGCCGGTGGCCAGGATCCGGCGCGGGCCGATCCTCGGGTACAGGCGGCTCGCGATCTGGGAGGCGAGCATCACCCCGAGCGCCTCGGGGAAGACCATCAGACCGCTGTGCAGGGCGTCCATGCCGAGCGCGTCCTGCATCAGCAGCGGGAAGAGGTAGAGCATGCCGAGGAAGGCGGCGCCGGAGAAGAGCGAGAGCAGGTTGGTGGTGCGGAAGATGCGGTCCCGGAAGAGCCGCAGGTCGAGCATCGGCTCGGGCAGGCGCAGCTCGACCACGACCAGGGCCGCCAGCGCGCAGCCGCCGACGAGCGCGGAGGCCACGATCCGCGCGCTCCCCCAGCCCTGCGACGCGCCCTCGGAGAGCGCGTACATCGCGGCGCCGAAGCCGACGGCGGAGAGCAGGAAGCCGGCCGCGTCGAAGCGCCCGGCCCGCTCGGCGCGGTAGTCCGGCAGCGCGAGCAGCCCGAAGACCAGGGCGGCGAGGCCGACCGGCACGTTGACGATGAAGACCCAGTGCCAGGACCAGCCGTCCACCAGCCAGCCGCCGAGCACCGGCCCGGCGGCCGGCGCGACGGCGGTGGGCAGCATCAGGATGCGGGTCGCCCGCATCCGCTCCTCCTGCGGGAAGGCCCGGAAGAGCATGGTCATCCCGACCGGCGTGAGCAGGCCGCCGGCCGCGCCCTGGAGGATCCGGTAGAGGGTGAGCGAGGTCATCGAGCCGGCCGCGCCGCAGAGCAGCGAGGCGACGGTGAACAGGGCGAGCGAGGCGAGGAAGACCCGCCGGGTGCCGAAGCGGTCCCCCAGCCAGCCGGAGAGCGGGACGAAGACGGCCAGGCTGACCAGGTAGCCGACGTTGATCACGCCGACCCCGGCCGGATCGGTGCCGAACTCCCGGCCGATCGCCGGCAGGGCGACGTTGACGATCGTGGTGTCCATGATCGACATGAAGAGCGAGGCGACGAAGACGACTCCGACCGCGATCTTGGGGTTCATCCTCATCGGGCTCATCCGGGCTCCAGCATTTGGTGAAAGGTCAACCATTCACCATGCCGGACCGGGCCGAAAAGGACAACAGGCTCGATCTTCCGGGCCCACGGGCCGGCGACCGGACCTCTCGGGACCCCCGGAGACGCCAACAGGGCCCCGCCGAGGACGAGACCCTGCCGCACTGTCGGGGTGACCGGATTCGAACCGACGGCCTTCCGCTCCCAAAGCGGACGCGCTACCAAACTGCGCCACACCCCGTGGTGCCGAGAGGAAGCGTACACGCCGGGCCCCGCCCGGTCGGCGACATATCCGGGGCCCCGGAACGAATGTGGTGTGCGCTCGGGCGACCGGACCAGGTACGCTGTTCCCGACCTTCCGTCCGGCGACGGCCGGAGGATCGCGCGGGTGTAGCTCAATGGTAGAGCCCTAGTCTTCCAAACTAGTCACGCGAGTTCGATTCTCGTCACCCGCTCCGACCGCCCGGCCCCGGAACGACGTCACCGTCGTTCCGGGGCCGTCGCGTTTCCCGCCCTCCCGTCAGCACCCGGCGCCGCCCGTCGGCACCGGGGCCGCCCGGCGGTCCGTCAGAGGCCGAGCCGTCCGGCGCGGGCCGCCGCCCGGTCGAGCAGCTGGTGGACATCGGCCTGCCGGGTGGTGGGCCGGTCGTTGTACTCGTCCGGGGAGGCCGCGGGCCGGCCGGTGGCGTGCAGCACCTCCATCAGCTGCGTCCGGGCGGTGCGGACGGTGTCCGGGGTCCCGTAGCCGTGGGCGAGGACGGCGGCCTGGGCGCCGAGCAGGCAGACCCGGCCGGCGCCGTCCCACATCGCGCCCTGCAGCCAGCCGGCCGCGCCGATGTAGCGGGAGGCCAGCCGCAGGTGCTCGGCGGCGCTCACCGGCACCGGACGGGGCGGCCGGCGCAGCGCGCGGTCCAGCAGCGTGGCCCGGGGCGAGGGGTGGCCGGCGTGCCACGGCTGCACGGTCGAGCCGAGCGGGCAGACGTACGGCGGCCGGAGGTAGGGCGCCGGAGTGCGCGCCGGAGCGGGCAGCGTGGCGAGGTACGCCTCGATCTCGGCGACCAGGCCGGTGCCGTCCGGGGTGAGCAGCGGCGGAGCGGGCGTCAGGTCGGTGCGGGGCATGCGGTTCTCCAGGCGGTGGCCTACGGTTGCCGCTACCCAAAATGGTGCATAGGGGACATTTCTGCGACCGGAGAGCCGGGCTCACGCCGACGGGCGGCGGTCCGCTTCGGTTTCCCGGCAGGGCTCCGGGCCGATAGCCTCGGCGGCGTTCGAAAGTAGTTCGAGAGCAGTTCGAGAACGCTGCGAACCCGAGGGTGGAGGAGTGTCCGGTGCGTCCCCAGGACCGACTGGCCGTCATACAGCGCTCTGTGGTCCGGGAAATGGCACGCTTCGGGCAGGAATTCACCGTCGACGGCGAGGTGGTGCGCGGTCCTGGCACCACCGCGGTGGCCGTCCGGGAGCACCCCGGCATCGACGGCGCCGGCCACGTCGACCTGGGCTTCGTGCTGCGGCTGGGCCGGGCGGACGCGCCGGTGGTCTGGGACTGCTCGGCCGGCCTCGGCAAGACCGAGGAGGAGAAGCTCGACAACGCGGTGCGGATGTGGGCGACCACCACCGCGGCGGCGCTGGTCGAACTGCGGGAACGCCGCGGCGAGTACGCCGACCACGCCGATCACGCGGAACTGCCCGGCTGGCACGCCGTACAGGGGCCGGCGGCGGTGTTCGGCTTCGGCAACGAACGGCTGGCCGGCTGGCTGGCGGAGCACCGGGTGCTGCCCGCCCTGGCGCCCGCGCTGCTGCCGGACCTGGCCGGGCGGCAGTTGAACGGGGTGAAGCTCTTCCTCGGCGGCAAGTCGGGGGACGACGTCGCCGAGGTCCGGGTCAACGGCGAGGTGTCGGAGGCCGCGTCGGCGGCGCTGCGCGCGCTGGACTGGCCGCGCGGCGAACGGCTTTGCTGGGCACGGCTGTTCGTGCTGCTGACGGCCCCGGACACGGCGGTGGTGACGACCGCCCCGACGGGCGTGGCGGCGCCCGTCACGGTTCGGCCGCGGGCCCTGGCGGCGGCCCGGGCCCGCGGGCTGTTCGCCCGCTGGCGGCAGGCCAGACGGGCCGACCGGTGACCCGGACGGCCGGCCTCCTCCCCCACTGAACCCGCTCTCGGGGCCCCGACCGGGGCCGGGGGTCAGCTGGCGATGTTGGAGATGCTCTTGGCGATCTGGCTCAGGAAGTCCTGGATCGGCTTGGCGGCCGTGCTCTGGTTGAGCATGAAGCCGAACAGGGCGGCCAGGATGGCGTGCCCGACCTTCAGTTGCTTGTTGCGGATGAAGATGAAGCAGATGACGCCGAACAGGACCAGTGCGGAGACGGAGAGTGCCACCCGGACTCACTTCCTCGTTTCATAGCGGGGCGCCATCGGCTGACCCCTGCGAAGCCGGACCCCGGCCTGTCCGACGGTCCCGAGGCGGAACGGCAGTTCGTCCGACGTGTCGCGGCCGGAAGGAGAGTCCGGTACGGCCGGACGGTGTCCGTCGTGCCGCATGTGGCGCCCCCATCCCCCGAATCCTGACCAGTCCCGCCCGGACTCAGTGTGGTCGACCGTGCCGATTGCGTAAAGGTCTGACTGTCAGCCGAACGCCGATATCCTGCGATGCGAGACGAGTTTCCGCCGACCGAGACGATAGCGGAGCCGTTCTGACGAATCGTCGGTGGGGCGCCGCTGAGCGGCCGGGAAACGGCCGGCGGGCCGGACCGGAACGGGCTGGTCCGCTCCGGTGACGGCGGGTCGGAAATGGCCGAAGATCAGCTCCCAGGCTTGACAGCAGCTGCCCGCGGCATGTGCCCGGGAACCGCCCGCCCGCCCGTCGGGGGGAACCGGCCCGGTCAGGGCCTCCCGGGCCGGGCCGGCGGGGACGCGCGCGGTCAGTCGCGCCAGAGCAACAGGACGGCGCGGTCGTCGTTGATGTCCCGGGCGACCGTCTCGATCAGCCGGGCGGCGGCGCCCGCGCCGGCGCCCGGACCGCCGCCGGGGACCAGCCGGTCGGCCTCGCCCATCAGCCGGTCCATCCCGTCCGAGAGGTCCCGGCCGGGCGCTTCGACCATGCCGTCGGTGCAGAGCATCAGGACGTCGCCGCGGTTGAGCCGGCCCCGCACGCCCTCGAACTTGGCACCGTCGTAGATGCCGAGCAGCGGACCCTCGGTGGTCTCCTTGATCTCCCAGCGCCCGGCGCCCGCGAGCCGCTGCATCCCGGGCAGGTGGCCCGCCGACAGGAGCTCGTACTCCCCCGTGTCCAGGTCGAGGACCAGGTGGACGGCGGTGGCGAAGCCCTCCTCCCAGGACTGGCGGAGCAGGTAGCCGTTGGCGGCGGGCAGGAAGTCGTGCGCGGGCAGCGAGCCGACCAGGCCGCCGAATGCGCCGGAGAGCAGCAGGGCCCGCGAACCGGCGTCCATGCCCTTGCCCGAGACGTCCGCCAGGACCACCTCCAGCACCCGCTGGGCGGGGCCGGTCCGGGCGGCGACCACGAAGTCCCCGGAGAAGGACTGCCCGCCGGCCGGGCGCAGCGCCATGTCGGCGTGCCAGCCGTCCGGCAGCTCCGGGACGCGGCTCTGCACCCGCAGCCGCTCGCGCAGGTCGAAGAGCATCGTGGAACCGCCCCACCAGGGGACGCCGACCCGGCTGCGGAACTGGGCCAGCAGCAGGCCGCCGACCCCGGCCGCGCCGACCACCAGGGCGGCGCCGGGGGTGACGCCGTAGGTGTAGGCGTCCGGATCGGCGCTGGCGACCCGCTGGCCGGTGTGGATCACGGACTCGGCGGAGAGGCCGAGCGCGGCCAGCGCGTAGAGCACCACCAGGCTGCCGGGGCGCAGCAGCAGGGCGGCGGCCAGGATCGGCAGGACCAGTGAGGTGGGCGGGACCCAGGCGGGGATCCAGATGTTGAGCAGGATCAGCAGCGGGACGAGCAGGGCCAGCACGCAGAGCACCGGCCAGTCGGCGGCGCCGCCGCGGAAGTAGTCGACACCGGCGGTGCGCAGCCTTCGGCGGACCCGGCGGAGCTTCTTGCGCAACCGGGCCGTCACGGGGTCGGGCGCCGTGGCGGCGCCGGGCCTCGTCGCAGTCGTCTGGGGCGTTTCGCCCGGCGGTCTGCCAGCCATGGGGACCGACCATATCCACCGGTACGGGTCGGCGTCGACGGCCCGGGCGCGGGCGGCGCCGCCGTGGCGCGGGCGCGTCAGTGGGTTTCGGCCGATCGCGGCGGGCGTCGGCCGCTGCGTCAGGAGGCGTACGCCGGTTGGGCGGACGAACCGTGCGGGCCGCACCCGCGTGCCGGGCGCGGCGCCGTCGGCGCGCCGGACGGGCGGGGCGGGCGCTGTGGCCGATCACACAGGACGGCGCGCGGGCCCGCGGACGCGCCGGCCGGCCGCGCTGGGGAGCGCGGCCGGCCGGCGGAGGTGGTCGACGGGGTGGATCAGCCCTGCGGGTGGTGGGCCGGGATCGGCGGGAGCTCGCCGGTGACCTCGTACTCGCTCAGCATCGTGATCCGGCGGGTGTGCCGGGCGTCGCCGCTGTACGGGGTGTTGAGGAAGACCTCGACGAAGCGGGTCGCCTCCTCCTGGGTGTGCATCCGGCCGCCGACGGAGATCACGTTGGCGTTGTTGTGCTCGCGGCCGAGCGAGGCGGTCTGCTCGCTCCAGGCCAGCGCCGCGCGGACGCCCTTGACCTTGTTGGCGGCGATCGCCTCGCCGTTGCCCGAACCGCCGATCACGACGCCCAGCGCCTCCGGGTCCGCCGCGGTGCGCTCGGCGGCGCGCAGGCAGAACGGGGGGTAGTCGTCGGCCGCGTCGTAGATGTGCGGCCCGCAGTCGACCGGCTCGTGGCCGGCCTCCTTGAGCCACTCCACGAGGTGGTTCTTCAGTTCGTATCCGGCATGGTCCGAGCCCAGGTACACGCGCATGCCATGAGTGTGGCACGTGCGTGCACCCGGGCCGCGCAGGGGGCGGCCGAGCGGGCCCGCGGGGCGCCCGGCCGGGGAGGTGACCGGTCAGCGCCTGCCGAGCAGCTTCCAGGCGAGCGGCAGGACGCCGGCCGCGAGGACGGCCTTCAGCGCGTCGCCGACCAGGTACGGGTAGAGGCCGAGCTCGGCGGCGCGGGACAGCGGGACACCCAGCGAGAAGGCGAGGTACGGCACGCCGACGGCGTAGATGGCGAGGGTGCCGAGCGCCATCGTGGCGGCGGTGTTCAGCGGGGTGCGGTCGGCGCCCCGGCGGGCCAGCGCGCCGGTGAGGGCGGCGGCCAGGACGAAGCCGATCATGTAGCCGAGGGTGGGGATCGACCAGCCGGAGGCGCCCTCGGCGAACCAGGGCAGGCCCGCCATGCCGGCCAGCAGGTAGAGGCCGAGCGAGGCGATCCCGCGGCGGGCGCCGAGCGCGGTGCCGACCAGCAGCGCGGCGAAGGTCTGGCCGGTGACCGGCACCGGGGAGCCGTGGACGGTCACCGAGAACTGGGCGGCCAGACCGGTGAGGGCGGCGCCGCCGGTCACCAGGACGAGGTCGCGGGCCTGGGCGCCGAACCGGCCGGACGCGGCGGGCAGCAGGTCGGCGAGGACGCCGCGGCTCAGTATCGACGTGGTGGCAGTCGGGGTGGTGGCAGTGGCCATCGGGGGTTTCCTCCGCACGGGGACGGTCGGCGATCGGATGATCAGGTGAGTGAACACCTGTGAACCTACGTGGTGATCGCCGCCGGCACCGTCAGGGAACCGGACAAAGCCCCGGCGGCCGTGATTGTCGGATCCGTCCCCCTCGCGGCCACGGACCGTGAGCGATCCGGCCGAATACCGTCACGATCCGGTCCGTATCGTGAGCCCGGGCGCGTCATTCTTGGCATGGACAGCGGTGCCCCCGGATATTGGGCAATTCGCACCGCATTCCGAACAGTCTGGATTCCCACCTCATGGCCCGTACCTCCGCGCCCACGGCGCCCGGGACGACCTCCACCGCCGAAGCACCGGCCGGCGGGCAGCAGCTCTCGCACGGTCTGAAGCAGCGCCACCTCTCGATGATCGCGCTCGGCGGCGTCATCGGCGCCGGCCTCTTCGTCGGTTCCGGGGCGGGCATCGCGGCGGCCGGACCCGCCATCATCCTGGCGTTCACCCTCTCCGGCCTGCTGGTCATGCTGATCATGCGGATGCTCGGCGAGATGTCGGCGGCCCGCCCGGCCTCCGGCTCGTTCTCGGTGCACGCCGAGAAGGAGATCGGCCCGTGGGCCGGGATCACCGCCGGCTGGATGTACTGGGTGATGCTCTGCTGCGGCGTCGCGGCCGAGGCCACCGCCGCCGGCAAGATCGTCAACGGCTGGGTCCCCGGCGTCTCCGCCTGGGTCTGGGTCGGCCTCTTCATGGTCTTCTTCTGCGCCAGCAACCTCACCGCGGTGAAGAACTTCGGCGAGTTCGAGTTCTGGTTCGCCACCATCAAGGTCGCCGCGATCGTCGCCTTCCTGGTGATCGGCACGCTGGGCGTCACCGGGGTGCTCGGCCCCGGCGCTCCCGGCGCCACGAACCTCACCGGCCAGGGCGGCTTCCTGCCCACCGGCGTCAGCGGCCTGATCGTCGGCCTGCTCGCCTCGGTCTTCGCCTACGGAGGCCTGGAGACCGTCACCATCGCCGCCGCCGAGTCCGACGACCCCAAGCGCAACGTCGCCAACGCGGTGCGCACGGCGGTCTGGCGCATCGCGATCTTCTACATCGGCTCGATGGCCCTGGTCGTCACGCTGGTCTCCTGGAAGGACCCGTCGGTCGTCGAGAACGGCCCCTACGTGACCGTCCTGCAGCACCTGGGCGTGCCCGGCGCCGGCACCATCATGGAGGCCGTGGTGCTGATCGCCCTGCTCTCCGCGATGAACGCCAACATCTACGGCTCCTCCCGGATGGCGTACTCGCTGGTCTCCCGCGGCCAGGGCCCGAAGGCGCTGGCCAGGGTCAGCGGCGGGGTGCCGCGACTGGCCGTGGTCGCCTCCTGCCTGTTCGGCTTCGGCGCCGTGCTGGCCTCCAAGTTCTGGCCCGACACCGTCTTCACCTGGCTGATGAACACCACCGGCGTCGCCATCCTGGTGGTCTGGTTCTTCATCTGCGTCGTCCAGCTGCGGATGCGCCGCCGGCTGGAGCGCGAGGCGCCCGAGCTGCTCACCGTCCGGATGTGGGGCTTCCCGTACCTGACCTGGGTGGCGATGGCCGCCGTGGTCGGCATCCTGGCGCTGATGACCACCACCGAGGGCAACCGGCAGCAGCTGTACGCGGCCGGCGTTCTCGTCGCGCTGCTGATCGGGGCCGGCCTGCTCAAGCAGCGCCGGGACGCCGCAGCGGCCCGCTAGGACTTGTCCGACAGGTCCCGCCGCGCGCGCGAGGGCCCGGTACCGCTCCTCGGCGGTACCGGGCCCTCGCGCGTGGCGCCCGCCGGTGCGGGCGGGCCGTCCGCTACTCGAAGGACGGACCCGCGGTGCGGGTGCGCTTGATCTCGTAGAAGCCCGGGGTCGACGCGACCAGCAGGGTGCCGTCCCAGAGCCGGGCGGCGGCCTCGCCGCGCGGGGCCGGGGTGACCACCGGGCCGAAGAAGGCCACCCGCTCGCCGTCCGCGCCCTCGACCGCGATCACCGGGGTGCCGACGTCCTCGCCGACCAGGGTGATGCCCTCCTTGTGCGAGGCGCGCAGGGCCTCGTCGTACGCGTCCGTGTCGGCGGCGTCCGCCAGCCCGGCCGGCAGGCCCGCCGCGACCAGCGCCGCCTCGACGGTCTCGCGGGTCCGGGGCAGGCCCTGGTTGTGGAAGCGGGTGCCCAGCTCGGTGTAGAGCCGGCCGAGCACCTCGTCGCCGTGCTGCTGGGCGGCGGCGATGCAGACCCGGACCGGACCCCAGGCGCTGTCCAGCAGCTCGCGGTAGTCCTGCGGGAGGTCACGGTGCTCGTTCAGCACGGACAGGCTCATCACGTGCCAGTTCACGTCCACCGGGCGCAGCTGCTGGACCTCGATCAGCCAGCGGGACGTCATCCAGGCCCACGGGCAGGCCGGGTCGAACCAGAAGTCGGCGGTCTTGCGCTCAGCGGCAGTCGTCACGGCTGTCGTCCTTCGGTGAGATGCGGGGCGGTCCCCGGCACGGGGCCCACCCGATCCCGAACGCCCGCGCGGCGCCGCTGATTCCGTACCGGCGCCCCGGTTTGTGCAATGGTACCGGCGCGGGCGGCGTGAAAGGATGCCCCGCAGCACCACGACGCGCAGCACCCACCGCACCAGTTGAGACCGCACCACCGTGCGAGCCGGACAAAGGAGTACCGCCGTGCCGGGCAAGAACCTGAGCCGCGACGAAGCCCAGCAGCGGGCCAGCATCCTGGCCGTGGACAGCTACCAGGTCCGGCTGGACGTGACCTCGGCCCCCGACCCGGCGGCCGCCACCTTCCGCTCCACCACCACGATCGCCTTCCGGTGCGACGAGCCGGGCGCCTCGACCTTCCTCGACCTGCTGGCGAGCGCCGTCCGCGCGGTCACCCTGAACGGCCGCGCGCTCGACCCGGCCACCGCCTTCGACGGCGCCCGGGTGCACGTCGACGGCCTCGCCGCGGAGAACCTCCTGGTGGTGGACGCCGACTGCGCGTACAGCCGCACCGGCGAGGGCCTGCACCGCTTCACCGACCCGGTGGACGGCGAGACCTACCTCTACACCCACTACGAGCCGGCCGACGCCCGCCGGGTGTTCGCCACCTTCGAGCAGCCCGACCTGAAGGCCCCGTTCTCCTTCACCGTCACCGCGCCCGCCGCCTGGGACGTCCGGTCCAACGCCGTGCACGAGCAGGTGACCGACGACGGCGCCGCCCGCACCTGGCGGTTCGCGCCGACGCAGCCGATCTCCACCTACCTCACCGCCGTCGTCGCCGGCCCGTACCACGTGGCCACCGACCACTACAGCCGCACGCTGGCCGACGGCACCGCCCTGGAGATCCCGCTCGCCGCGCTGTGCCGCAAGTCGCTCGCGCCCTACTTCGACTCCGACGAGATCCTCGGCGTCACCAAGCTCGGACTCGACTTCTTCCACGAGGAGTTCGACTACCCGTACCCCTTCGGCAAGTACGACCAGTCCTTCGTCCCCGAGTACAACATCGGCGCGATGGAGAACCCGGGCTGCGTCACCTTCCGCGAGGAGTTCATCTTCCGCTCGAAGGTCACCGACGCCGCCTACGAGGGCCGGGCCAACGTCATCCTGCACGAGATGGCGCACATGTGGTTCGGCGACCTGGTCACCATGCGCTGGTGGGACGACCTGTGGCTGAAGGAGTCCTTCGCCGACTTCATGGGCTCCTACGCGCTGATCGGCGCCCGCACCCGGTACTCCTCCGCCTGGATCACCTTCGCCAACCAGCGCAAGGCCTGGGCCTACCGCCAGGACCAGTTCCCGACCACGCACCCGATCACCGCGGACATCCGGGACCTGGAGGACGCCAAGCTCAACTTCGACGGCATCACCTACGCCAAGGGCGCCTCGGTGCTCAAGCAGCTGGTGGCGTACGTCGGTTCGGAGGCCTTCTTCGAGGGCGCCCGCCGCTACTTCAAGCGGCACGCCTTCGGCAACACCGAACTCGCCGACCTGCTGGACATCCTGGAGGAGACCAGCGGCCGCGACCTCAAGTCCTGGGCCGCCGCCTGGCTGCAGACCGCCGGCGTCAACTCGCTGACCCCGCAGCTCACCGTGGACGCGGAGGGCCGGATCACCGAGCTCGCCGTCCTCCAGGACGCCGGCAACGGCAGCACCCTGCGCCCGCACCGGATCGCCGTCGGCCTCTACGACCGGGACGCCGAGGGCGCGCTGGTGCGCACCGACCGGATCGAGCTGGACGTCACCGGCGCCCGCACCGTCGTCACCGAGGCCGTCGGCCGGCCCCGGCCCGCCCTGGTGCTGCTGAACGACGACGACCTGACCTACTGCAAGATCCGCTTCGACGCCGAGTCGCTGGAGACGCTGCGCACCGGCCTCGGCGACCTCGACGACGACCTGGCCCGGGCGCTCGCCTGGTCCGCCGTGTGGAACCTGACCCGGGACGGCCTGATGCCGGCCCGCGACTACATCGCCCTGGTGCTGCGCTTCGCCGGGCGGGAGGCCAACATCGGCGTGCTGCAGTCGCTGCACCTCCAGGCCAAGGGCGCCGTCGACCTCTACGCCGACCCGGCCTGGCGCGGCGAGGGCGGCCGGCTGCTGGCCGACGGCGCGCTGCGCGAGCTGCGCGCCGCCGCCCCCGGCAGCGACCACCAGCTGGCCTGGGCGCGCTTCCTGGCGCAGACCGCGAACGGCTCCGAGCACCTGGGCCTGGTCCGCGGCCTGCTGGCCGGCACCGCCCGGATCGACGGCCTGGACGTCGACCAGGAGCTGCGCTGGGCGCTCTGGCTGGCGCTGGCCGCGGCCGGCCAGGCCTCGGACGAGGAGCTGGCCGGGGAGCTGGCGGCCGACAACACCGCGAGCGGCAAGCGCCAGTACACCCAGTGCCTGGCCGCCCGGCCGACCCCGGAGGCCAAGGCCGCCGCCTGGTCCGCCGTGATCGACTCGGAGGAGCTGCCCAACGCGCTGGTCGAGGCCAACATCGCCGGCTTCGCGCTGCCCGCGCACCGCGACCTGACCGCGCTCTACGCGGCGCCGTACTTCAAGCTGCTGGAGCGGATCTGGTCGGAGCGGACCATCGAGATCGCGATGCGGATCGTCGGCGGCTTCTTCCCGCACGCCCAGGTCGGCGAGGAGACGCTGGCCGAGGCGGACGCCTGGCTGGCCGGCCACCCGGAGGCGGCGCCGGCGCTGCGCCGGCTGGTGCTGGAGCGCCGGGACGACCTGGCCCGGGCCCTGCGGGCGCGGGCCTGCGACGGCAGGGCGCCGAGCCGACGGCCCCAGTGGGCCTGGGCGGCGGCCCCGCCGGCGGCGTCCTCGGCGGCCAGTTGGAGCTCGACGGCCTGGCGG
>NZ_JBEXYD010000036.1:0-78603 GCF_040630735.1 Kitasatospora sp. NPDC005748
ACACCATCAGCCCGAGCAGGATGGCGGCGAGGGCCGCACCGTCGAGGTCGACCAGGGCGAAGCTCAGTACCAGCGCCGGGCCGGGCCGCCGCTACGGGACCGGCTGCGGCTGGGTGACGCAGTGGATGCCGCCCCCGCCGAGGCCGAGGTAGTCGATGTTCAGCTGCTCCACGACCCGGCCGGGGAAGAGCGACTGGAGCTTCGCCTTCGCCGCGGCGTCGGCCCGGGAGTCCCCGAACTGGGCGGCGATCACCGCGCCGTTGCAGACGTAGTAGTTGGCGTAGGAGCCGACGAACGCGGGGTCGCTCTGCCGGATCCTGTAGTAGTCGGGGCCGCCGAGCTTGGTGGCCTGGATCCGGACGCCGCGGGCGTCGGTCGCCGCGGACAGCACGTTGTACTGGTTGACCTCGTCCTTGGTCCAGACGTCCGACGGGTCGTCCGTGGCGTTCGGCTGCTGGACCAGGCCCTTGCCCGGCGCCAGGAAGCGCGAGGTGGCGTCGACGTGGTCGCCGGTGATGTCCTGCCCGGCGACCCCGGTGAACCAGATCACCCGGGAGGCTCCGTACGCGGCCTTCATCGCGGTCTCGGCCCCGGCCTGCGTCATGCCCGGGTTGCGGTTGGAGACGAGGATGCTGCTCTTGGTGGCCATCAGCGTGCCCGCGCCGTCGGTCTCGATGGCGCCGCCCTCGCCGACCAGGCCGGCTGCGGTGAACGGCACCCCGACGTGGGCGGCGACCCGCGCGGCGACCTTGCCGTCGTTGGTGGAGGTCTGGTTGCCGCCCCAGCCGTTGAAGTTGAGGCCGATCGCGTCCAGGCCGCCGAGCCCGTCGGTGCGGAAGACGGGGCCGGAGTCGCGCATCCAGCAGTCGTTGACCGGGATGGTGGTGAGGACGGTGACGTCGGCGCCCGGGCAGGCCCGCCGGGCGGCCGCGGCCGAGGCCGGGTTGGCGCACAGGTGGACGGGCTCGTACCTGGCGATGGTGTTGACGACGAGCGCGATGTCGGCCTGGATCTGCGCGAGCGAGGGCGTGGTGCCGCCCCGGCGGCCGCCCCGGCGGCCGGTCCAGATGGTGGCGTCGTCCGGCCAGGCCATCCAGGTCCGGGTGTGCGCCACCGTGTCGATCGGCACCGCGAAGGTGCCGGCGGCCGGGGAGGCCGCGGCGGCACGGCCGTGGGCCGCCAGGGCGGTGCCCGCCGTGACCAGCCCGGCCGCCACCAGGAAGTTCCTTCGCCCCAGCGCGGACGGCACTCTGCCCGACGAGACGGGCGGTTCACTGTGACCGTTCATCTCTCGGCCTCCTGTTCTGACTGTCCGTGGCTCTTCCACGTGATGGCCATGACCGTAAAACTGACCAAGCGCTCGGTCAATACTTTTGGCAGAGCCGGCCCGGGCGGTCCTGGTCCCCGTCGACGCTCCGTCACGACCGCGAGATCGCTAGAGTTTCCGGATGGCTACGCGCGCTGAAGATCCCCAGCCGGACGCCCCGGCGGCCCGGACGTCCGCGAACGGCACCGGTACGGGCAGCGGTACGGGTGCCGGTCCCGGCGGCGGCACGGGCGCCGGCGCGCGGCGGCCGCGCGCCTCGGCGAAGGGCGAGCAGACCCGGGCGCGCCTGCTCGCCGCCGCCCGCGAACTGCTCGCCGGGGACGGCTCGGTGCCCTTCACCACCCGCAACGTGGCCGCCCTCGGCGGGGTCACCCACGGCATGTGCCACTACCACTTCCAGAACCGCACCGACCTGATCGTCGCGGTGGTCGAGAGCATCCGCCCGGAGTGGATCACCCCGCTGGAGGAGGCCGTCGCCGGCCCGGGGACGTTCACCGAACGGGCCGAACGGGTCGTCACGATGCTGGCGCAGCCCGAGGCCGGCGATCTGTCACGGCTGCACTCCGCGCTGCACTGGTTCGCGGTCGGCGACGAGCGGGTGCGGGAGGCCCTGGAGGCCGAGTACCGGCGCTGGCGGGCCTGCTTCGTCGCGCTGTTCCAGGTCCTGGCGGACGAGCGCGGCGACGGCTTCGACCCCCGGCCGCTGGGCGAGGCGGCGGCGGCCGGGACGGACGGGCTCGCCGCGATCCAGTCCCTCGGCGCGGAGGTCGACCCGGCGCCGGTGATGCGGGCGCTCGTCCTCGGGCTCGCCGCCGGAGCGGGCGCGCGCTGAGCACCGGCCGCCGCCGCGGTGCCCCGGATCACGGGGAGGACGGGGCGGCGGAGGCACCGGCGGCCTCGGGCTGCTGCTGGGTGGAGCAGTGGATGCCCCCGCCCCCGGCGGCGATGGCGTTGATGCCCACCGGGACGATCTCGCGCCCGGGGTGCAGGTCGGCCAGGATGCCGGCCGCACGGTCGTCGGAGGCCTTGTCGCCGAACCGCGGCATGATGACGGCCCCGTTGACCACGTAGTAGTTGAGGTAGGTGGCCAGGAAGTCCTTCCCCGGGTCCGGTGCCCCGCTGAGGTCGGGCTCGACGAGGTCCACGATCCGCAGCCGGCGGCCCGTCGCGTCGGTGGTCGCGTGGAGCACCTCCAGCGCCTGGTCGGAGGCGCGCGACCAGGTGTCCGGCGGGGTGTCCGGGCCGGGCCGGTGGATGACGACCACGCCGGGCTCGGCGAACCTGGCGAGGGCGTCGACGTGGCAGTCGGTGATGTCCTGCCCGGCCACGCCGGTGAACCAGATGACCTTCCGGACCCCGAAGAGGTCCTTCATCGCGGCCTCGATCTGGTCCCGGCTCTTCCCGGGGTTGCGGTTCTCGTTGACCCAGGAGCTCTCGGTGGCCATCAGGGTGCCCTCGCCGTCGACCTCGATCCCGCCGCCCTCGCCGGTAATCGGCGCCTGGACGCGCCGGATGCCGTAGTGGTCGAGGAGCCTGCGGGCGACCTGGCTGTCCTCGGTGTGGGTCTGCTTGTTCCCCCAGCCGTTGAAGTCGAGGTCGATGCCGGCCAGGCCGCCCGGTCCGGTGACGAAGGTCGGGCCGGTGTCGCGGGCCCACAGGTCGTCGACCGCGAGGTCGATCACCTCCACGCTCGAACCGCACAGCTGCCGGGCCTGGGCGCTCTGGTCCGGCCGGGCCATCAGCACCACCGGTTCGAAGCGGGCCACGGCCTGCGCGACCTGCGCGATGTCCGCGCGGACGGCGGGCAGTCGGTCTCCCCACACCTCCTCCAGGGCCGGCCAGGCCATGAACGTCCTGGTGTGCGGCCGCGACTCGGCCGGCATGGCGTACGAGGACGGCGCCGCCGTGGTCGGCCCGGCCCCCGGACTCGCGGCTCCGCTCGCGCCCGCCGACGACGGTTCGGCCCCGTCGGACGGCTCCGCGTCGGAGCCGCAGGCTTCCAGCAGGGCGAGCGCGGTGGCGGCCGCCCCCGAGCGCAGCACGGCCCGGCGGGACGGGAAGGGTTCTCTCACGGCTGGTCCCCTTGTTCACGCGAATACACCCCGAAACGGGCGATATCCGACAGTAGAGGCGGCCGGGGGCGCGCCGGTGAACCCGCGCGCCGCCGATCGGGCGATTCGGCGCGCGGGGTGGCCGAGCGCGCGTCGGGAGCGGGTCCGGACCGCCGCCGTGGGGGCGTCGACGGTCCGGACCCGGGTACGGGGCCGCCGCGGGCGCTACAGCGCGCGGCGGGCGGCGGCGATGGACCGCGGGTCCCACCCCGGCCTGGGCACCGAGTCCAGCAGCAGCCGGGTGTAGGGGTGGGCGGGCCGGGCCAGGACCTCGGCGGTCCGGCCGGACTCGACGACCCGCCCGTGCCGCATCACGATGACGTCGTCGGTGACCGACCGGACGACGCCGAGGTCGTGGGTGATGAACAGGTAGCCGATGCCCGTCCCCTCCCGGATGTCGGCGAGCAGGTTGAGGATCTGCGCCTGGACGGAGACGTCGAGCGCGGCCACCGCCTCGTCCAGGACGAGCACCGCCGGCTCGACCGCCAGCGCCCGGGCGATCGCGACGCGCTGGCGCTGGCCGCCGGAGAGCTGCCGGGGCAGGGCCCCGGCCTCTCGTTCGCCGAGGCCGACCTGCTCCAGGAGTTCGGCGATCCGGCGGGGGTGGTCCCCGTCGGGGAAGTGCAGCCGGAGCGTCTCGCGCAGCACGCCGCCGACGGTGGTGCGCGGGTCCAGCGACAGGTACGGGTCCTGGAAAACCATCTGCACCTCGCGGGCCCGCGCGAGCCGGTGGGCCCGGCCGCGCCGGTGCTCGGTGCGGTCCCGGCGGTGGACCAGCACCCGGCCGGAGTCCGCCCGTTCCAGGCCGACCACGATCCGGGCGGTGGTCGTCTTGCCGGAGCCGGACTCGCCGACGACGCCCAGCGAGCCGCCCTCGGCCAGGGTGAAGGAGACGTTGTCGACGGCCCGCACGGCGCCGTAGGCGCGGTGCAGGCCGACCACCTCCAGGATCGTCTCCGGCATCGGCGGCACTCCCTTCGAACGGGCCGCGACCCCCGGGTCCGGGCTACGCATCGGCGTTCCCCTCCCCCGTCCGGTCGCTGTGGTGGCAGGCGGTGCGGCGGTCCGGCTCGGACCCGACCGGCAGCAGCTCGGGCGCCTCCCGCCGGCACAGGTCCGTCGCGAGCGGGCAGCGCGGCGCGAACGGGCAGCCCGTCAGCTCGTCCCGCAGGCTGGGCGGCCGACCCTCGATGGCGGCGAGCCGGCCCCGGGGGGCGTCGAGCCGCGGGGTCGAGGCGAGTAGCGCGGTCGTGTAGGGGTGCCGGGGCCGCTCGAACAGGGCCTCGGCCGGGCCCGTCTCGACGATCCGCCCCGCGTACATCACGTAGACGCGGTCGCTGATGGCGGCGGCCAGGCCCAGGTCGTGGGTGACGAAGAGCAGGCCGGTGCCGAACCGCTCCTGGAGGTCGGCCAGCAGCGCGACCACCTCGGCCTGGGAGGTGACGTCCAGGGCGGTGGTGGGCTCGTCGGCGAGGAGCAGCGCCGGGTCGCCCATCAGGGCGGCGGCGATCATGACCCGTTGGAGCATGCCGCCGGACACCTGGCCCGGGTAGCGGTCCAGGACGGCGGCGGGAAGGCCGACCGCGTCCAGCATCTCGACGGCCCGCGCGGTGGCGGCCTCGGCGGAGAGCCGGCCGCTGAGCCGCACGCTCTCGGTGAGGAAGTCGCCGAGGCGGCGCAGCGGGTTGATGGCCGCCCGCGGGTCCTGGAAGATCATCGCGGCGGTGCCGGTCCGCAGCCGCCGCACCTGGTCGGGCGTCATGGCGAGGACGTCGTCGCCGTCCACCCGTACGGTGCCCTCGGTGGTGGCTCCGGCGGGGAGCAGGCCGAGGACGCTGCGGGAGGTGAGGCTCTTCCCGGAGCCGGACTCCCCCACCAGGGCGACCGTCTCGCCGGCGTCCACGGCGAGGTCGACGCCGGCGAGGACGGGCCGGGCGGTGCGGGGCAGGCGCAGGCGGTAGCCCCGGATGTCGAGGGTGGTCATCGGTCCCTCCTGGCGACCTGGTCGGCCCAGCGCTCACCGACGACGTTGAAGGCGACGACCGTCAGCACGATCGCGACGCACGGCAGGACCGCCGACAGCGGGTAGCCGTGCTGGACGGCGGACTGGCCGTCGAAGACCATCCGGCCCCAGTCCGGGGTCAGCGCGGGGACGCCGAGACCGAGGAAGGAGAGGCCGGCCAGGTCGATCAGGGCGTAGCCGAAGTTGATGGTGGACTGCGCCAGGACGACCGGGGCGATGCCGGGGATGACGTGGCGCAGGCAGATCTGCGGGCCGGAGTGGCCCTGGACCTGGTAGGCCTCCACGTAGGGGCGGGCGCGTTCGGCGAGGACGAGCGAGCGGGTGAGCCGGCTGACGTAGGGCAGGTAGGCGATGGCGAGCGCGATGACCGGGGCGATCAGCCCTTCGCCGTAGACGGAGACGATCAGGATCGCCAGCAGCATCCCCGGGAAGGCGAAGACGAGTTCGGTGCTGCGGGAGAGCACCGAGTCCAGCCAGCCGCCGCGCCAGGCGGCGGCGGTGCCGACGGCCACGCCGGCCAGGGTGGAGAAGGCGACCACGCCGAGCGGTCCGAGCAGCGACGTCCGGGCGCCGGTGACCAGGCGGGAGAGGGTGTCCCGGCCGGAGGCGTCGACGCCGAGCGGGTGGTCGCCGGAGGGTCCGGCGAGGGCGTTGCCGAGGTCGACGGCGTTCGGGTCGGCGGGGGCGACCCACGGCGCGAGGACGGCGGCCAGCACGACCAGCGCGACGAAGCCGAGGCAGAGCAGCTGGAGCGGTGCGCGGGCGGTGCGCAGCCGGCCGAGGCCGGGCCGGCGCAGCAGGGTGTCGGTCATCCGGCGGCCTTCCTCGCTCCGAGGGTGACCTGGTGGTCGACCAGCGGGTGCAGCAGGTCGACCACCAGGTTCACCGCCATGAACAGCCCGACCATGATCAGGGAGATCGCCTGCACGGTGGGGAAGTCCTTGGTGGTGGTGGACAGTTCGAGGAGTTGGCCGATGCCGCCGACGCTGAACGCGGTCTCCACTAGGACGGTGCAGACCAGCAGCGTGGAAACGATCAGCCCGCCGGTGGTCAGCACCGTGCCGAGGGCGTTGCGGAAGACGTGCCGGCGGATCACCTGGTGCTCGGTGACGCCCCGGCTGCGGGCGACGGTCACGTGCTCCTGGCCGAGCACGTCGAGCATCGCGGCCCGGGTGACCCGGGCGAGCATGCCGATCAGGTAGCACGCGAGGGCGAGCGCGGGCAGGGCCAGGTGCCAGAGCATCGAGCCGAGGCCGTCGCCGGTCCCGCCGGAGGGGAACCAGCCCAGCTTCACCGCGAAGAGGCCCTGGAGCAGGACGGCCGCGACGAAGGACGGGGTGCCGACCGCGACGGTGGTGGTGACGAGGATGGCCGAGTCGGTGCGGCCGCCCCGGACGGCGCCGGTCCAGCCGAGCAGCAGACCGACGAGGACGACCAGGACCAGCGCCATCACGACCAGCAGCAGGGTGGCGGGCAGCCGGTCGGCGAGCAGCCGGGAGACGTCGGTGCGGTAGGTGATCGAGCGCCCGAAGTCGCCGTGCAGGATCTGCCCGGCCCAGCGCAGGTACTGCAGCAGGAACGGGTCGTCCAGGTGGTACTGGGCGTTGATCGCGGCCAGCGCCTCCGGGGAGGCCGAGCGGCCGGCGAGCAGGAAGCTCGCCGGGCTGCCCGGCGCGAGGTACATCGCCCCGAAGATCACGAATGAGGCGGCGGCCAGGGTGGCGGCCATCTCGGCCAGCCGTCTGGCGGCGAATCTCAGGAAACTCACCGGGCCGCCCCCACAGCGGCCGCCCACGGGTGGTACAGGTACGAGATGGTGGTGGGCGCGCCGGTGATCCGCTTGTTGAGGAACACCGCGGTGGGCCACTCCGCGACGGGTATCCAGAGCAGCTGCTCGGAGGCGGTCTTCTGGAGCTGGGCCGCCAGGGTGAACCGCTCGGTGGGGTCGGTGGCGGCAGTGGCCTTCTTGACCAGGTCGTCGTAGCCGGGATCGCTGTAGGAGGCGAAGTTCTGGTAGGCGCCGGTCCGGAAGTTGGACAGCAGGTCCAGCGGGTCGGTGATGGAGTCGTAGTAGGTCTCCGGGAAGAGGTCGATGCCCTCGCGTGCCTTCGGGTCGGTGAACAGCGCGGTGAAGGCGTTCGGCGCGATGGTCTTCAGCCGGATGTCGAGGCCGATCTTCGCGCCCGCCGCCTGGACGGCGGTGGCGAGCAGCGAGACGTCCTGGCCGATCGGGCTGGTGGCGACGGTGAGGGTCTTCCCGGTGGCGCCGGCCTCCTTGACCAGCGCCTTGGCCCGGGCGAGGTCGGGCGCGGTGGGGGTGAGCCCCTCGAACGCCTCGGTGCGCAGGTGCTCGGGGGCGGCCGCCCAGGCGGCCCGGGTGGTCAGCGAGCCGGTCACGCTGCCGGCCCCGCCGAGACCGGTCCGGACGAAGCCGGCCCGGTCCAGGGCGAGCGAGAGCGCCTGGCGGACCCGGACGTCGCCGAGCGCGCCCTGCATGTTGGTGACGTTGAGGTTGACGGTGCTGAGGCCCTCGCCGAAGTAGAGCGTGCCCGCGCCGCCGGTGCGCAGCCGCTCGTAGCTCTCGGTGGGGATCAGGTAGCCGCCGTCGGCCTCGCCGCTGAGCATGGCGTTGACGCGGGCCGAGGGGTCGGTGAGGAAGCGGAAGAGCGCCTTGGCCGACTTGGCCCTGGTGCCCCAGTAGTCGTCGAAGCGCTGGAGCTCGATCGACTGGCCCTTGGTCCAGGTCCCGAGCTTGAACGGACCGGTGCAGGCGAGGCTGCCGGTGGTGCCGTAGTCCTTGCCCGCCGCCTCGATCCCCGCCTGCGAGGCGACCACGCCGGCGGCGGTGGCCATGTACTGGTTGAACTGCGAGTCGGGCTGGGTGAGCTTGACGGTGACCTGGAGCGGACCGGTCCTGGTGACGGTGCTGACGTTCTGGAACTGCTGCGCCCAGGCGGCCGCGTTGTCGGGGTTCATCTGCCGGCCGAGGCTGTACACGACGTCGTCGGCGGTCATCACCGCGCCGTCGTGGAAGCGCACGTTCGGGCGCAGGTCGTAGACCCAGGTGGTCGGGTCGGGGCTGGTGGCCTTCTCCGCCAGGCCCGGCTCCAGGGTCAGCTGCGGGGTCCACCGCATCAGACTCTCGCAGACGTTGGACAGCACGGTGTTCTGCGGGTAGTCGAAGGCGGAGACGTAGTCCAGCGTGGGCGGTTCGGCGTAGACGGCCCAGGTGAAGGAGTCCAGGCCGCCCTGGGCGGGCGGGGTGCCGTCGGACAGCCGGTAGGCCGTGCCGCCGTCGGTGCCGCCGGTCTTCGGCGGGCCGGAGCAGGCGGTGGCGAGGGTGAAGGTGGCGAGGGTGGCCGCGGCCAGGGCGGCGGCCGGGAGGGTGCGGCGGCGGCGCGCGGACCTGCGGGGTCCGGGCCGGTCCTGGGGGTCAGGCATGAGGGTGGCTCTCTTCCGTGCGGGACGGGTGGCGGGGGGCGCCGGACCGGCGGGCCCGCGTACGGGCGGGGTGCGGGCCCGCGGTCCGGTCGGGAGGAGGTGACGGGCCGGTCACCCGGCCGGGCGGGCCGCCGGCACCTGCTGGGTGATGCAGTGGACACCGCCGCCGCCGAAGGCGATGACCCGGGAGCGCACCCCGACGACCTTGCGGCCGGGCAGGGCGGCGGCGATCACCGCGAGGGCCTCCTCGTCCTGCGGCACGCCCGCGGTCGGCACGACGACGCCGCCGTTGGCGATGTAGAAGTTGAGGTAGCCGACCTCGGTCTCCTTGCCGTCGACCTCGACGAAGGCGCTCTGCGGCAGGTCGACGATCTCCAGCTTGCGGCCCCTGGCGTCGACGGCCGCCTCCAGGACGGCCCGGTTGTCGCGCATCCGCCGGTAGTCGGGGTGCTTCGGGTCGTCGGGGAGCTGGACGACGACCTTGCCCGGGGCCACGAAGGCGCAGACGCCGTCGACGTGGCCGTCGGTCTCGGTGTCCAGCAGGCCGCCGTAGGGCAGCCAGATCACCGTGCTGACCCCGAGCTTGGCCATCAGCTCGGCCTCGATCTCGGCCTTGCTCAGGCCGGGGTTGCGGTTGGGGTGGAGCAGGCACTGCTCGGTGGTGATCAGGGTGCCCTCGCCGTCGACGGTGACGGCCCCGCCCTCCAGGATCATCCGGGAGTCGATCCGCTCGACGCCCAGCTTCTCCAGCAGGACGCCGGCGATCCGGTCGTCGGTGTCGTACGGGTGGTGCTTGCGACCCCAGGCGTTGAAGCGGAAGTCCACGCCGGCGCGCTCGCCGTCGGGGCCGAGCACGAAGATCGGGCCCGAGTCGCGGAACCACGAGTCGTCGAGGGGCAGTTCGACGACCTCGATACCCTCCCCGCACAGGGTGCGCGCCTCCTCGCCCTGCCCCGGGCAGGCGACCATCGTCACCGGCTCGAACTCGGCGATCGCCCGGGCCACCCCGGCGTACTCCCGCCTCGCCTCGTCCAGGGTCTCGCCCCAGAGCTCGGCCCTGGTGGGCCAGGCCATCAGACAGCCCTCGTGCTCGGTCCACTCGGCGGGCATGCGGAAACTCACGATGGAACTCTTCTCTGCTCGTACGTTCGGTCGGTGGGGAAGCCCCCGCCGGGGCGAGGCTGGTGGCGCCGGGCGGGAGGAGCGGGCCGCCTCAGAGGATGTCGGGCACGGCCGGCTGGGACTGCGTGGAGCAGTGGATGCCGCCTCCGCCGCTCGCGATGGCGTCGATGTCGACCTGGACGATCCGGCGGTCGGGGTAGGCGGCCTGGAGGATCGCGTACGCGAGGCCGTCGGCGTAGCCCTCGCCGAACTGCGGGACGAGGACGGCGCCGTTGACGGTGTAGTAGTTGGTGTAGCTGGACAGGAATTCCTTGCCGCGGCCGCGGATCAGGGTGCGGTCCGGGCCGGGGAGTTCGGTGATCCGCAGCCGCCGGCCGCGGGCGTCGGTGGCGTTCCGCAGCACCCGCTTGGCCTCGTCGTAGACGGCGACCCAGCGGGCGTCCGC
Source organism: Kitasatospora sp. NPDC005748 (assembly GCF_040630735.1). NCBI lineage: Bacteria > Bacillati > Actinomycetota > Actinomycetes > Kitasatosporales > Streptomycetaceae > Kitasatospora > Kitasatospora sp. NPDC005748. The sequence goes on from NZ_JBEXYD010000036.1 coordinate 10,470, forward strand.
GCCCGGGCCGGGCTGGTCCAGCAGGACCTCGCCGGGGGCGGTGAAGCGGGCCAGGCAGTCGATGTGGCAGTCGGTGATGTCCTGCCCGGCCAGGCCCGGGACCCAGATGACCTTGTCCATGCCCAGCGTCGTCCGCAGCTCCTGCTCGACCTGGTCCTTGGACTTGCCCGGGTTGCGGTTCGGGTTGACCAGCGAGCTGACGGTGGCCAGCAGGGTGCCCTGGCCGTCGGTCTCCAGCGAGCCGCCCTCACCGGTGAACGGGGCCCGGATCCGATCGATGCCGTAGGCGTCGAGGAGGGTCACGGCGGCCGTGGCGTCCTTGTCGAACGGCTGGTAGTAGGGCGTGCCGGTCTTGCCCCAGCCGTTGAAGTTGGTGTCGACACCGGCGATCGCGCCGGGCGCGACGACGAAGGTCGGCCCGAAGTCGCGGATCCACAGGTCGTCGTTGGCGATCTCCTGGACCTCGATCGCGTAGTAGGCCCCGGAGCCGCAGTGGTAGCGGGCGTCGGCAGCCTGCCCGGGGCGGGCCAGGACCACCACGGGCTCGAAGCGGGAGATCTGGCGGGCCAGGTCCGCGATGTTCCGGCGGACGGCGGACAGCTGGTTCTGCCAGACCGAGAACAGTGCGGGCCAGGCCAGGAAGGTCCGGGTGTGGCGGTCGGTCTCGGCCGGCATCCGCAGCACCGGCCCGGCCTGCGGGGCGGCGGCCGCGCGGGCGCTCATCGGGAGCGCCGCACCGAGGGCCGCCAGGGGGAGGGCCGCGCCGCCCGCCCTGAGCAGGCTGCGCCGGGTGGGGGAAAGCGTGCTCGGGGTGTTCATGGGGCTCCCTGGAGGGATGGGGAGGTGAGAGTGACCACATCCTGGACCGAACTGAAAGTTCAGTCAATATTTTGGCGCAAAGGACTTCGCCAGGTTCGACCGCGGCCCGAAATGTCGGCTCCGTGCGAGGACGCACCGCTACGCAGCGCCGCCCGGCAGCCACTTTGAGGCCGTCGAACGCCGACCGTGCCCGCGTCCTGAAATTGTGATCAGGAAGTGGGTCCGAAAGTGGAACCGTACGAGTAGAGTGATGATCCGTGTCAGACCGTCGAACAGAGATCGTCAGAGCCGCCACCCGCGTGATCGCGCGACGCGGCGTACGCGGGCTGCGGGTGGGGGAACTGGCATCCGAGGCCGGCGTGTCCACCGCGCTGATCTACTACCACTTCACCGACCGGGCCGGGATCCTCCGCGAGACCCTGGCGTTCATCGGCGAACGGGCCGACCGCTACACCGCGGAGCCCGACCCGGAGAACGCCGCCCGGGGCCATCGGGCGCAGCAGAGCCCCCGGTCGGAGCTGGAGCAGGCCCTGCTGCTGGAGCTCCAGAACTCCGCCGAGGTGCGTGAGAACAGCACCGCCTGGGGCGAGTTGAGGGCCAGTGCGGTGTTCGAGTCCAGCCTGCGCGACGACCTCGCCCGGGCCACCCACACCTGGGTGCACGAGATCGCCGAACTGCTCGGCCGCGCCCACCCTGCCGGCACCGCGCCCGCCCACGCCGCCTCCGCGGAACGGCTCACCGCCCTGCTGGAGGGGCTCAGCGTCCGCTGGCTGAGCGGCTCGCTGCCGCTCGACCGCGCCCGCACGCTGCTCGGCGAGGCGGTCGACGCGGAGATGGCGGGCTGCCGACCGGTCGGCATCCGACCCTGACCGAATGATCGGTCAGGGTCGGCGAGACGGGTCGGGCCGGTGAAGAGCGAGGACCGGCCGGCTCAGTCGGTCGGCTTGCCGGGCTGGTCGTGGGTGGAGCAGTGGATCCCGCCGCCGCCGGAGGCGATGTTGTCGATCTTCACCGGGACGATGTCGCGGCCGGGGAAGTGGTCGCGCAGGATCTGCTGGGCCCGGTCGTCCGCCTTGGCATCACCGAAGCGCGGCAGGAACAGCGACTTGTTGGCCACGTAGAAGTTGATGTACGAGGAGACGAACGCGTCACCGCGCCCGGCGATCCGGTCCGGGTCGGGCTGCGGCAGGTCGATCACCTTTAGCGACTTGCCGTGGGCATCGGTGGCGCCCGTGAGCACCTCGCGCGCCTGGGCGGCGGAGCGCGACCAGACGTCGGCGGGCGCGCCGGGGAACGGCTGGTCCAGCAGGACGACCCCGGGCTCCGCGAACCGCACCAGGCAGTCCACGTGCGCGTCGGTGATGTCCTGGTCGCGCACGCCGGCGAACCAGATCACCTTGGTCACCCCGAGGGCCTTCTTGAGCTCGGCCTCGATCTCGTCCCGGCTCTTGCCCGGGTTGCGGCGCTGGTTGACCACCGAGCTCTCGGTGACCATCAGGGTGCCCTGGCCGTCGGTCTCGAAGGAGCCGCCCTCCGCGACGACCGGCGTGCGGACCCGTTCGATCCCGTACGTGCCGAGGACGGCGGCGGCCAGCGCCGTGTCGTTGCCGTGCTCCTTCTGCTTGTCGCCCCAGCCGCTGAAGTTGAAGTCGACGCCCTTCGGCGTGCCGCCGTCCTCGACGAAGACCGGCACGGTGTCCCGCGCCCACAGGTCGTCCACCGGCAGCGGGACGACCTCGACGTCCTTGCCGCAGGCGTTCTGCGCCGCGTCCACCTGCGCGGGGCGGGCGAACATCACCACCGGCTCGTAGCCGCCGACGGCGCGGGCCAGCCGCGCGATGTCGGCCCGGACGTCGGGGAGCTGGTCCCCCCAGATCCCGGTCGACGCCGGCCAGGCCATGAACGTGCGGGCGTGGCTCTCCCACTCCGCGCCGAACCTGCGCCCGGCCGGCGCCGGCGGCCCACCCGGCGCGGGCGGCGCGGACGTCTCCGGGGCCGGCGGCTCGGCAGAGCCGGCGGGCGTCGGCCGCTCCGGTTCGTCCGACGGGGCGGCGCAGGCCGCGGCGCCGAGGGTCAGCAGACCGGCGCCCGCCGCGGCACGCAGCATCGTGCGGCGGGACGGGACGGCGTGGGAGGTGCGGGAGGGGGGCGGCTTGGGCACGGGGAACTCCGACTGGACGAGGGTGGAGGACTGCGGAACGTGGGGCCGGGGCCGCTGCTAGGGGAGCGGTTCCTGCATCGTGGAGCAGTGGATGCCGCCGCCCCCGGCCATCAGGCGGTCGACGTCGAGCTGGACGACCGCGCGCCCGGGGAACGCCTCGGCGAGGGTGCGGCGGGCGGCCTCGTCCTTGGACACGTCGCCGAACTGGGCGGCGATCACCGCGCCGTTGACGACGTGGAAGTTGAGGTAGGAGTCGACGAACTTCGGGTCGCGCGAGCGGACGGTGTCGGGGCCGTCGACCCGGATCACCTGGAGCCGGCGGCCCCGGGCGTCGGTGGCCCGGGAGAGGATGTCGAACTGCTCGCGGGCGTCCCGGGCCCAGACGTCGCTCCGGTCCGCCGGGGGCAGCTGCACCAGGACGACGCCGGGCCGGACGAACCGGGAGGTGACGTCGATGTGGTCGTCGGTGATGTCCTTGCCCTTGATCCCGGGGACCCAGATCATCCGGTCCGCGCCGTACACCTCCAGCACGGCCTCCTCGATCTCGTCCCGGCTCATGCCCCGGTTGCGGTTCTTGTTGACCAGGCTGCTCTCGGTGGCCAGCAGGGTGCCGTCGCCGTCCGTCTCGACCGACCCGCCCTCACCGACGAACTCCGCGTAGCAGAAGGGGAGTCGGAGCATCTCGGCGATGCCGCGGGCGACCTCGGCGTCGTCCCGGTGGGTCTGCTTGTTCCCCCAGCCGTTGAAGTTGAGGCCGACCGCGTCGAGCCGCCCGCGGCCGTCGCGGCGGAACACCGGGGCGGTGTCCCGCATCCAGAGGTCGTCGGTGGGGACGGCGTCGGTCACCGTGACGGCGGGGCCGCAGGCGGACCGGGCCTCCTGGACGCTGTAGCCGTCCGGGGCGCACATGACCACCGGCTCGAAGCGGGCGATCGTCCGCGCGATCAGCGCGATGTCCTGCTGGACACCCGCCAGCTGCCGGCCCCAGACGGACTTGCGGGACGGCCACGACATCCAGGTGCGGGCGTGCGGGACGTCGTCGCGGTCCACCCACCACCGCGGGAGCCCCGCCTCGGCGTGGTCGGTCCGCCCTGCCTCCGGGACGGGACCGCGCGGGGGCTCCGCTCCGAAGAGTCGGCCGAACAGGGAACGGCCGTCGCCCTGGGTGTCGCTCATGCGGATCTCCAGAATCAAGTATTGCCCACCGGGTGACCGGTGGCCTTGCCGTGGGCGGTCGGGCCGTCGTACCCGGCGCCACGGCCCCACTCTCGCACTGACTGAAAATTCAGTCAAGAACACGGGCATGGGTGTGCCCCCGCCGAGTGGGGACCGCTCCCCGGGCGCGAACAGGTCCGGTCCGGGCCGTCGAGGCCGGTCCGGACCTCGGCGCCTAACGGCGCAGCCGCTCCAGCTCGATGTCGATCGCGCCGCTCATCAGCTCACGCGCGTGCTCCCCCGGCAGGCTGCCACTGAGCCACCGGACGCTGAGCCCCTCCATGAGCGCGGTCAGCCGCTCGGCGGAACTCGCCAGCGCGGCGGCCCCGTTCATCGGTCGCACCTTGCCCAGCAGGTCGGCGACCTCCTGCACCCAGACCAGCGTCGCGCGGGCCAGGTCCTCCTGCAGGTCCGGGTCGAACACCGCGCTCGCCCGCAGCTCGCCCCAGGCCGTGCTGTTCTCCCGCACCTCGGGGGTGTCCTGGAGCTCCAGCAGCAGGGTCTGCTCCAGCTCACCCCGGGCGTCCAGCGGCGGGGCGTCCGGGGCGCGCTCGGTCGTGTAGCGACCGGCCCGGTCGTTGATGAACTCCAACGTCGCCCGGAGGATCCCCGCGCGGTCCTTGAAGTGGTAGTAGATCAGCGCGGTGGACACGCCGGCTTCGGACGCCAGCTCCTCCACCCGCAGCCCGCGGACACCGCGCCGGGCGATGACCCGCGCGGCCGCTTCCATGATCAAGGTTCGACGGTCAGCCACGAGGGATCATCCTACCGGGAGGTCCGCCCGGCGGATGCCTCCCGACCCGAACCTGACTGAAACTACAGTCGGGGCTATGATCCGGTGCGATCCCGGACACCGGCGTAGCGGTGGGCCCTCCCACCGGGCCGGCGCAGCCACCCTCACTCGATCCGCCTCACTCGATCCGCTGGGAGCCAGCATGACCGCAGAGCCCTTCGGCGCCCCGTCGCCCACGGCGTTCCAGGCGCTGTCCCCGGACGACCCCCGCGAGGTCGGCGGCTACCGCCTCTGCGCACGGCTGGGCGCGGGCGGCATGGGCCGCGTCTACCTCGCCTACACGCCCGGCGGGCGCCCAGTGGCGCTCAAGGTCGTCCGGCCCGAACTCGCCGAGGACCCGGAGTTCCGGCACCGTTTCACTCAGGAGGTGGCCAGCGCGCGGCGCATCCACGGCCTCTACACGGCCCAGGTGGTCGACGCCGGCACCGACGCCGCCGCGCCCTGGCTGGCCACCGCCTTCGTCCCCGGCCCCTCGCTCCAGCAGGTCGTCCAGCAGCACGGCCCGCTGCCCGAGCGGACCGTCGTCCTGCTCCTGGCCGGGATCGCCGAGGCCCTCCAGGTGATCCACGCCGCCGGAGTCGTCCACCGCGACCTCAAGCCCGCCAACGTGCTGATCGCCGCCGACGGCCCCCGCGTCATCGACTTCGGCATCGCCCGCGCCGCCGACGCCAGCTCGCTGACCGGCACCGGCCTGCGGATCGGCTCCCCCGGCTTCATGGCCCCCGAGCAGGTCCTCGGGCTGGCCGCCACCCCGGCCACCGACGTCTTCGCGCTCGGCGCCCTGATCGCCTTCGTCGGCTCCGGCACCCCGCCCTTCGGCGACGGCCCCGAGCCGGCCTCGCTCTACCGGGCGGTGCACGAGGAGCCGGACCTCTCCCGGCTGCCGGAGGGGCTGCACGACCTGGTCCGGGGCTGCCTCGCCAAGGACCCGGAGCACCGGCCGGACACCACCCGGCTGATCGAGGCCGCCCGCGACCACCCGGCCACCGGCGGCGAGCTGCGCCTCTCCGACGACTGGCTGCCCCAGCGGGTCAGCACCGCGCTCCACCGCCACACCGACCTGCCGACCACGCCCCACCGGGCCGCGCCCGGTCCGGACCTCGCGGCGGCCGCGGCACCGACCGCCGTGGTCCGGCCGGACGCGCCGCAGACCCGGCTGCAGCCGGCCTCCACCGGACGCCGGGCGGTGCGCGGCGCACGCCGCGGCGCCCGTACCGCGCTGCTGACCACCGCGGCCCTGCTGGTCGGCGCCGCCGGGGCGTTCCTGCTGCTCGACCCCGGGTACCTCGACGACCTGGACGACCAGAGCGTCGCCGCCACCGGCAGCGCGCCGCCGCCGGCACCGGCCGCCGCGGCGCCGACCACTCCCCCGCCGACCCCCTCGACCACTGCCTCGGCCGCTCCGGAGCCGACCACGCTCCCCGGCTTCACCGCCGTCTACACCGGCCTGGAACTCACCTCCCCCGACCACTCCTACGAGTTCGACCTCAGGACCGGGAAGGTCGCCGCCCAGGACACCTCCACCTGGTACCTGGGCCGCCACGCCGGCGAGTTCTACGTCCCGGAGGACAGCGACGCCTACGTCGCCCCGACCGATCGGCTGACCCTGCCCGACTGCGTCAAGGGCATCGAGACCCAGCCCGCCGCCACGCTGTCCTTCGGCGCCGTGCGCACCGACCGCGCGTTCTGCGTCCGCGCCCGGGGCGGCCGGGACATCGCCCTCGTCCGGGCGCTCGCCACCGGTTCGGACGACGCGCCGGTCAGGGTCTCCGTCACCTACTACCGCCGCTCCGCCTGACCCGCGGGGCCGGGCCCGGCGGCCCTTCCCGTCACCCGGCCCTGCGCGTCACCCGGCCGACCCGAGCACGACCGGGTCCCGGGCGAGGTCGGCCAGCAGGGCGTCCAGCTTCGCCCGGTCGACCGAGGGCATCACGAAGACGTGCACGTAGCTGCGGCGGGTGGTCTCGTCGCCCGGGACCATCAGCACGTCCTGGGAGGACAGCGACCACTTCGCCACCAGCTCGGGGCTCGGCTTGCGGAACCGCACGGTGACCGCGCCCGGGGTGCGGGCCGGCCAGAGTTCGACGCCCGTCTCCCGCTCGATCCCCCGCAGCCGCCGCTCCAGGTACCCGGCCAGCTCCTGGGCCCGGCGTATCCGGTCCACCTGGTCCTGGTAGGAGTGCCGGGACAGGTGGTCCCAGATGACCAGCGGGGAGAAGCCGTTGCGGGAGCCCGCGAAGGTGGTGTCCGGCGCGCCGATGTACTCCGGCTGGGACGGCGGCGAGATCTGGTACTTGACCTTCGTCATGTAGATGCCGCAGGGCCAGGGCGCGCCGGGCCACTTGTGGCCGCTCATCGCGATCGAGGAGACCATGTCCAGCTCGCCGTGCTCCCGGGTGGGCAGCCTCAGGCCGAAGTCGTACTCGGGCAGCTCGACGTCGGGGGTCCAGCCGTACGCCGGGTCCTGGTTGGCCAGCCGCAGGAACGGCGCGTAGCCGGCGCCGAGCGCGCCGTCCACGTGGATCCAGAAGCCCCGGCGCAGGTCGACCAGCAGCTCCCCGGTCCGCGGGTCCGTGCCGTAGACCACCTGGCGCTCGACCAGGCCGTACCGCTCGAAGATCGGCAGCAGCCGCTCGCAGACCTGCCGGACGTCGTCGTGGGCGCCCTTGAAGGTGCTGCCGAGGTTGAGGTTCACGAAGACCGGGTGCCCGTTCGCGGCGAAGAACTCGACCAGCACCGCGAGGGCGTCGACGTCGATCTCGCCCGGGCCGTCCCAGGAGTGGCCCGAGGGGCCGGGGCGGGAGGGCACCTCGGTGGGCCACTCGCGGCGCCCCGTGGCGGGGTCGACCAGCGGGCACCGGTCCGCGTACTTCTCCAGGCCCACGGCGTGGAAGGTCTCGACACCCAGCACCCGCACCGCCTTGGCGAAGGAGTAGTGGGTGTCCTCGGAGTAGAAGGCCACCGGCCGGTGCGCGTTCGGGTTGTCCCGGTCGGGCGCGGCCTGCACGTACCGCAGGGCGTCGAACGGGGCCGTCGGCGGCTGGATCAGCGCCTTGCCGCTCAGGTAGTCCCGGGCGTTCCAGAGCGCGTACATGTTGCCCTCGGTCGAGCCCATCGAGAGCATGTAGCCCCAGTAGGACTCGGGGTCGGCGGGGTCGTGCGGCCGCTCGGCGTTCCACAGGGCCGCGTAGTAGTCGAGCACCGCGCGCTCGACCACCTTGGTGTTCGGCTTGTAGCCGCCGCTCTGGAACGGGTCGCCGAGGTTGTTGATGTTGTTCGGCATGAACCGGGCCAGGTCCAGTGCGCAGCCCTGCATGTCCTGGGTGGCCTGGTAGCCCACCAGGTGCCGGCGCTTGCGGGTCAGGTACTCGTCCACGGTGTCCAGGGCGCGCAGGCGCCGGTCGTCGTCCAGCCCGCCGGTGGGGAGCACGAAGTCGCGGCCGTCCAGCTCCGCCCCCGGGTCGACGGCGGTCGCGGCGGCGAAGGTGGCGGTCGGGCTCATGGGCGCGGCACTCCAGGGGTGTTGGTGTGGGGGGCGACGTGGGGGTCGCGGTGGGGGCCGCACAGGGTCGCCGCGGGCCGTCCACCGGCGGGGAAACGCCGCAGGGGCGTTCGACGCTCGCGGTCAGGATGGAACTTCCCGGCGCCCGGGGGAAGTTCCTCCGCACAAGATTCGGTGGCACGGCCCGAGATCTTGCGGATCGGCGGAAACAGCTGGAATCCTGCCCGGCATGCCGAACATTCCACCGCCCCGCAGAGCGCCCGTCGACGACGTGGACCGGGCCATCCTGCGCGTCCTCTCCGACCACGCCCGGCTGCCCAACAACGCGCTCGCCGATGCGGTGGGCATCGCCCCCTCCACCTGTCTGGCCAGGGTCCGCGCCCTCCAGGAGCGCGGGATCATCCGGGGCTTCCGGGCCGACGTCGACCCCGCCGCGATCGGCCTGCCGCTGCAGGCGATGATCTCCGTCCGGCTGCGCGCCCACACCCGGGAGCAGAACGAGAGCTTCCGCGGCACCGCCCCCGACCTGCCCGGCGTCCTGGCGGTGTTCCACATGGCGGGGTCCGACGACTACCTGCTGCACGTCGGCGTCGCCGGGCCCGAGGGCCTGCGCGACTTCGTGGTGGACCACCTCACCACCCACCCGGCGGTGGCGCAGACCCGGACCAACCTGATCTTCGAGCAGATAGCCGGCCGCCGCTACCTCGGCGACCCGCTCCCGTCGACCGGCTGAGCGGCCGAGCCCCGGCGAGCGGCGGACCGGCCGGTCCGCCGGAGCAGCGGGGTACCGGGGTGCCCGGGCCCCGCCGGTGCGGCACGTCCGGCCGAATCGGAGGAGCATCGAGTGCGGGGGCGACCGCGGCGGCCGCGACCGCCGGTGCGGCGGCACTCGGCGCGGTCGGCCGGGCACGAGGAGGAAGGCCATGATCGTCGACTGCGCGCACTACCGCGACGGACGCCGCCAGCACGAGGGCCCCATGCCGCTGGAGGAGGCGGCCGCGCGCTGCGCGCAGGGCGGGTTCGTCTGGCTGGGCCTGTTCGAACCGGCCCCCGAGGAGCTGGCCACCGTGCGCGAGGGCTTCGGACTGCACGAACTCGCCGTCGAGGACGCCCAGGCCCACCACCTGCGGCCCAAGGCCGAGCGGTACGAGGACGGCACCGAACTGATCATCCTGCGCACCGCGCGCTACGACGACGACCGCGAGGAGGTCGACTCCGGCGAGATCAGCGTCTTCCTCGCCGAGCACTTCGTGATCACCGTCCGCCAGGGCATCGCCAGCGAGCTGGCCGGCGCCCGCAACCGGCTCGAACGCAGCCCCGAACTGCTGCGGACCGGCAGCGCCTCGACCCTGTGGGCGATCCTCGACCAGGTGGTCGACAGCTACGCGCCCGTCGTCACCGAACTCGAACGCGACATCGAGGAGATCGAGGCCACGGTGTTCTCCGGCACGGTCGCCCCGACCGAACGGATCTACTTCCTGCGCCGCGAGGCCACCGACTTCTACCGGGTCGTCCACCCCCTGCTCGCCGTGCTCGCCCGGCGGCTCCAGCCCGGCCGGTCGGCGCCCGAACTGCTGCCGTACTTCCGGGACGTGCACGACCACCTGCTGCTGGTCAACGAGGAGGTCGCCGCCCAGCGCGACCTGCTGGCCACCGTCCTGGAGGCGAACATCGCGGTGATCTCCGTCGAGCAGAACCGGATCAACCTCCGGCAGACCGCCACCATGGAGCGGCTCACCATCGTCGCGACCGTCTTCCTCCCGCTGTCCTTCGTGGTCGGCTTCTTCGGCCAGAACTTCGGCTGGCTGGTCGACCACATCGGCAGCCTCGCCGCGTTCGTCGCGCTCAACGTCGGCGGCCTGCTGCTGCCGTGCCTGCTGCTGTACATCTGGCTGCGCCGGCGGCGCGCCCGCCCGGCACCCCCGGTCCCGGGGGCGAACAGCGCCGTCCGGCACACCCCGAGAGCCCCGATGGGGTAGGGCAGCCCACCGCCCGCGGCGGATACCGGCCATCTGACGCGCGGCCTGTTCCCCACCCGCCTGCCGAGGCGTAGCGTGACCGCGTGAACGCGGACCCGCTCTCCCGGCACGACGTCGTGATCGTCGGCGGCGGCCACAACGCCCTGGTGGCGGCGGCCTATCTGGCCCGGGCCGGCCTCCGGGTGCTGGTGCTCGAACGGCTGGCGCAGGTGGGCGGGGCGGCGGTGTCGGCCCGGGCGTTCGCGGGCGTGGACGCCCGGCTGTCGCGCTACTCGTACCTGGTGAGCCTGCTGCCGCGCCGGGTCGTCCGGGACCTCGGGCTCCGGCTGGACCTGCGGCGGCGCCGGATCTCCTCCTACACGCCCACCGTCCGGGACGGCCAGCCGACCGGTCTGCTGGTGGACGCCGCCGACCCCGCCCGGACCGCGGCGTCCTTCCGGGCGCTGACCGGTGACCCGCGCGAGTGGGAGGCCTGGCAGAGCTTCTACGCGGCGACCGGGAAGCTCGCCGAGCGGGTGTTCCCGACGCTCACCGAGCCGCTGCCCGCCCGGGCCGGGCTGCGCCGGCGGGTCGCGGACGACGCCGTCTGGGAGTCGTTCTTCGAACGCCCGCTGGGCGAGACTATCGAGCGGACCTTCACCGACGACCTGGTCCGCGGCGTGGTGCTGACGGACGCGCTGATCGGCACCTTCACCCACGCCCACGACCCCTCGCTGCTGCAGAACCGCTGCTTCCTGTACCACGTGATCGGCAACGGGACGGGCGACTGGGACGTCCCGGTCGGCGGGATGGGCGCGGTGACGGGCGCGCTGGCCGAGGCGGCGCTGGCGGCCGGCGCGGAGATCCGGACCGGCTGCGAGGTCACCGCCGTCGCCACCGACGGCACCGGAGAGGCCGAGGTGTCCTACCGCCACCGGGGCGGCGAGGCCACCGCGGTGGGCCGCCGGGTCCTGGCGAACGCCGCCCCGGCCGTCCTGGCCCGGCTGCTGGGCGAGGACCCCGGGCCCGCCCCGGAGGGCGCCCAGCTGAAGGTCAACATGGTGCTGCGCCGGCTGCCACGGCTCCGGGACCCGGCCGCGGATCCCCGCGACGCCTTCGCGGGGACCTTCCACATCGCCGAGGGGTACCGGCAGTTGGAGACGGCCCACGCCGAGGCGTCGGCCGGCCGGATGCCCTCGATGCCGCCGTCGGAGATCTACTGCCACACCCTCACCGACCCGTCGATCCTCGGGCCCGAGGCGCTCCGGCAGGGGCTCCAGACGCTCACCCTGTTCGGACTGCACATGCCCGCGCGGCTGTTCACCGACCCGGCGGCCAAGGAGCTCGCGCTCGCGGCGAGCCTGGCCCGGCTCGACGAGGTGCTGGCCGAGCCGCTCGCCGACTGCCTGGCCACCGACGCCGCCGGGCGGCCGTGCGTGGAGGTCAGGACGCCGCTGGACCTGGAGCGGGAGGTCGGCCTGCCGGGCGGTCACATCTTCCACCGGGACCTCGCGTTCCCCTACGCGACCGGGGAGCTGGACGGCGCCGCCGCCCGCTGGGGCGTGGCGACGGCGCACCCGAACGTGCTGCTGTGCGGCGCGGGGGCGGTCCGCGGCGGCGGCGTCAGCGGCATCCCCGGCCACAACGCGGCCCAGGCCGTCCTGGAGGACCTCGGGCCGTAGCCGCCGAACGGCCGCCGGCTCAGCGCACCGGCAGCTCCAGCACGGCCGAGTCGGCCCGCGTGGAGCCGAAGGTCACGGTGGAGCCGGACGGCGTGCGACCGCCGTAGAGGGCGTCCCGGGTGCCGAGCACCAGCGCGAGCCGGTGACCGGCGGGCAGGTCGTAGGCCGTGGCGAAGAGCGTGACGTCCAGCGGGAACGGCTGCCCCGGCGTCCGGCCGGACCAGCTCTGCGGGCCGTGCGAGATCAGCCGGCCCACGCCCAGCGCGTCCACGTCGTAGAGGTAGGCGACGGCCGTGCCCTGCGGGGCGGAGGCGGTCACCGTGGTGTGCACCCGGGCCGCGCCGCGCACCGCCAGGCCCCGCGGCCGGGGCGGCGACTGCCGGACGACGGCGGCGGAGCGGTCCAGCAGCGGGACGACCGCGGTCGGCGCCCGGTGGAACACCTGGTCCGCCAGCCCGGACAGCAGGGCGACGCCGCCGCTCGCCCCGGAGGCGGCGTTGCCGCGCAGCGTCGACCGCCAGTCCCCGGCGGCCGGTCCGCCGAGGTCCTCGGCACCCAGCGCCAGCGTCTCGGTCCGGGAGCTGACGGCCTGCCAGTCGGGGCGGGCCTCGTGCGCACCGGTGGGGCGGACCGCCAGGTCGACCGGCGGCCGCGAGTCGCCGGGGGCACCCTTGAGGTACTGGTCGAGCCAGGAACGGGCGCTGCTCCAGGCGGCGTTGGAGAGGCCGAGCAGGCCGGTGAACTCCTGGCTGGCATGGTCGCCCGGGCGCAGTTCGAGGCGCTTGGGCCCGGTGAGGCGCTGGTAGAAGGCCGTCACCTGGCCGGGGTTGAAGAAGCTGTCGCCCCAGGCGTTCGCCAGCAGGACGGCGGTGCCGTTGGCGTTGATCCGCTCCAGGTAGCGGGCCGGTGAGCGGGTGTCCGCCCACCGGACGACCTCGGGCAGGTCGCGGTCGGCGAAGAGGTCGTCCAGCACCCGGCTGAACTCGGGGCTCCGGCGGCCGGTCGGCGCCTGGATCCCGGCGAGCACCGCGGCCGCCTGGACGTGCCGGGTCTGCCCGCTGTACAGCGAGTCGGTCAGGTCGGCCCAGCCGCTCAGCGAGGCGACGGCCTTGATCCGGGGCTCGAAGGCGGCGCCGAGGAGGGTGAGGCCGCCGCCCAGCGAGAGTCCCACCATGCCGATCCGCTCCGGGTCCGCCGGGGTCCGCGCCAGCGCCCAGTCGATCACCGTGGAGATGTCGGCGACGTCCTTCGGCCCGGCGACGTCGACCTCGCCGCCGGAGCCCCAGAAGCCGCGCACCGTGTAGGTGACGACCACGTAGCCCGCGGCGGCGAGCGCGTGGCCCTGGGCGACGTACTCCAGGTCGTTCTGCCCCCAGCTGGCCGGCTGCACCACGAGCGGGTACCGCCCCCGCGGGTCGGCCCCCGGGCTGCCGGGGGCCGGGGTGAACACGTCCGCCTTGAGCACCACGCCGTCGTTCGCCGGGATGTCGGCCAGCCGGAACGACCCGACGGCGCCGGCGGCGGGGCCGGCTGCCGGGCCGGCTGCCGGGCCGCTCGCGGGGGTCGCCGTCGCGGCCGCCGCGGAGGCGGGCCGTGCGACGGCGGCCCCACCGAGCGCGAGCGCCGCCACCAGGACGGCACTGGCCGCCCGGCGGCCGGGACGGGGGTGGGATCGTTCCATCACTGCTCCCTCTGCATTCGAACCACTGGAATCACGCGAATCCTCGGAGCCACCCGGATCGCTCGGAGCCACCCGGATCGCTCGGACCACGGAAGACACTCGGACCACTCAGGCCACCCGGACCACGTGACTCCACTCGGCCGTCGAGCCTAGCGAGCTGATGGCCCATCAGAGGAGGTGATGATCAGCCACATTACTCGCCAGTAGCCGTCGATGGATCACCCCACCACCCCGCCCCACCCCCGCCGATCGGCAGGGTCGCCGACCCGCCGAACGTCCGTAATGCGGCGTCCGATGCCCGGTCATCGGACATGATCACCTACGCTACTGAGCAGTCATCAGTTCGACGGATGACCGAACAGCACATGAACCATCGAACAACCAGGGGGAAACCATGCTCCGTCGCATGTCCGCACTGACCGTCTCGGCCGTTCTCGCCGGTGGCCTGCTCCTCGCCGCCGCACCCGCCCAGGCCGCGCCCGCCCAGGCCCGCGCCTCCGTCTCGGTCAACATCGGTGAGCTGCAGGTCCAGGCCGCCAAGCTGCGCCAGCAGGCCCAGCGCCTGCGCAGCCAGGGCCACTTCCAGGAGGCCAACGTCACGGACGCCCGCGCGGCCGCCATCGAGGCGCAGATCCGCCGCTACGAGGAGTGCGAGCGCAGCGTCCACTGCTGACCGGTCCACCCGGGAGACCCCCGCGACGCGGCGCCCCGGCGCTGCGGCGCGGGGGTCTCTCCGCGTTCCCGCTACGGCCGGCCCGGGGCGGCCGGGCCGGCCGGCCGGCGGGTGTGGGCGAGGAGCGCCGGGACGACGACGTCCCACGTCCCCTCGGGAAAGACCTCGTGCCCGGTGCGTTCGAGGGCGATGAAGCGGGCGCCGGGAATCTCCGCCGCCAGGGCGCGCCCGTGCTCGACCGGGAACAGCGGGTCCTCGTCGCCGTGGAACACCAGGGTGGGCGCGGTGATCCCGCCCAGCCGGTGGCGCCAGGGGCGGCCGGCATCGAGGAGGTAGGGGTTGGTCGACTGGGCGGCGATGTCGGCGGCGTGGTCCACGACCCGGGCGGCCAGCCGGCGCACGGCGTCCTCGTCGAACGGCCGCGAGACGGCGGCGAAGGGACGCTCGCCCTCGACGATCGAGGCGATGACGGCGTCCCGGTCGGACCAGTCGACCCCGCCACCGCCGTCCGCTCCGGCCTCGCCGTCACCGTCCTCCTCTCCGGGCCCGGAACCGGCCCCGGAACCGGCCCCGGAACCGGCCCCGGAACCGGCCTCGGACTGGGCCTCGGACCGGGCCTCGGACCGGGCCTCGGACCGGGCCTCGGACCGGGCCTCGGACCGGGCCTCGGACCGGGCCTCGGACTGGGCGAAGAAGGCCGCGAGCCGGTCCGACATCGGCGGGAGGTCCGCCTGCTCCTGTCCGGGGATGCCGGGCGTGGACGACGCGCAGGTGAGCGTGGCCACCCGGTGCGGATGGTCGAGGGCCAGCAGCTGGCCGACCGCGGCGCCCTGCGACATGCCGACGACGTGGGCCGCGCCCAGGCCGAGGACGCCGATCAGGGCGGCGGCATCGTCGGCCAGGTCCGGCAGCCCGTACGGCGGAGCGCCCACCGGGTAGGTCGTCGATCCCCCCGCGTCGCGGCTGTCGTACCGGATGACGAACCTGCCCCCGTCGGCCAGCCGCCGGACGAAGCCGTCGCTCCAGTTGAGCGCGCAGTGGCCCGCGCCGTGGATCAGCAGGACGGCGGGATCGGCGGGATCGCCGACGAGGTCGGCGCTCAGCTCCGCGCCGTTGACCTTGAGGATGCGCCGGCCGGTCGCCATCGGGCCGCTCCTTCGAGGATTTCCGTCACGTGTCACGACGACCCTACGGCCAGGCGGGTCGTTCCCCGGCGAACGTCCGCACCCGACCGGTGGGTGGTGCGCTTCGGTCCCGTCGCCCGTGGGCAGCCTTCCCGGGCGGGGGCACGGATGCGAGGAGGACGGCATGCGCCAGGACGAGGCCAAGCACTTCGACGCGCGGACGGCGGCGGGTGACACCGTCGCCGAGCCCGGCGGCGCGGCCGATCCCGAGGCCCGCTACCGCCGTTCCTCGGCCTTCCTCATCGACGAGGCCCTCGGCTTCCTCTTCCCCGCCGCCCTCCGCGCCGCCGCCGACGTCGGCGTGGCCGACCACCTCGCGGACGGCCCCCGCACGCCCGCCGAACTCGCCACCACGACCGGCCTGGACGCCCGCAGCCTGCACCGGGTGCTGCGCCTGCTCGCCACCCGGGGCGTGGTGGCGGAGGACGACGCGGGCCGGTTCACGCTGACCGACGCCGGGCAGGCGCTGCGCAGCGACGTCCCCTGCTCGGCCCGGACGGCCGTCCAGATGCTCACCGACCGCACCATGTGGCAGCCGGCCGGCGAGCTGACGAGCTGCCTGAGCGAGGGCACCGCGTCGTTCGAGGCCATCTTCGGCATGCCGTTCTTCGACTGGTTCGCCCAGGACGCGCGGACCGCCGCCGTCTTCCACGGCGGCATGGCGGCGATGTCCGACGCCGAGAACGCGGTCATCGCGGCGGCCTACGACTTCCCGGAGACCGGCACCGTCGTGGACGTCGGCGGCGGCCACGGCGGCCTGCTGCTGGAGGTGCTGCGCCGCAACCCGGGCGTGGCGGGCGTCCTCTACGACCGCGCCCACGTCCTGGCCGGCCATCGCCTCGACACCGACAAGGAGATCGCGGGCCGCTGGACCCTCGCGGAGGGCGACTTCTTCGCGTCCGCACCGCCCGGCGACATCCACCTGCTCAAGCGCATCACGCACGACTGGGACGACGAGACCTGCGTGACCCTGCTGACCAGCTGCCGCCGCTCGCTCCACCCGGGCGGCCGCGTCCTGGTGCTGGACGCGGTGGTCCCCCGGGGCAACGCCCCGCACCAGTCCAAGACCCTGGACCTGATGATGATGGCCTCCCTCACCGGCCGCGAACGCACCGAGGCGGACTTCGCCGCCCTCTTCGACCGCGCCGGCCTACGCCTCTCCCGCGTCCTCCCCACCCCCACCGTCCTTTCCGTGGTCGAGGCCGTTCCGGCCTGACGGATCATCATGTACTGCTCGAAGGTGGTGGTCCCGGCTCCCGGGTCGAGTCGGCGGGGAGGAGCTCGACGGTGCGGTGGGCGACCTCGTGGTGGAGGGCGTCACGGACGACCCGGACGGCGGGGTGGGTCACAGCCTCGCGCCGTACGGCCAGCGTGATCGGCAGCCGGATGTCGACCTCGTCCGGCAACAGCCTTCGCAGCAGGGCCCGTTCGGCGAGGAAGGCCGGCAACACGCCGATCCCGGCGCCGAGTCGGGTGGCCTCGACCTGGGCGAAGACGTTGGTGGAGGAGAACGCGGGTGTGACGCCCGGCAGATGGCGTTCGATGTCGAGGTCGCCGACCTGGAGCATCGAGTCGATGTAGAAGATCAGCGGATGCTCCCGCAGCTCGGCGACCGAGCCGGGCGGGCCGCACCGCGCGAGGTATTCGTCGGCGGCGTACAGGCCCAGCGCGTAGTCGGTCAGGTGCTCGGTCACCAGGCGGCTGCGCGGTGGCCGGCCGATCGCCAGGGCGAGGTCGAAGCCGGCCGGGCGCAGATTCAACTGCCGCGTGGCCGTGATGAGTTCGACGCGCAGTCGGGGGTGGCGCCGGCGTACCCGGGCCAGTGCCGGGGTGGCGAAGACGGTGCCGAAGCCGTCCGGGGCGCTCACCCGGACGGTGCCGTGCAGGGACGGCGCGTCCTGACCGGAGACCGCGTCGACGACCCGGACGAGGGCGTCCTCGATCGCGCGGGCGCTGTCCGCGACGGACCGGCCGGCGTCGGTCAGGCCCCAGCCCTCCGTGCCACGTTCGATCAGCCGTACCCCGAGGCTCTTCTCCAGCGCGGTGATCCGGCGGGACACCGTGGTGTGGTCCACGCCGAGCGCGTCGGCCGCGCTGACCAGCCGGCCCGTGCGGGCGACGGCGAGCAGGTACCGCAGGTCGTCCGCGCGGAGTGCGCGCGGGTCGGGACCGCCGTGCTCCGGCCGCGGCGGCGGCTCCGGGTCGTCGCCGACCGGGCGGGTACGGGAGGGCACCGGGGCAGCGTATCTGCATTCGCGCACACCCCGTCTGCACGATTGGTGCTTGAGCGCACGACTCGGGGGCGGCAGAGTCGGGGCACCGTCGGCCGGCGCACCCGGCCGCCGTTCCTCCCCGCGTCGAGAGGGTCCCCCATGGTCGCCGGCCTGTCCCTGCCCCGGATCGTGCGCGTCGGCCGCGGCGCCGTCGAGGAACTGGGCGACGTCGTCGCCGGACTGGGGCTGAGCCGGCCCCTGCTCGTCACCGACGCGTTCCTGGTCGGGACCGGCGCGGCGGAGCGGGTGACCGCGACACTGGTCCGGGCCGGGCTGAGCCCTCGGCTGTTCGCCGGCACCGTGCCCGACCCGACCACCGACTCGCTGGCCGCGGGCCTGGAGGCGCTGCACGGGCACCGGGCGGACTCGGTCATCGGGTTCGGCGGCGGCAGCCCGATGGACAGCGCCAAGGCGCTCGCCCTGCTGGGCGTCCAGGGCGGTCGGATGCGCGACTACAAGGCGCCGCGCGTCAACCACGGGCCGGCGCTCCCGGTGATCGCCGTCCCCACCACCGCCGGCAGCGGCTCGGAGGCGACCCAGGTCACCGTCATCACCGACAGCGGCACGGACGAGAAGATGCTCTGCCTGGGCCCGGCGTTCCAGCCGATCGCCGCCGTCGTCGACGCGGACCTGACCCTGTCGATGCCGCCCCGGCTGACCGCCGACACCGGCGTCGACGCCCTCACCCATGCCGTCGAGGCGTACGTCAGCCGCAAGGCCAACGCCTTCTCCGACGGTCTGGCCCTCACCGCGATCGCCACCATCGGCCGCCATCTGCGCCGCGTCTACGCGGACGGTTCGGACGCCGTGGCGCGCGAGGCCATGATGCTCGCCGCGACCCAGGCCGGGATGGCCTTCTCGAACTCCAGCGTCGCCCTCGTGCACGGCATGAGCCGTCCGATCGGCGCCCACTTCCACGTCGCCCACGGCCTGTCGAACGCGATGCTGTTCCCCGCGGTGACCGCCTTCTCGGTGGCCGCGGCCCCCGGCCGGTACGCCAACTGCGCCCGGGCCCTGGGCGCCGCGAGCGCGACGGACGCCGAGGGCGCGGCCGCCGCCAAGCTCGTCGACGCCCTCCACGAGCTCTGCCACGACCTGGCCGTCCCCACCCCCCGCGCCCACGGCATCGACCCGGCCGCGTGGGCCCGGCTGACGCCCCTGATGGCCGAGCAGGCCCTGGGGTCGGGCTCCCCCGCCAACAACCCCGTCGTGCCCACCGCCGAGCAGATCCAGGAGCTCTACGCCCGGATCTACGCCTGATCACCGCCGACGCCCGCCGGGCTCACCCGCCGCAGGGCCGGCCGCGCGTCGGCCCGCACGGCCGCGTAGGAGTCGGCGAGCCGTTCCCGCGGGCCCGCGGCGACCGCCGGGCCACCGGCGGACCGGGTCAGGACCCGTACGGCGGCCTCGCGGACGTCCGGGCTGTCGTCGCCGAGCAGGGCGACCAGCGGGGGCAGCAGCCCGGCGGCGCCGAGCGCGCGGGCGGCCGTGGCCGCGGCGCCGGCCCCCGGGTCAGTTCGGCGCCGCGGCCACGGCCACCGGCGACGAGCCGCCGGGCACCAGCAGCCGCGGCGCCCCGCCGCCGTCCGCCGGCACGCTCCAGACGTCGGTGCCCTTGCCGCCCTGGCCGGGCAGCGCGTACCCGAGCGTCTCCCCGTCGAGCCAGACCGCCTGGTCGTCCACGCTGCGCGACTCGGCCAGCGGGTGCTCACCCATCCCCGCCAGCTCCAGCACGTGGAGCCGCCAGGGCGCCGCCGGGTCGGTCGAGACCTTCTTCTTGAAGGCGATCCGGGTGCCGTCCGGCGAGAGCGAGGGGCACTCCACGTTCTCCCGCAGGGTGCGGGCCGACCAGGCCCGGAGGTCCCCCTCGACCAGGTGGGTCCGGCCGCCGGTCGAGACGGTGGCGTAGAAGCGGTTGTCGTCGGCGGCGAAGCTGACGCCCCAGTAGTTGACGTCGGCGGCGTGGTAGCGGGCGCCGTCGACGGTCAGCGGGATGGACTCGATGGACTTGACCAGGTAGCCGGTACGCAGGTCCAGGACCGACGTCCGGGTGGAGAAGGTGCCCGCCGCGTAGGAGTCCCCCACCGCGAAGGCGGTCCAGGCGAGCAGGTGCCCGGAGGCCGACACCCGGGCCCGGTTCGGGATCCCGGGCACCGTCACCGACTGGAGCTCGGTGAACTTCCGGTCGTACACCACCGCCTGGGTCCGGGCCGGGGTGCCGGGCAGCGCGCGCAGGCACAGCGCCCGGTCCCCCGCGGCGTGGAAGCGGACGCAGGACGGGCCGTCCGCCACCCCCGGACTGCGGGCGACCCGCCCGGTGGCGGAATCCCGGTAGTAGAGCCCGGGCTCGTCCAGGGTGAACGAGCTCGCGGCGGCGACCAGCCGCTGCCCGCCGCCGCGTTCCCTGGCGTGCAGGACGTACCCCAGCGAACCGCCCAGCAGCACCAGGGCCGCGGTGATCAGCACCAGCGAACGCGCTTTCACGAGACCTCCCTCTCCGGCCGCTCCGGCAGGATCCGCCGTGCCGCGACGAGTGCGGCGGCCAGCGCGAGCGCGGCCGCCGCCAGGGCCGGACGCGGCCCCCACCACGTCCAGGCCGCACCGAAGCCCGCCGCGCCGACCAGCCGGGCCAGCGCCTGACCGGTCTGCAGCACCGCGAGCCCGCTCGCCCGGCCGTCGAGCGGCAGGACCGGCCCGGCGAGTGCCATCAGCACACCGTCCGTGGCGGCGTAGAAGACGCCCAGGAGGACCAGGACGAGCACGGTGGCCGGCCAGCCCGGCGGGGCCATCACCACGAGGTAGGCCGCGAGCAGCGCACCGTGCCCCCAGAGGAACGGGGTGCGCCGCCCGGACCGGTCCGCGATCCGGCCCGCCGGTACGGCCAGCAGCAGGTAGCACGCCGCGGCGCCGAGCGGCAGCAGCGGGAAGAGCAGGGCCGGCAGGTCCAGGCCGCGCTGGAGCAGCAGGTAGAGGAAGGAGTCGCCGATCGTCGCGGCGCCCAGCAGCACGGCGGCCGTGACGACCCGCCGGAACACCGGGTCGCCGAGTGCCCTGGGCTTCTTCCCCGTCCTGCCGCGCTCGCCGGTCTTCCCGCCGGCCGGCCTCGGCTTCACGCCGGCCGCCGGCCTCGCCCCGGCCGGGACGAAGAGCACCAGCACCAGCACGCCGAACAGCCCGGTGGCGAAGCTGACCACGAAGACCGCGTCGTACGCGTCCGCCGTCGCCCACAGCACCACGAACGCGACCAGGGGGCCGAGCAGCGCCCCCGTGGTGTCCATCGCCCGGTGCACCCCGAACGCCCGGCCGAGCTCCTCCGGCGGCGCGCTGAGCGAGATCATCGCGTCCCGCGGCGCGGTCCGCACGCCCTTGCCGAGCCGGTCGGCGGCCAGCGCGGCGGCGATCCCGGCGGCCGCGCCGCCGGCCAGCAGCAGCCCGAGCCGGGAGAGCGCCGACAGCAGGTAGCCGACCCCGGCGACCGTCCGGTGCCGGCCGCCGCCGCGGTCGGCGAGCTTGCCGCCGAACAGCCGGACCAGTGCCGTCGCCCCGTTGAACAGCCCGTCGAGGAAACCGAATTGAAGCGGCGAGAGGCCGAGCCCCAGCACCAGGTAGAGCGGCAGCACGGCGGTGACCATCTCCGAGGAGACATCGGTGACCAGGCTGACCGCGCCGAGCGCGACGACCGTGCCCGGGACGCGCCGTCCCGCCCCGGCGGGGCGGGACGGCGCGTCCGGACGGCGGCCCGTGGTGGCGAGGTACATCATCAGTGGCAGCTGTACTTCGGGCTGGTGTCCTTGACCTGGCCGTCCGTCCCGACGTAGCTCCAGCCGTAGCCGGAGTCGGTGAAGTCCAGCTTCAGCACGCCGTAGTCACCGCTGATCCGCTTCTGGCTGTTCGGCTGGACCTGCTCGATCGGGTAGGGCTCGGCGCCGCCCATCCCGCCGACGATCTCGACGATCCCGTCCGCGGTCGCCTTCCCGTCCGGGTCCTGCGGGGCGAACCGCTCGTAGTGGTGGTCGTGCCCGTTCAGCACCAGGTCGGCCTTGGCCCCGTAGAGGATCTTCCACACCGGCCGGGAGACCGGGTCGTTGCCGTGGCCGCCGGAGGAGTACAGCGGGTGGTGCCAGTAGGCGGCGATGCACTTCTTCCCGTTGGCCGCCAGGTCGGCCTTCAGCCAGTCGATCTGGGCGCTCTGGTCGAAGGCGTTGGAGTCCAGCGCGACGAAGTGCCAGTTGCCCTCGTCGAAGCTGTAGTAGCTCTTCCCCTGCGGGTAGGCGATGCTGCCGAAGTACGCCTTGTACCCGGCGAGCGACCCGGCCGGGTCGTAGGTCTCGTGGTTGCCCGGCACCGGGTGGGTCTTCGCCTTGAACGCCCCCCAGGTCTTGTCGTAGTAGGCCTTGAAGTCCGCCAACCGGGCGTCGTCGTACTGGCTGTCACCCATCGTCAGGTAGAACTTGGGGTTGATCTGCTGGGCCAGCGCGGCCGTCTTCGGGTGCGCGCAGCCGCTGTCCGCGGCGGTGCACTGGGCGGCGATGTCGCCCGCCGCCACCACGGTGAACGCCCCGCCCGGCGCGGTACCGGTCGGCGACGGGGTGCCGGTCGGCGACGGGGTGCCGTCCGGCACTCCGTACACCTGCATCTCGAACAGCGAGTACCCGTACGACGTCCCGCGCGCCGTCCCGTACATCCGGACGTAGCGGCCCTTTCCGGCCAGCCCCGTCCAGTCGTCCGTCCCGCCGTTGCCGGCCTTCTCCTCGGCCACCGCCGTCCAGGTCACCCCGTCCGCCGACACCTCCAGCCGGTACGCCTTCGCATAGGCGGCCTCCCAACTCAGTTTCACCCGGGAGACGTTGGCGCCCACCCCGAGGTCGACCCGCAGCCACTGCGGGTCCTTCCCCTCCACACTGGCCCACCGGGTGGAGGTACTCCCGTCGAACGCCTTCCCCGCCGCGTACGACGACCCCTCGGTGGAGGAGGCCGTCGCGGCCTTCCCCTGCGAGAGCAGCGGGTCGACCGCCGCCCCCGCCTGCCCGGACCAGCCGAGCACCAGGCCGCCGAGCAACGTGATCACAGCGGCGAACACTCCGACACGAACAGGTCTTGCCGAGACACCCAGACGCATCCCTGAACTCCATGACCTTGAGTAGATGGCGAGAGCTGGACTCCGGTCCACAGCACACGAACTCACCGGGCGAGCGGCAACCGCGCCACCGCAGCGGCCGGGTCAGAGCTCTCGCTGAGCACGTCACACCCCCTTCGAGCCGGAGTGCCGTGCCAAGCCGCCGACCGACAGCCTAATGGATAGTAAAGTTCCCTACCAATAGTTCGGCGCCACCGAACTTCCGCCCGCCCAGCGGATCATGGCCCTGTCCGAACGCCTCGCCGGACCCGCCTCCACGGCCCCGACCGACCGCCGGAGTGCCCGCTACCGCCTCGGACCTGCGGCCGCGTACGCCGCGGCGCCGGTCGCGAACAGGGCCCACGCCGTCCCGGTGGACGCCGCCGTGCCGGGCAGAACGGCCATCCAGTGGAGCACCTGCCCCGCGGTGCCACCCGCCGGCGGTACGAGGAGGGTGAACGCGAGCCAACCGGCCGGCAGGGTCCAGGCGAACGACGCCCCGCACAGCGCCGCGCCGAGCGCCGCCAGGCCGGCCAGGCCCACGCTGTCCCGGACGACCACCTCGGCGGGCGCGGACGCCCCGCCCGCCGCCCCGACCACCAGCAGCGCCGCACCGGCGGACGCGCCGATCAGCAGCACGTGCGCCACCCGGCGGGGCAGCCAGCGGATCGCCGCCGTCCGCTCCAGCACCACGTCCTGCCCGCCGAGCCCGACGGAGGCGGCCACCACGTTCGCCGTGAGGACCAGGATCACCGTCGCCGGACCGGCCTGGCCCGCGCCGCCCCGGCCGAGGGCCCACCACGCCAGCGCGACGAGCGTGACCGCGGCGGCCGAGCCGGGCACCTGCCGCGAACGCGTGTAGAGGAGCAGCCACCTCACCGCGACACCCCGTCCGCCAGCGCCGAGAGCTCGTCGTACCGCAGGCAGGAGACGGCGCCGGCACGCAGCCCGGCGATCCGCGCGCGCTGCTCGGCCGGCGGCGCCGCCGTCAGGCTCCGCCAGGCGGTGTCGGCCTGCGCCCAGATCCCGAGCGCGTACGCGTCGTCGCCCTTCTCCTCCAGCGGCCGGAGCACCGGATCCCGCAGGGCCCAGCTCACGGCGACGCTCTGGGCGGGGACGCCCCCGATCCCGCCGCCCTCCCGGTCGTTGTGGGGGAAGCAGTTCGGGGCCAGCCCCTCGGCGATCAGCGCGCGGGTCAGCTCGTCACCCGTGGCCTCGACGAACAGCCGCTCGTCGAAGTCGACCAGCACCACGTCGCCGGAGAGTTGGCGTTCGCCGCCGAGCGCGCGCAGCCGGGTGTCCTCCCGCACCGAGGTCGGGGCGCCGTCGCCGAGGACATCGTGCAGCACCCGCAGCGCCTCCCGGCCGCGCGGCGCGAGTTCGGGCAGGTGCGAGCGGTTCGCCCGTGTCACGCACACCGGCCCGTCGCAGACCAGGGCGGCGGCGGCCTCGTCGACGACGTAGGTGTCGCGCGGCGTGGCCGGCAGGACCAGCAGGGCCAGGACCGCGCCGACCACGACGGGGACCACCGCGAGCAGCCGGGCCCGGCGGGTCACGGCCGACAGCAGGACGAAGCCGGTGGCGAGCAGGCCGAGCAACCAGAGCGTCTGGCCCAGGTGCACGGAGCCGGACAGGGTGAGCAGCATCTCCCGCGGCTCCACCGTCGCCGGGGACAGCAGGGCGAGCCGGTTCGGCGCGATGCTCGTCGGCAGTGCCCCGTCACGGTTGGGCCGCAGCAGGATGTCGGCCAGCAGGAGGGTGCCCACCACCAGGGCCGGCGGGGTGAGCACGGAAGGCAGGGCCCGCGCGACACCCATCCCGAACACCGCCCCCGCGACGAGGGCCAGTGCCGCCACGAGCGAGATCGGCAGCCAGCCGAGGTGCGTGTAGGTGGTCCGGCCGAGCGCTACCTGGACCCCGCCCACGAGGACCGGGAGGCCGAAGCCCGCCGCCAGCGCGAGCGCCGTCGCACCGGCCGGCAGCGCCGCACGGCGCCAGGACGGCAACGGCGTGGTCGCCAGCAGTTCGGTCATCCGCGAGCGGGAGTCGCGCAACCCGTACGCCGCGCCCAGGCCCACCACGAGCGGCCACCAGAGGGCCAGCAGGTACCTGGTCCACATGGCCATCGTGGTCCACTGGGCGGTCCACCCGGCGGTGCCCCGCCACCAGATCCCGTCGATCAGGCAGAAGACCGCCAGGCTGCCGCCCAGGACGACGAGGCCGGCCCACGGGGCGGCGGAGCGCTTCCACTCGGTAGTCATCACCCGTGCGTTCACCAGGTGCCTCCCTGCCGGCCGGAGTCGCGGAGCAGTGCCGAGTAGCCGCGCTCCAGGGGGCTGTCGCCCGGGTGCTCGGGGCCGCCCGCCGCCGCCAGGTCGTCCGGCGTGCCGTGGAAGACCAGGCGGCCGTCGGCGAAGAGCACGACGTCGGAGCAGGCGGCCGCGACGTCCTCGACCAGGTGGGTGGAGACGACCACGCAGGTGTCGCGGCCCAGCTCCTGGAGCAGCTCGCGGAAGCGCAGCCGCTGCGCCGGGTCGAGGCCGGCCGTCGGCTCGTCCAGCAGCAGCACCGCGGGGTCGTTGACGATGGCCTGGGCGATGCCGGCGCGCCGGACCATGCCGCCGGAGAGGGTCTTCATCCGGTGGTCGGCGCGGTCCGCCAGACCGACCCGTTCCACGGCCCGCTGGACGGCCCCCGGGATGTCCGCCTTCGGCACCTCCTTCAACCAGGCCATGTACTCCACGAACTCACGTACCGTGAAGCGCTTGTAGTAGCCGAAGTCCTGCGGCAGGTACCCGATCCGGCGGCGCAGGGCCCGGTGGTCGGCCGGCCCGCCCAACGGGGTGCCGAGCAGTTCCAGCTCGCCCCCGGCGGGGCGCAGCACGGTGGCCAGCGCCCGGATCAGGGTGGTCTTCCCCGCTCCGTTGGGCCCCAGGAGCCCGTGGGCGCCGATGCCCAGGGAGAGGTCGAGCCCGTCGACGGCCAGCTTCTTCCGTCCGGCGCGGACGCTCAGCCCGTCGGCCCGGATCTCCCAGGCGTAGGTCTTCGGCGCGGTGTCGGCCGCGCTCGTGAGGGGTGTCATGCGGTGGTCCCTTTCCAGGGGCGACGAGGGGTTCAGCGTGTCGAGTAGGCGCTTCGGCGGGCGATCACGGCGCCGGCGCCGAGGGCAAGGAGCACGCCCCAGCCGGCCAACCGGTCGGGCCGGACGGCGAGTTGCAGGGCTTGCGGGAGGTGCCCGGTGGCACAGGCGAGCGTCACGGCGGCGGCCCACGCGACCACCAGCCCGGCGGCGGCGCGCGTCACGCCGACCACGCTGCCCAATGCCAGGGCGGTGGAGGTGAACGCCAGCGAGGGCAGCAGCCACTGCGCGGCCGTCATGGTTCCGGTGAGCCATCCCCCCACCAGGAGGCCGGGCAGGATCACCAGGAGGGCCGCCGTGGTGCGCCTGAGGAGCAGGGGCAGGCCGGCCCGGGCGGTAGAGGCCGTCAGTTCGTGCGCCGGGTCCACGCTCCGCGACCACGACGCGGCCACACCGCACATCGGCAGCACGGGCGCGATCAGCAGGACCAGCGGGGCGTCGCCGACGAACCCGGGCGACGCGACCGCGTCCAGCAGGAGGGCGATCAGGGTGACGGCGACGGCCATGGCCAGCCACGGGGCCGCGGCCGGCGTCACCCAGGCCGAGATCCGTCCGGGGCGCAGCCGCCGCGCGGGGACCGGGCCGGCCGCGTCCAACCGCGGCTCCAGGGCGGTCCGGACGGTGTCGACGAGTGCGGCGACGGCGGGCGCCCCGGTGGCCACCGAGGCCGCCAGCCGGCTCCGGCACGGCGCGCACGCCTCCAGGTGGGCCTCCAACGCCCAGACCGTGTCCGCGGCCATCGCCGCGTCACCGCGCGCGTAGTCGTCGATCAACCGCGTCGACGCGTGTTCCCCGCTCATGCCAGTGCCTCCCGCATCGCGATCCGGGCCCGACGGGCGCGGGTCTTGACCGTGCCCTCGGGCAGTCTGAGCAGCACGGCGGTCTCCCGGACGGAGAACCCGTCGAGCACCGTGGCCTGCAGTACCTCGCGGAGTTCCGGCGCCAGCCGCCGCAGGGCGTCGCCGACGTCCCCGCCGACGGTCCCGGCGAGCGCCTCCTCCTCCGCCGCGGGCACCGCCGCCCGCTCGGCGGCGGCGACCGGCGGTTCGGCATGGTGGGCCCGGCGCCGGAACGCGTCGACGAGGCGGCGCGCCGCGATCGTCCACAGCCATCCGACGGCCGTCCCGCCGACCGCGCTCCCGGCGAACGCGCCGGCCGCACGCCACACGGCGAGATAGGTCTCCTGCATGACCTCGGCGACGATCTGCTCGTCCGCGCAGCGGCGGCGCAGCCGCACCGCCAGCCACGGCGACGTGCGCCGGTACAGCTCGTCGAAGGCCGCGCGGTCCCCTCGGGCCACCAGCTTGACGAGGCGTTCCTCGTCCAGGCCGTCCAGTGCTCTCCTACGTGATCTCACACCAGCCAGACGCCCGGAGCCGCGGTCAGGTTCTACCTCCGCCGTGACCTGCGTCACAGTCCGGCGCGGGGTGCGGGATCCGCTCCGGCCGCCGTGGGGGCGCCCGCCGGGCCCCGTCCCGTCGGGAGCGCCCTCGCGCGCCGGCCGGTCAGGCCGCGCCGGCCGGCCCCCGCCGGTCGTCGCCGGTCCTCGCGCCGCACGCGGTGGCCCTCGGCCCGCCGGACCCGTGCGACGGCAGCGGGGCGCGTCCTCAGGCCCGGCCGGCCGGCCGCAGTTCGCGTTCGAGCGCGGCCAGGGCGAAGGCGTGCGCGGAGGCGTGCTGCCAACGGGCCCGCCCGAACATCACGTCCCCGGAGAGCCCGTTGAGCATGGCCACCGCCCTGATGACGAACTCGGTAGGGTCCACGTCGGCGAACTGCCCCAGCGCCCGCCCCTCCCGGAGGACGGCCTCCAGCCGCTCCTCCCAGACGTCGGACAGGTCGGTGAGGACCTGCCGGCCGGCGTCGTCGTGACACTGGGCCAGCACCTGCGTCCACAGCGCGTAGCGTTCGTCGCCCGGGTGGCGGGGCAGGTAGTAGCGGACGAACAGCGCCAGTTTCTCGGCGGGGGACGCGGCCTCGTCCGCGGCCCGCTCGAACCGGGAGCCGAGGTCCGCCTCGCTCCACGCGAGGACCTCCAGCAGCAGCCGGTCCTTCTTGCCGAAGTGGTAGAGGATGTGCCCGGTGCTCATGCCGGCCCCCGCGGCGATGTCCGACATCCGCACGGCCGCGGTGCCCTTCTCGGCGATGACGCTGATGGCGGCCCGCATCGCCCGCCCCCGCGCCTCGTCGCCGCTGGGCTGGCGCTTCCGGTCGACCGCGGTCGGGGCGGGCCGGGGAGCGGCGCCCGGTTCAGGGCCCGTCCCAGCGCCCGACGCGCCGCCCGCATCGGCACCCTGCGCGGCGCCCGCCACCGGCTCGGTCTCTCGCGTCGACATGGCCGCACCTCGATCCTGGGGGTCTAGATCCGTAGTCTAGACTGAAATTCTAGTCAGTGCGCCGGAGGCGTGGCGGCCGCGTACGCGCGACCGGCCCGCCGCCCGGCGATCCACCTGCCCGACCCCCACCCAGGAGGCACCCGCATGACGCGCGGATTCGACGTTGTGGAGACCTGTATCGCCGACCTGCGCGAGGCACTGGAGAAGGGCCGGACCACCGCGGTCGAGCTGCTCGACGCCTACCTCGCACGGATCGACGCGTACGACCGGCCCGGCACCGCCACCGCCCTCAACGCGATGGTCGTGATGAACCCGGACGCCCGCGCCGAGGCCGAGGCCTCCGACGCACGCCGCGCGCGCGGCGAGACGCTCGGCCCGCTGGACGGCATCCCGTACACCGCGAAGGACAGCTACCTCGCGAAGGGGCTGACGGCCGCCGCCGGCTCGCCGGCCTTCGAGCACCTCGTCGCCCAGCGCGACGCCTTCGCCATCGAGCGGCTGCGCGCGGGCGGGGCCGTCCTCATCGGCCTGACCAACATGCCGCCGATGGCGAACGGCGGCATGCAGCGCGGCGTCTACGGCCGCGCGGAGAGCCCGTACAGCGCCGACTGGCTCACCAGCGCCTACGGCTCCGGCTCCTCCAACGGCTCCGGCACCGCGACCGCCGCGTCGTTCGGCGCGTTCGGCCTCGGCGAGGAGACCTGGTCCTCGGGCCGGGCCCCCGCCTCCAACAACGCGCTGTGCGCCTACACGCCCAGCCGCGGCGTGATCTCGGTGCGCGGCAACTGGCCGCTCGTGCCGACCATGGACGTCGTGGTCCCGCACACCCGCACCATGGCCGACCTGTTCGAGCTGCTCGACGTCATCGTCGCCGACGACCCGGAGACCCGCGGCGACCTGTGGCGCGCCCAGCCGTGGGTGCCGCTGCCCGCCGCCTCCCGGGTGCGGCCCGCCTCCTACCCGGCCCTCGCCCCCGCCGACGCCGGGGCGGCGCGCGCCGCGCTCGCCGGCAAGCGCGTCGGCGTGCCCAGGATGTACATCAACGCCGACCCCGAGGCCGGGACGAACCCCGAGGGCGGCATCGGCGGCCAGACCGGACAGCGGATCGACACCCGCCCCTCGGTGATCGCCCTGTGGGAAGCCGCACGCCGCGACCTGGAGGCCGCCGGCGCCGAGGTCGTCGAGGTCGACTTCCCCGTCGTGTCGAACTACGAGTCCGACCGCCCCGGCACACCCTCGCTGCTCACCCGCGGCCTGGTCGGCCGTGACTACCTCACCGTCGAGATCGAGGACCTCTCCGCCTGGGCGTGGGACGACTTCCTGCGCGCCAACGCCGACCCCGCGCTCGCCACCCTGGCCGAGGTCGACGGCGACCGCATCTGGCCCAAGCGGCAGGGCGAACTCCCCGACCGCTACGCCGGCTTCGACGACTCGATCGGCGACTACCCGCGCTTCGTCCGCGAGCGCCCGTACGCCTCCTTCACCGACATGCCGCACCTCGAAGCGGGCCTGCGCGGACTGGAGGAGACCCGCCGGGTCGACCTGGAGGAGTGGATGGACGAACTGCGCCTGGACGCCGTCGTGTTCCCCGCGGTCGCGGATGTCGGCCCCGCCGACATGGACGTCTCCGAGGCGTCCGCCGACCTCGGCTGGCGCAACGGCGTCTGGGTCGCCAACGGCAACCTGGTCCCCCGCCACCTCGGCATCCCCACGGTGACCGTGCCCATGGGCACCATGACCGACACCGGCATGCCCGTCGGCCTCACCTTCGCCGGCCGCGCCTACGACGACAACGCGCTCCTGACCCTCGGCGCCGCCTTCGAGGCGACGGCCCCCCGCCGCACGGAACCGCCGCGCACCCCTCGACTGCCCGCCGAGTGACGGGGCGGGGCGGGGCGGGGCGGGGCGGGGCGGGGGCGGGGCGGGGGCGGGGGTCTCCCCGCTCCGCCCCCGCCGCTGGCGCGGGACGCGAGGGCGCGCCGCCCGACATGTCCGCCGACGTCCGAATGTGTCCCGATCGATCAGGAATCGAGAAGCGCGGGCCACGGCGTTGCCTCTAGCCTGCACGCCATGGACATCAGCATTCACACCACCACCCTTCCGCACGACGACCCGGACGCGTCACTGGTCTTCTACCGCGACGTCCTGGGCTTCGAGGTCCGCAGCGACGTCGGGCAGGGCAGGATGCGCTGGATCACGGTCGGCCCGGCCGGGCAGCCGGGCACGTCGATCCTGCTGGCGCCGCCCGCCGCCGATCCCGGCATCACCGAGGACGAGCGCCGCACGATCACCGAGATGATGGCCAAGGGCACCTACGGCTGGATCCTGCTGGCCACCCCGGACCTCGACGCCACCTTCGAGAAGGTGCAGGCCGGTGACAGAGAGGTCGTCCAGGAGCCGACCGACCAGCCGTACGGCGTCCGCGACTGCGCGTTCCGCGATCCCGCGGGCAATCTGATCCGCATCCAGGAACTGCGCTGAGCCGTACGGGTACCGGCGCGGCTGTGCGAGCCGCCGCGCGACCACCCGTGAGGGGTGCCGGCGGCACGTGGACGCGCCCGGGGGCAGCCACCCCGGCCACCCCCGGTCGCTCGAAGGCGCCGATGGGCAGGGCAGACGGACAGGGCAGACGGAGAACGAGGGGGTTCCCATGTGCAGGCCGGAATGGCGGCGAGCGCTCGTCCAGGCGCAGCGCCTGGCCGACTTCGCGCGGTTGCGCCGCGTCCGCGATCGGATCGACCGGGAGTACGCGCAGCCGCTCGACGTGGCGGCGCTCGCCCGCGACGCGAACATGCCCGCCGGGCAGCTGAGTCGGGAGTTCCGCGCCGCTTACGGCCGGTCGCCGTACGCGTATCTGATGGCGCGTCGCATCGAGCGGGCGGCGGCGCTGCTGCGGCGGGGCGACCTCGGCGTCACCGAGGTCTGCCGCGCGGTCGGCTGCGCGTCGCTGGGTACGTTCACCACCCGCTTCACCGAGCTGGTCGGCATGCCGCCAGGAGCCTTCCGGCGCCGGGCGGCGGGTGCGGCGGACGCGGCGGACGGCCGTCCCGTTCCCGCGGCGGGGCCGGCGATCATCCTGGACGGGATGCCCGCGTGGGTGGCGAGGCGGGTCGCGAGACCGGTCAGGAATCGAGAAGCCCCGGCCGCCGGGCAGCGCCTAGCGTGATGGTCATGGCAACCACCGCTTCCACCGCAGCCCACACGTCCCTCACCTCCGTCACCCTTGAGGTGGCCGACCCCGAGGCCGCCCTCCGCTTCTACCGCGCCTTCGGCGTGGACACGCACATCCGCCTGCGGGCGTCCGGGGCGCACTCCACCGGATTCCGCGGCTTCACCCTGGCGCTCACGGTGTCCGGGCCCGCGACCGTCGACGGCTTCGTCGGCGCCGCCGTGGACGCCGGGGCGACCGTCCTGAAGCCCGCCGCCAAGTCGCTGTGGGGCTACGGCGGCGTCGTCCAGGCCCCGGACGGGACGATCTGGAAGATCGCGACCTCCGCGAAGAAGGACAGCGGCCCCGCCACCCGCGAGATCGACGAGGTCGTCCTGCTGCTCGGTGTCGAGGACGTGAAGGCCACCAAGCAGGTCTACGTCGACCGGGGCCTGACCGTGGCCAGGAGCTTCGGCGGCAAGTACACCGAGTTCGCCCCCGGTGGGGCCGGCACCGTCAAACTGGCGCTGTACAAGCGCCGCGCGCTGGCCAAGGACCTCGGCGTCCCCGTCGACGGCACGGGCTCGCACCGCATCGTGCTCGGCAGCGCCGCCGGGGCCTTCACCGACCAGGACGGGTTCGTCTGGGAGGCCGCCGAGGCGCTCGCCCCCACGCCGTCCTGACGACGGGCCGCGCCTCCGCTGGGCCACCGGGTCCTGCGCGCCCGGCCCCGCTCGATCGTCCGCGCCGCCGACGACAGCCGGGCCCCGGCCCGGATCGCCGACGCGTACACCCCCACCAGTAGCGCACACACATCCACCAGTACAAGGAGTGAGCCATGAAGGCGCACGTCAGCTCCATCCTCCTCGGCGTCCGGGACATGGACCGGGCCAAGCGGTTCTACACCGAGGGGCTCGGCTGGAAGATCCAGAACGACTACGGCATCTCGGTGTTCTTCGCATCGGACGGCGCCTCGCCGGTCGGCTTCTACGGCCGCGAGGGCCTGGCCGAGCAGGTCGGCACGGACCAGGAGGGCAGCGGCTTCAGCGGCCTGGTCCTGACCTACGTCGTCCGTAGTGAGGCACGGGTCGACGAGATCATGGCGGAGGCCCAGCAGGCCGGCGCCACCGTCCTCAAGTCCGCCGGCGCTCTGCCGTGGGGCGGGTACGGCGGCACTTTCGCCGACCCGGAGGGCCACATCTGGAGCCTCGGCTACAGCGCCCAGGGAACCGACCAGCCCTACGCCGAGTAACCGCGATCGCGCAGGACCTACGAGCGGGTCGCGAGCCCCGTGACCCGCGCCCGCTCGGACGCCCCGCGGCGACCGCTACCGCCGGGACGGCCGCCCCACCCCCGGCGCCTCACGTGAGCCGTCTGCCGACCGGTCTAGACGAGGGACCCGCCGCCGTCGAGCGTCAGCACGGAGCCGGTCGCGAAGGGGTTGCCCAGCAGGAGGAGGTAGGCCGCCGCGGCGTCCCCGGGCTGCCCGACCCGACCGGCCGGGAGTCCGCCGCCCTGGCTCCGGAAGAACGCTTCCGGTTCCGGGACGAGGCCGTCCCACAGTTCGGTCCGCACGACGCCGGGGCGTACCGCGTTGACACGGATCCCCCGCGGGGCCAGGTCCAGGGCGAGCGCTCGGGTCAGGGACTCGATCGCTCCCGTCGTGCTGGCGGGGATCGGCGAGCCGGGCAGCGGGCGGGTCGCGACCACTCCGGACGTGACGACGATCGAGCCGCCCGGACGGATGGCCGGCACCGCGTACTTCACGGCCAGGAAGGCTCCCCAGTAACGGACTTCGAAGCCGGCGCGGGCCTCGGCCGAGGTGAGGTCCTCGATCCCCTTCAGGAGCAGGGTGTCTCCGGCCGTGTAGACGAGGTGGTCGAACTCGCCGAGTCCGGCGAAGAACGCGGCGATCGAGGACTCGTCCGTCACATCGATGCGACGGCCCTCGGTGTCGCCGGGCAGCGTGTCCGCGGCCGCGTCCACGCGTTCCTGGCTGCGCGAGGCGACGACGACGCGGGCTCCGTCCTTCGCGGCCTGCTCGGCGACCGCGTAGCCCATGCCCGAGGTGCCGCCGATGACGACGATCTTCTTCTGGTTCAGTGTCATGAGGTGAAGCTATGTCAGTGCCGCGAGACGATGAATGGCCAAGCATCTCGATCCGCTGTCCGATCGTCTCGATCCCCCGGCACTATGATCGCGTCGTGGACATCCTGAGCGACACCCTGGCCGCACTGAGAACGGGACGTCCCAGCACCGTCCGCACCGAGGCGCGAGCGCCGTGGGGCTTCCGCGTCCAGGCCGTCGTCGGGGCCGCGTTCCATGTGGTCGGCGAGGGCCGGTGCCTGCTCGTACCGCCGACCGGGGACCCGATCGAACTCGGCGCGGGCGACGTGGTCTTCCTGCGCCGGAGCAGCGGCCACGTCCTGACCGACTCGCCATCGAGCCCGGTCGTGGACTTCGCTCCGGTACCGGTCGACGCGGGTTCGCCGATCGGCCGCCTCGTCGCCGACGGCCCCGGCGCGCGGACCCGCCTGCTGTGCGGCGCCTACAAGCTCGACGTGGACCACCGGCATCCGCTGCTGCGCGAACTCCCGGAGGTCATCCACCTTCCCGCCCGCCCGGGGCGCCATCCGGCGCTGCAGGCGACGGTCGATCAGCTCTGCGTCGAGATGAACGCCCCGCGGCCCGGATCCGACGCCGTCGTCGGGTCGCTGATGGACCTGCTCCTCGTCTACATCCTGCGCTGCTGGTACGACGAGCAGTCGCACGAGCGCGCCGGGGGCTGGGCGGCGGCCCTCACCGATCCGGTGATCGCACCGGCGCTGCATGCCATCCACGAGGACCCCGGGCATCCGTGGACCGTCGAATCCCTCGGCGGCAGAGCGGGCTTGTCCCGGGCGGCCTTCGCCCGGCGCTTCACCGCCGTCGTCGGCGATCCGCCGTTGAGCTACCTGACGACGTGGCGCATGACGACGGCCGGACGACTCCTGCGGGACGGCGACCTCTCCCTGACCACCGTCGCGGCGAAGAGCGGGTACACGTCGGAGCTCGCGTTCGCCAAGGCCTTCAAGCGCCACTTCGGAGCCCCACCGGGCGCCTACCGCCGCGAGGCACGGGCCCGCCGGCCCGGCCGATGACCCCGGCCACGGTGCCGGCGACCCGGTACCGGGAGAGCAGCACGCGCAGCCGGCCGGTCTCCGTCCTGATCCTGCCGAACCCACCTTCCTCCTGAGACCCCGCGACTACGCTTGTCCCGGTCACGGCCAAGATCGAACGAGGGGGGATCACCCATGCCGTACGAGATCGGCGCGAAGGTGAGGCTGACCCGGGATGTGCAGGTCAGCGCGGACGGCATGACGGCCGGAACCGGCCTCCCCGGTCCGCTGTTCCTGGCCGGGGGCTTGACGGGCATCGTCTCCGGCTCGGCAGTACAAGTCGGCGGCGCGTCCCCGGACATGCTCGCGAGCTTCGACCAGCAAGTCCGCGGCAGCCGGTTCGACAGCTTCACCGCCGGCCTGATCGACGACCTCCGTCAGCGGGTCGTCGGGATGGGAGCGGTGGGCGCCGGAGCCGGCGCTCGGACCAGGTACACGGTGCGTTTCGAGAACGGCTTCGTTCTCGGCGGTCTCGAAGAAGACTGGCTGGCCGGAGCCTGAGTGTCCGTCATCGCGCCGGCGCGGTGACGGACACTCAGGCCGGGTAGCCGATCGAGCCCAGCGGTGGGCAGGGGATGAGTGTGGTGCCGGCGCCGGGGCGTTCGACGAAGGCCCTGGCCTCGGCGGCCTGTTGGCGTCGGGTCTCCAGCTCGTCGGCGTGCCAGGCGTCGATCCGGGCCCGGGGGTAGTCCCACGAGTCGTCGATGAGACTGAGGCTGGTGTTGCCGGCGCTGCGCTGGAACTCCGCCTTCACCGCAGCTTGTTGGAGCGCGGTCTGGACGGCGGCGAGATCGATGCGGGTGATCAGGACGCCGAGGGTGTTCGGTTCACGGGTCGGCATGGGGGCCTGCGGGAGCAGCGACACCCCGGTGTCGAGGCGGCCGATGTTGTCGACGCTCGCGTCCTGGGCCTCCCGCACCGCGATCCGCATCTCCCGGTGCAACCAGAAGAACTCGTCGAGGTCGGCCTGGGTGATGCGCATCCGCTCGTACAGGGCACGGAAACGGGGGTCCTGGTGCAACGGGACCAGGACAGCCGCGTGGAGTGCCACGCAGTCGTTGAAGCCCCCTGCCACGGCGGCCTCGAAATGGAGGATGGCCAGTTCCGCATCTCCCTGCGCGCACGCCAGCTCACCGAGGTTCGCACGGCCCGACGCGGCGAGCCACGCACCGTCGGGGCCGAGCGCCGCGGCACGCGCGACGAGGTCGTGGAGGCCCCTGGTCCCCGCCGCGGCGGGTCCTTTGGTCAGGAACTCCACCAGCACTTCGTGCAGACGGGTGGCCAGCGAGCTGACGGTGTCGACCATGGATCTCCTCGGGCCTCGGTAGTTCATCTGGGGAGAACTGTGGGGGCGTCAATTCTGCGGTGGCCCCTGGAAAGGACGGGCGGACGGGAGGAGCGGTTCCCGCCGCCGGGACCCGTCGGACAGGAGAGCGGGTCGAGAAGGAGAACGCCCTCCTCCTCACCGCGGACAGCACGACGATGCCGGGCCCCCGGCCGCATCACGCCCCGATCCGACCGGAAGCGACCCGCGCACCGTCCCTCCCCCTGACCTGAGCCCAGACCTATCTCCCCATCACCCCATGGATCAACCGCCCGTGGCCGGGCGAACGTCGTCCGATGCGGCACCAGCCTCATGCATTCGCTCGATGAGTGGCGATCAGCTCGCGGTACCAGGCGTACGAGGCCTTCGGCGTGCGCCGCTGCGTCTCGAAATCGATGTGGACGAGGCCGAAGCGCTGGTGGAACCCCTCGGCCCATTCATAGTTGTCGAGCAGCGACCAGGTGTAGTAGCCGCGCGCGTCCACGCCCTCGGCGACCGCTGCGGCCACCGCGTCGAGGTGGCCGGCGAGGTAGTCGATGCGGGGTTGGTCGTCGAGGGTGTCGGTGGTCGAGCAGCCGTTCTCGGTGATGGTGACGGGTGGGAGGGCGGCGCCGTAGCGCTGCCGCAGGCCGACGAGGAGTTCGCGCAGGCCGTCGGGGACGACGGGCCAGCCGAAGGCGGTGCGGGGGACGCCCTCGATGGGGGCTTCGGCGAAGGGGAGGCCGGGGTCGGTGGGGGCGGCGATGCGGGTGGGGTTGTAGTAGTTGACGCCGAGACCGTCGAGGGGCGTCCCGGCGATCAGCTTCAGGTCGCCGTCCCGGACGCTGCCCCCGAGGTCGGGGCCGACGCCGTAGGCGGCGAGGTCGGGGTAGCGGCCGAGCAGGAGCGGGTCGGTGAACAGGCGGTTGTGCAGGGCGTCGTAGGCCTGCGCGGCGACCAGGTCGGCTTCCGAGGAGGAGGCGGGCCAGACCGGGGTGAGGTTGTTGGCGATCATCACCTCCAGGCCGCGCTCGCGCAGGGCGGCGGCGGCCAGGCCGTGGCCGAGCAGCTGGTGGTGGGCGGCCGGGAGCGCGTCCAGCATCAGGGTCCGGCCGGGGGCGTGGATGCCCATCGCGTAGCCGTAGACCATGTGCACGAAGGGCTCGTTGAGGGTGATCCAGGCGGGTACCCGGTCGCCGAGCCGGTCCGCGGCCACCGCCGCGTACTCGGCGAACCGGTACGCGGTGTCGCGGTTCAGCCAGCCGCCGGCGTCCTCCAGGGCCTGCGGGAGGTCCCAGTGGAAGAGCGTGGGCAGCGGGGTGATCCCGGCGTCCAGCAGGGCGTCCACCAGCCGGTCGTAGAAGTCGAGCCCGGCGGGATTGACCGGGCCCGCGCCGGTCGGCACGATCCGGGGCCAGGCGATCGAGAACCGGTAGCCGTCCAGCCCGAGGCCCCGCATCAGCGCGATGTCCTCCGGATACCGGTGGTAGTGGTCGCAGGCCACCGCCCCGGTGTGCCCGTCCCGTACCGCACCGGGCCGGGCGGCGAACACGTCCCAGACCGAACGCCCGCGGCCGTCCTCCTCGACGGCCCCCTCGATCTGGTAGGCCGCCGTGGAGACGCCCCAGCGGAACCCGGACGGCAGTTCAAGTCGAGCCTGCATGACAACCTCCTACAGAAACGCGAGGAGGGCTCATGTTACTGGCCGGACGCCGAAGCACCAGAGGTGGACGGCCGGGACATCCGGAGGTTGACGTGCCACCGCGGACACGTCGGCATCGGCGACCCCGCGCCGACATCGCCCCGGAAGCCTGACCAAGCCCGGGCGCGGGCGCGTTGCGCCGACCGCGCCCGTCCGGCAAGGGCGGCCGCCCGGCCCGGCGGAAGCGCCGGGCCGGGCGGCCCGGGCGGGTCAGCCGACGGGGTTGAGCGCCCACTGCTGGTTCGTCTTCGCCAGGCCGCCCGGGGACCACTGGATCACGGGCGTGGTGTCACTCGGGTTCCCGCCGGAGACGTCGAGGACGAGGCCGCTGTGGAAGTTGACGACGGCCGAGGTGGCGCCGTTCACGTTGACCTTGCCCCAGCGCTGGTTGGCGCCGCCGTTGCACGTCCACTGGTTGACCGCGGTGCCCTGGCCGGTGCTCCAGCCCGGCACCTCAAGGCACTTGCCGCTGTACACGTTCACGAGGAAGCCGTCGCTGACCCGCCACTGCTGCGCGGTGTCGGAGCACCAGGACGACTGGCGGACCGGCGCACCGTCGTCGGTGCGGAAGTCCACGACTCCCAGGCACTTGCCGGTCTCGGCGTTCTGGAGCGCCACCGTGGAGTCGGCCGAGAGCGGGACGTAGGACATCCCGGACGCCGAGGCCGGGGCGGCGGCCAGCAGCCCGGCGCCGAGCCCGAGGGCGACGGCAGTGGCGGCGGAGCCGAGACGGCGCTTGGCAAGGACGTGGTTGTTCATGGTTCCCCCATAGGATCTCTGTACCTGTGCTTCGGATCGAGACACCCGGGCTTCCCGACCGCCTCAACCTCATAGACGTGCCGACCCCGGCGAGGTTGCAGGTGTCCTGGACGTACTTTTGACACCCCGTCGGAACCCCGCGTGCCCCTCACCGCCCGGGCAGCCCGGTCGCCGGGGGCTCCGCCGTGTCGGGCGCGACCGGGCGGGGTAGAGGGCGGGTGACCTGTCGGTGGGGTGGAGGGACTGTGCCGTGCCTTGGTGGGTGCTGCTTGTCGTCGCCTACGGGTCGACCGCGGCCTGCGCCGTCCGGTACCGGCGCGCGCTCCGCGTCTTCCTGGACGCTCCGGTCGTTCCGCGGGCGCCCGGCGAGGAGTTCACGCTCTACGAGGTGGCCTTCCTGCAGCTCTACGAGGACCGGGTCGCCCGGGCGGCCATGGCCGCGATGGTGCTGGGCGGGCGGCTGAGGGCGCGGGACAAGGTGCTCACCGTCATCGATCCCGTGCCGCGCGACGCGGTCGAAGCCGACGTGATCAAGGTGATCGGGCTTTCGCCGAGCCGCCGGACCTGGCGCCGGATGGACCGGTTCCAGCGGAGCCGGGCCGTCCTCGCGATCGGTGACCGGCTCGGCGACCAGGGGCTGGTGCGGCACCCCGGCCGGTCCCGGGCGGCGCAGCGGAGCCACACCTGGCTGGTGTGGGCCCAGGTAGCGTCCGTCGCGATGGGACTGACCGCCGTCGGCCTGGCCGCCGCCGAGGGAGGCCGCGCGTTGCTGGTCCCGCTCGTGGCCACGGCCGTCCTCCTCGCGGTCGGCTGGAAGGCCGCCACCCCGCCGGTGAGCGGCCACTACTGGCACTGCAGCCGGACGGACGCGGGGCGGGCCGCGCTGGAGGCCCACTACGCCGACCACGAGCCGTGGATCCCGCACACCAACGACGATCTCTCCGCGCACGACGCCGAGTTGCTCGCCACCGCCGTTCGTCGGGGCGGCTTCACCGGCAGGCTCGGCCCCCTCTCCGGGGCCGTCTCCTGGCCCGAAGGCCCACGCACCGGGCCGCCCGTCGACGACCCCCCGGGGCTCGGCGGTCTCTGACGCGACGCCGGGCCCGGCGCCCGACCTGGCGCCCGGAACGGCGCCCGGCCCGGCCCCCGGGGCGGGCGCCAGGAGGTCGCCCGCCGCCCCTCCCCCGTCGGACGACGGGTGCCACCGGGATGCTACCCGTCGGTAGGATGCCGCCCCTGCACGGAACAGGCACAGCACAGCACAGCAGGGGCACAGCAGGGGCACCGCAGGGCACAGCACAGCAGGGCCCAGCACGGCACAGGCGGGACGGGGACGATGGGGATACGGCTGCTCGGACCGGTCGAGCTGTGGCGCGCGGACGGCGAGGCCGCCGCGGTCGGCGGTGCGAAGCGGCGGGCGGTGCTCGCCCTGCTCGCGCTGGAGCTGGGCCGGACGGTGGCGGTCGAGCGGCTCTTCGAGCTGATGTGGGGCGACGAGCCGCCGATCCAGGCGAAGGCGGCGTTGCAGGGGCACGTCGCGGCGCTGCGCAAGGTGCTGGCCGGCTCGGGGTTCACCCTTACCACCCGCGCGCCCGGCTACCGGCTCGACGGCGACCCCGGGGCGGTCGACGCCCTCGCCGCCGGGGCACTGGCCGCCCGGGCCGCCGAGACCGCCGACGACGCCACCGCCGCCGGGTTGCTCCAGCGGGCGCTCGGGCTCTGGCGCGGCGCCGCCCTGGCCGATCTTCCGGCCACCCCGCTCTGCACCGATCTGGCCGGCCGGCTCGACGAGGGCCGGACCGAGGCCCTGACCGCCTGGGCGCGGCGCCAGCTGCGGCTCGGCCTGGGCCACGCGGCCGTCCCCGTCCTGGAGCAGAGCGTCCGCGCGGACGGACTGCGGGAGCCCACCGCGGCCCTGCTGATGCGCTGTCTGCACCAGAGCGGGCGCGGTGCGGACGCCCTGCGCGTCTACCACCGGGCCCGTGCCCGGTTGGACGAGGAACTGGGCGTCGCACCGGGGCCCGCGCTGCAGGAGGCCCTGGCCGAGCTGCCGGCCACCGACCGCCCCGGCCGGGGCGCCCCTTCCCGTCAGGCCCCCGACACCCCCGACACCCCCGACACCTCCGACAACACGGCCGCCGTCGGGCCGCCGGTGGCCGTCGGGGACCTGCCCGGGCCGCCCCGGGGCTTCGTCGGGCGCTCGTCGGAGCACCACTGGCTCGACCGGCAGTGCGGGCCCGACCGGACCGGGGACGGCCTGGCCGTGGTGACCGGCCCCGCCGGGGTGGGCAAGACCGCGACGGTGCTCCACTGGGCCCACCGCGTCGCGGCGGGCTTCCCGGACGGCGTCCTCTTCGCGGACCTGCGCGGCTTCGACCCCGCCGGTCCGGGCGACCCGGCCCAGGCCCTGGGCCGCTTCCTCCGCGCGCTCGGCCTCCCCGAGCAGGCGATCCCGGAGGACCGGGCCGCGCGCGCGGCACTGTTCCGTGACCGCACCCAGGGGCGCCGGCTGCTCGTCGTGCTGGACAACGCGCGGTGCGCCGCCGAGGTGGCCGACCTGCTGCCGTCCGGGCCCGGCTGCGCCACCGTGATCACCAGCCGGAACAGCCTGGAGGACCTGGTCGTCACCGACGGCGCCGCGCTGCTCCAGCTCGCCGCCCTGCCGTCCGCCGACGCGCACCGCCTGCTGGAGCGCCTGCTCACCGCCGAGCGCGTGGCGGCGGAGCCGGAGCCGGCCGGGCGGCTGATCGGTCTCTGCGACCGGCTCCCGCTGGCGCTGCGGATCGTGGCCGCCCGGCTCGCCGCCCGCCCGGGCTGGCGGATCGCCGACCTGGTGGACGAGCTGAGCGACGAGGGCACCCGGCTGGCCGCGCTCGGCACCCAGGGCGGGGCGGTCAGCGTCCGGGCGGCGCTCACCCTGACGCACCACCATCTCCCGGACGGCGCGCGGAGCCTGCTCGCGCTGCTGACCGTGCACCCGGGCAGCACCACCGACCCGTACGCGGCCGCCGCGCTGCTGGACACCGACGCCGAGGGCGCCCGGCACGCGCTCGGCCCGCTCACCGCGCACCACCTACTGGCGGAGCAGACGCCCGGTCGCTTCGGCCGGCACGACCTGGTCCGGCTCTACGGTTCGGAGCTGTTCGCCCGCTTCGCCCCCGAGCGGCAACGGGCGGCGTTCCGGCGCCTGGTCGACTACGAGCTCGTCGCGACCGGCCTGGCGGTCCGGCGGATCAACCCGTACCACGAGCCGTTCCGGCCGGCCGGGCCCGGGCCGCGCGCGCTGCCGCGGCTCGGCGACGTCCGGTCCACGCTCGCCTGGTGCCACGCCGAGGAGCCGGTGCTCCGCGCGCTGGTGACGGCCGCGACCGATCGCGGCGAGTACGAACGCGCGTGGCGCCTGGCCCGGTCGGCCTCGATCCTCTACTACGGCGCCGGGCGGGTCGCCGACCGGCTCGACTGCCTGCGGGTCGGGCTGCGGGCCGCCCGGCTGGACGGCGGCCGGGAGGGGCTGGCCGCCATGGAGGCGGCGACGGCCTGCGCCCTCGGCTCCAGCGGACGCGTCGCCGAGGCGCTGCCGCTCGCCGGGCGGGCCGTCGGCCGGACCACCCCGGACGACGGCGAACTGCACATCCACGCCCTCTCCGTACGGTCCTCGATGGCCGCCCTGTCCGGCGACCCGGCCGAGGCGGACCGGATCGCGCGGGCCGCCCTCGCCCTCATCCGGGCGAGCGGACTGCGCGAGCACGCCGCCACCGTGCTCAGCAACGCGGCGGCGATCAAGGTGGTGCTGGGCGAGCCGGTGGCCGCGCTGGAGCACGCCCGCGAGACGCGAGCGCTGCTGTCCGACCGTCCGACCGCCAACGCCCACCTGTGGGCGATGGTCAGCGAGGCCCTCGCCCGGCAGGCGCTGGGCGAACCGGAGGCGGCCGAACGGGTCTGGCGGGAGGCGCTGCACCTGTGCGGGTCGAGCGGCAACGTCCGGCTGCACGCCCTGGCGCGGCGTCACTTCGCCGACTTTCTGGCGGGGACGGGACGCACCGAGGAGGCCGGCGACCAGCTCCGGGCGGCGGGCGAGCTGTACACCGCGCACGGGGACGTCCGGCTGGCCGAGGACCTGGACGGGCGGCTGGCCGGACCGGCGGGCCGCCGGACCCCGACGGGCCCGACCGCGATCGCGCCCACCCCTCGGGCCCGCCACGGCCTGCGACTCGCTTAGCACGGGACACCGGAGACGAGATGACCATCCATCACCTGAACTGCGCCACCATGTGCCCCGTCGGGGGCCGACTGCTCCTGGGCAGCGGCGGACCGCTGATCGGCCGGCTGACGGCCCACTGCCTGCTGGTGGAGGGCGCGGACGGACTGGTCCTGGTCGACACCGGGTTCGGGACCGCTGACGTCGCGGACCCGCGGCGGCTCGGGCGGTCCTTCCTGCGGACGGTCCGGCCCCGGCTCCGGCCGGCCGCCACCGCGGTGCACCGGATCCGCGCGCTCGGCCACGACCCGCGCGACGTCCGCGACATCGTCCTGACCCACCTCGACCCCGACCACGCCGGCGGGATCGGCGACTTCCCGCACGCCCGGGTCCACGTCCTGGCCGACGAGCTCCGGGCCGTCGAGGCCCTGGCGACCCGCGGGGAACGCGACCGCTACCGCCCGGTCCAGTGGGCCCACGGTCCGCGCTGGGTGGAGCACCGACCGGACGCCGCCACCGAGAGCTGGTACGGCTTCCGCGCGATCCCGGCGCCCTGGCGCGGGGCCCCCGACGTGCTGCTCGTGCCCCTGCCGGGGCACACCCGCGGCCACTGCGGCGTCGCCGTCCGGGAGGCCGACCGCTGGCTGCTGCACTGCGGCGACGCCTACTTCTCGCAGACGGACGTCGACCCCGCCGCACCCCGCCGCCCGCCCGGGCTGACGGCCTTCCAGCGCATGATGGCGTTCGACAACGGTGCCCGGCTGCAGAACCGGGAACGCCTGCGCGAACTGCGCCGCGCGCACCACGACGAGGTCCGACTGATCTGCGCCCACGACCCGGCCGACTTCCCCCGCCCCCCGGCACCGCACCCGGGACGGCCCTGACCGGCGGGTGGGTCCGGGCGCCGGCGGGTGCGTCGGGGCACGGCGGGGCACCGGCGGGTGCGTCGGGGCGCGGCGGGGCGCGGCGCCCCGACGACGGCCCCGGACCGCCGGGTCGCTACTCCGGGGAGCCGCCGGCAACGGCCACCGGCCGCCGCGTGGCGGCGACGGCGCCGCCGACCGCCTTCAGCGCGTCGACCTCGCCCTTGCCGAAGAAGCCGTTGTCGCCCTCGGTGCCGACGCAGCGGGTGTCCGAGGCGGGGCACGGCTGCGGGTCGGCCTGGGCGGCGAGGCGTTCGCGGATCCCGGCCGGGGTGAGCGACGGGTCGGTGCTCGCGATGAGCGCGGCGACACCGGTGACGTGCGGGGAGGCCATCGAGGTGCCGCTCATCATGCCGTAGCCCCCGCCGGGCACGGTCGAGTACACGTCGGCGTCACCGTCGCCGCCCGGCGCCGCGAGGGCGATGACGCC
The DNA here is from genome assembly GCF_040630735.1 of Kitasatospora sp. NPDC005748. Taxonomy (NCBI): domain Bacteria; kingdom Bacillati; phylum Actinomycetota; class Actinomycetes; order Kitasatosporales; family Streptomycetaceae; genus Kitasatospora; species Kitasatospora sp. NPDC005748. The sequence continues at coordinate 54,620 of NZ_JBEXYD010000036.1, forward strand.
CTCGCCGTAGTTGGAGTAGGACGCCCAGCCGCCGCCGACGGCCGTGGAGGCGACGGCCACCACGCCCGGAAGCTCGGCGGGGACGTCGAGGCAGGCCTTGGTGACGGTCCGTTCGAAGGGCTCGGAGTCGCTGGGGCTCGACGTGTCCGTCGGCGTTCCGGCGAAGTCCTGGTTGGCGTTGCCGGCGGCGGCGACCTGGAGCGATCCCCGGCTCTCGGCGTACTCCTGGGCGCGCCTGACGCCCTCGATGATGGCGGCCTGGTCCGGGTTGTCCGGGCAGTTGAACAGCCACGGGTCGGTCTCGTTGCTGCTGTTGGTCACCCGGAAGCCGTGGTCACCGGCCCAGACGAGCCCGCACACGGCGTTCTCGGCGTAGGTGAGGCTGCCCGGCTCCGCGGTCCGGACCGAGGCGATCTCCACGCCCGGGGCGACACCGACGACGCCCACGCCGTTCCTGGCCGCGGCTATGATCCCCGCGACGTGGGTGCCGTGCGAGCCGATGGCGCGCCAGGATCCGGCCCGGGTGTCGGTCCTGCCGTAGGCGCAGGAGACGGAGTCGGCGGCGTCGAAGTTGGGCGCGAGGTCCTGGTGCAGGTCGTCCACACCGGTGTCCAGCACGCCGACCTTGACGGTGCGGGAGCCGGTGGTCACGTCCCAGGCCTGGTCGGCCCTGATCTGGCTCATGTTCCAGCCGACGGTCTCGTCGGGGGCCTCGTCCGACTCGTCGGGGGCGGCCGGCACCGCCGGGGCGTAGGCGTCGGCCGGCACGTCGGCGGTGCGGGTGGCGCCCACCTGCTGGATCCCGGGCACGCCCCGCAGCGTGGTGGCGAAGTCGCCGGTGGTCGAGTGCGCGACGACCACGCCGATCGCGTCGTAGGAGGCGAAGACCGTGCCCCCCTTCGCCACCACGGCGGCCTTGGCGGAGTGGACGTCGGCGGGTGCGCTGATCACCAGGTACGAGCGGATCCCGGCGGACCAGCCGGGCGGGGCCGCCTCCGGCGTGGAGGCGGGGATGGCCGTGAGCACCGCGGGGACGCCGACCGCCACCGCGGTCAGGGCGGCGACAGCGAGGACCCGACGACCGGTCCGCCGACGTACCAGGGGTGACATGTGTTCTCCGATCAGCCCGTCTGCAAGGCGTTCGCACGAGGTCTCGACGCAACGTGCCAGGGCAATGATCCCTTGAACCGGGGACCGCTCACGACACACCCCTGTCACCCGCCGGAACAGCACCGCTCTCCGGCCCCGCGGCCGGCCCTCTCCCACGGCCGGCCCCTCCCGCGGGCGGCCGCGCGCCGGTCAGGGCTTGACGGCCACCGCGGCGTAGGCGGAGGCCTCGGCCTCGGTGATCTCCGGGCCGGAGCCGTCCGGATCGGGCCGCCAGCGGTGGGTGGCCACCACACCGGGGTCGCGGATCTCCCAGCCGTCGAGGAAGCTCCGGACCTCCTCGCGGCCGCGCATCCGCACCGGGGTGCCGGCGGCGGCGTACACCTGGCTGACGCGCTCGGCGGCGGCGGGCGCGAAGTCCGCCGTGCCGTGGCTGATCACGAGGGCGCTGCCGGGGGCGAGCGCGCTCTTGAGCCGGTCCACCACGGCGTGCGCCTGCCGCTCGTCCGGGATGAAGTGCAGGAGCGCCACGAGGCTGAGGGCCACCGGCCGCGCCAGGTCCAGGGCCTCCCGCAGCTCCGAGGACTCCAGGATGGCCTCGGGCTTGTGGACGTCGGCCTGGAGGTAGACCGTGCGGCCCGCCGGGTTGGAACGCAGGAGGGCCTGGGCGTGGGCGAAGACGATCGGGTCGTTGTCCGTGTAGAGCACCCGGGCCTGCGGGTTGACCTGCTGGGCGACCTCGTGGAGGTTGGGGCTGGTCGGGATGCCGGTACCGATGTCCAGGAACTGGTCGATCCCCGTACCGGCCAGGAAGCGGATGGACCGGTGCATGAACGCCCGGTTCGCCCGGGCCGCGACGGGCGCCCACGGAAAGACGGCCAGGGCCTGCCCCGCGGCCTCGCGGTCGGCCGCGAAGTTGGTCGTCCCGCCGAGGTAGTAGTCGTACATCCGGGCCGAGTGCGCCCGGTGCAACTGCAGATCGACCTCGACGCCGTCGTGACTTCCCCTGCTCCCCGCCATCTGTCTCCCCCGCCGTGCCGGCCCGTGGGCCGCGCCACCCCCATGCGCCATGCGGCGCGCGCTCAGGCGCGCCAGGGCGCACCTCTCAGTGGAGACATCTGCCCACGACCGATGCCGGTCAACCGGCGCGGCGGTCGCTGCGACCGGCGCCTCACTGAACCGGTCCAAGCTATGCCAACGGCATGTGACGATCCATCAGTATCGTCTGCGTATTCATCATATTACTTTCAGTCAGTATTCTTGATTCTCTCTTTGCACACAGCCGCCCCTGCTGCGCTTGCATGTTCCACGGGGGCCTCAACCGTTCCCTCGCTCAGGCTCGGTGGCCCCACACCGCAGACACGAGGAGGACCGACATGACGATCGACCGGCAGGCGCCGCCCCCGACGGGCGGGCGCAGGGGAGGGCAAGCCATGAACGACAGCAGCGCACCGGACGGTCCCCGCTTGCGGCTCACCTTCGAGGCGTTCTGCGCCACCCACGAGCGGGCCTGGTCGGGCTTCGCCCGCACCCAGGTCGGCGCCGACCACGGCGCCGCCGAACTGATCGTCGCCGAGATGAAGGCCCACCTGCGTCGCAACTGGTCCCTCGCCCTGCGCCAGGAGATCCCCGCCGCGTACGCCTGGCGCCTGCTCAAGGAGCACCTCGGCGCTTGGCTGGACGCCCAGAGCCAGCCCACCGCGGTGCAGATCGCCGCGATGGACGCCGTGATCGGACACTTCTGCCGACAGGCCCGGCTCAGCCTGGAGACCCTCCCCGAGCAGATCGGCCTGCTCACCGCGATCCTCGCCCTACCCGAGCGCCAACGCGACATCATGGTCCTCACCTACTGCCTCGACCTGGACGACGACGAGGCCGCCGCCTACCTCGGCACGCCGACCGCCACCCTGCGGTCCAACCGCCGCCACGCCCGCCGGCGGATAGCCAAGGCCATCGGCCGGCCCGACCTCTCGGACAGGGAGTCCCGGTGAACCGCAATCTCGACCACCCCGGCCTCACCTCCTGGCTCGACGGCGGCCCGGCCTGCAACGGCTGGCCGACCGACACGGAAGCGGGGGGCCGGACGGAGGTCTTCACCGGCACCGCGGCCGCACCGCCCGTGCAGCCACCGCGGATCACCGTCGCACCGGCACCCTTCCCCTCCGCCCACGAGCAGGCCGCCCACGAACTCTCCCTCGCCATCGCCCTGGTCCTCAACGCACCGCAGGCCGGCGCGTCCCTGAAACAGCTGGTCAACGGGTCCCGGATCCACCCGGAGGGCGCGCTCGTCCTCGCCTGTCTGCTGGCCCTCACCGGCCGGGTGGACGCCGCGCAGTTCTGGTGGCAGTTCGCGGCCGGCTCCGGCAGCACCACCGCGGCGTACCTCCTCCACCTGCACCACCAGCAGGCGGGCGAGACGCGGGACGCCGCCTACTGGCGCGCCCAGGCGGAGAACCTGGCCGAGAACTCGCGGCACCGCGCCGGACCCCACCGCCCCGCCACCGCGCTGCTCCCCGAGCAGGTGCGGCACGACATCCTCGCCCGCTGCCACGACGGTCTCGCCCCCCGCCTCCCGCCCCGGCTGCAGGCCGTCCTCAACCAACTCGTCGTGGACGGCGAGGACGAGGACTTCGGCGAGATCCCCCAGCCGTCCGCCAGCCTGGTCGAGGACCTCGCCACAGCCCGGTGACGCGACCCGGTGACGCAGCCCGGTGACGCAGCCCGGACGACGCGTCAGCCGGTGGCGGCGGCCCCGGGTGGCGCGGCCGAGGAGGCGCCGCGCCGGCCGCCGCGCCCGGCCACGGGCCACCGCCACCGGGGCGGGGTGCGCCCACGCGGTGTCCGCGTACCCCACCCCACCCCGGCCGCCCGGCGCTACCTCGGATCACGGTTGAAGACCGACTTCGACCAGAGGTAACCGAGGACGGTGAGCGCCACGCACCAGGCGACGGCGAGCCACCCGTTGTGCCCGATCCCATGGCCGAGCAGCAGGCCGCGCAGGGTCTCGATGGCCGGCGTGAACGGCTGGTACTCGGCGATCGGCTGGAACCAGCCCGGCATCGCGTCGACCGGGACGAAGGCACTGGAGATCAGCGGCAGGACGATCAGCGGCAGCGCGTTGTTGCTCGCCGCCTCGGCGTTCGGGCTGACCATGCCCATCCCCACCGCGATCCAGGTGAGCGCCAGCGCGACGAGCGCGAGCAGCCCGAAGGCGGCCAGCCACTCCAGGGCGGTGGCGTCCGTGGAGCGGAAGCCGATGGCCACGGCGACGGCGCCCACGAGGAGGACACTGGCGACCGACTGCAGGACGCTGCCGATGACGTGTCCGACGAGGATCGACCCGCGGTGGATCGCCATGGTGCGGAAGCGGGCGATGATGCCCTCGGTCATGTCGTTGGAGACGGACACCGCCGTCCCGACCACCGTGCCACCGATGGTCATCAGCAGGATGCCCGGCACGACGTAGGCGATGTACGCGGAGCGGTCGGCGCCGCCGCCCATCCCCGCGCTCATCACGTCCCCGAACACGTAGACGAAGAGCAGCAGCAGGACGATCGGGGTGAGCAGCAGGTTGAGGGTGAGTGACGGGTAGCGCCGGGCGTGCAGGAGATTGCGGCGCAGCATCGTGGAGGAGTCGCGCACGGCGAGGGAGAGGGAGCTCATCGGACGGTCTCCTTGGACTGGTTGTTCTGGGCGGGCACGCTGGAGCCGGTCAGGGCGAAGAACACGTCGTCGAGGTCGGGGGTGTGGACGGTGAGTTCGTCGGCCTCGATGCCGGTGGCGTCCAGCCGGTCGAGGACGGCGCGCAGGTCGCGCTGACTGCCGTCGCTGGGGATCCGCAGAGCCAGGGCCTCGTCGTCGCGGGTGACGTCGTGCAGGGCGAGGGCGGCGGACCGGTAGGCCGCCGGGTCGGCGAAGCACAGCCGCACGTGGCCGCCGGGAATGAGTCGCTTCAGCTCGTCGGCGGTGCCTTCGGCGGCGATCCGGCCGTCGTTCAGGACCGCGATGCGGTCGGCGAGTTGGTCGGCCTCCTCCAGGTACTGCGTGGTGAGGAGGACGGTCACGCCGCCGGTGACGAGTTCGCGGATGATCTGCCACATGGTGTGGCGCGAGCGCGGGTCGAGGCCGGTGGTCGGCTCGTCGAGGAAGATGACCCGCGGGCCGCCGACCAGCGTCATGGCGATGTCCAGCCGGCGCTTCATGCCGCCGGAGTAGGTGGAGGCGGGCTTCCCCGCCGCCTCCACCAGGTCGAAGCGTTCCAGGAGTTCGGCGGCGACCCGGCGGCCCTCGCGCTTGGACAGGTGGTGCAGGTCGGCCATCAGGAGCATGTTCTCCTCCCCGGTGATCAGGCCGTCGACGGCGGAGAACTGCCCGGTGACACCGATCGCGGCGCGCACCGCCTGCGACGCGGTGGCGATGTCGTGGCCCGCCACCCGGGCCTGCCCGCCATCGGCCCCGATCAGGGTGGAGAGGATCTTGACGACGGTGGTCTTGCCGGCCCCGTTCGGGCCGAGCAGCGCGAACACGGACCCGGCCGGGATCCGCAGATCGATGCCGTCGAGGACGGTCTTGTCCCCGTAGGACTTGCGCAGACCGACGGTGGAGACGGCGACCGGTGGCAGGTGACCGTCGGCCCGCCTGGGTGTGGGCATGGCGGATGAAGGCATGAGCCCTCCCGTTCGAGAACTGAAGTGACTGGGGCGTGTGCGAGGTGGCGGTGCCGGGGCTCAGGCCGCGGCACGGAGGAGGTCGATGGTGCTCTGCCGGGTGTGGTTCTTTCGGACGACGACATCGTCGATCGTCTCCGGGATCACTGACGTCGCGAGGCCTATGACGCTATGATGGCACCATGATGGCGCCATACGCAAGCCTTTATGGCACCCACCCTGACATCGGCCTCGCGCCAGGCATTCCCGGGCTTCCCATCGGCCCGATCCTGGAGCAAGCACCCCCCAACGACCGGGCACCCCGCACCCCGCGGCCCTGGAGGCAGCACCCGTGGCACCTCATGACGTCTCATGGCACCGGATGACGCCAGATGGCACCACCCACGCGCCAGGCGATGCCACGACGCCACCCGCAGGCACCCCACCCCACCGGCCCGCCCGACATCCGCCCCGGCCCCGGCCCCGGCCCCGGTCCCCCGGCCCGGACGAGCACCCGGCCCCCGACCCGCGACCCCCGACCCGCGACCCGCCCGCCCTGCCACCGCGCGGGTCGCGGCATAGCCTGGACGCAGGACCGGACGCGGTGCCGTGCGAGCACCGGGCTGCCCCGCGACGCCGCCCCGCAGTCAGGAGGAGCCGGCCATGAGAAACCCCGTCGTCGTGGGCGTCGCCGCCTCGCAGTCGAGCCTGGAGGCCGTGGACTGGGCGTCGGACGAGGCCTGGCTGCGCAACGCGCCGCTCCGCGTGGTCCACGCCTGGTTCGGTGAGGCGGCACACGCTCCCGCGGGTCAGGAGACCCGGCTCAGCAAGGACGCGGGCGCCGGCCTGCTCGACGCGGCCCGCGAACGCGCCCTGCTGAGGCACCCCGGCCTCGCCATCGTCACGGAGCTGGTGGACGACCATCCGCGGCAGGCGCTGGCGGCAGCGGCCGAGGAGGCCCTGCTCCTGGTCCTGGGCGCCCGGGGTACGGGGGGCTTCCCCCGCCTGCTGCTCGGCTCGACCAGTCTCCGGGCCGCCGGCCACGCCGCCTGCCCGGTCGTCGTCGTGCACGACACCGGGGCCGGCGCCGGCGGCGGCGTGCTGGTGGGCGTCCAGGGCAAGGGACACGACGACGAGGTACTCGCCTACGCCTTCGACTCCGCGCGGCGCCGGAACCTCCCCCTGTTCGCCGTCCACGCCTGGGCCTATCCGCTGGTCGCCGGGCCCGCGCACGACCTCCCGCTGGTCTACGAGGAGGCGGACATCGCCGCCGAGCACGACCGGCTGCTGGCCGAGGTGCTGGCCGGCCCGCGCGAACGGTTCCCGGACGTCACCGTCACCGCGACCGCGGTGCGGTCCAACCCGGCCCGCGAGCTGGTCACCGGGTCGCAGACCCAGCGGTTGGTCGTCGTCGGACGCCACGGTGAGCAGCGCGGACCGCTCGGCAGGCTGGGCTCGACCAGCCAGGCGGTCGTCCGGCACGCCGGCTGCCCGGTCGCGGTCGTCCCGGTCTGAGCGCCCGGCCCGCCTCGACCCCCGCAGCCCCCGGAGTCCCGCTCACCCGACGTGGACGCGGGGGCGGCGGCCGCGGTCCGGCTCGGCCTCCCGCAGCACCTCGCGGGTGACCGGCGCGACCTCGCCGTGGCCGAACAGGAAGAACCGCAGGAACTGGGCGAACGGGTTGCCCTCGGTCCACTCGAAGTAGATGTGCGGCTGCTGCCCCGTCCGGTCCCGGACTTCCATCAGGAGGGCCGCCAGGGCGTTAGGCACGCTGGAGCTCTCCAGGGTGAGCACCCGGTAGCGGTCGTGCAGGACCTCCCCGCGGACCTTCAGGACGGTCTCGAACTCCGACGGGTCGAGCACGGTGACCTCGACGAAGACCAGGTCGTCCTCGGCGGGGATGTCGTTGTCCGCCCGGATCTGGCGCTTCTTCTCCTGGTACTCCGCGAGGTCCCGGCTGTTCGGCTCGTTGGCGATCAGGCGCAGCGGGCGGTGCGTGTAGTCGCGGACGAACCGCTCGGCGGCCTCGTCGAACGCGACGTCCGTCACCCGCAGCTCGAAGGCCCGCTTGAGCCGGGAGAGCAGCGACAGCAGGATGATGCCGGCGATGAAGCAGGCACCGATCTTGACGCCGTCCGGCCGCTCGGCGATGTTCAGCGCCGTGGTGTAGACGAAGACCGCCGCGATCACCGCGAAGCCGATGGTCCAGTTGCGCTGGCGGGCCTTGTGCGCGGCGATGGTGACGGCGATCGCGGCCGAGCTGATCAGCACCAGCACGCCGGTGGCGTACGCGCCGCCCTGCGCGTCGACGCTCGCGTCGAAGATCCAGGTCACCAGGAAGGCGATCAGGGTGAGCACGATGACCATCGGCCGCACCGCCCGCGCCCAGGCCGGCGCCATGCCGTAGCGCGGCAGGTAGCGGGGCATCAGGTTGAGCATGCCCGCCATCGCCGACGCGCCGGCGAACCAGAGGATCAGGATCGTGGCCAGGTCGTAGACGCTGCCGAAGGCGCTGCCCAGGTACTCGTGCGCCAGGTAGGCCAGGGCCCGGCCGTTGGCCTCGCCGCCGGGCTCGAACGCCGCCTTCGGGATCAGCAGGGTGGTGATGAAGCTGGTGGTGATCAGGAAGACGCTCATGATCAGCGCGGCCGTGGTCAGCAGCTTCCGGGCGCCCCGGATCCGGCCGGTCGGCCGTTCCTCGGTGTCCTCCGGATCGCCCTCGATGTGCGGCATCACCGCGACGCCGGTCTCGAAACCGGACAGGCCGAGCGCGAGCTTGGGGAAGGTGATCAGTGCGACGCCGATCATCGCGACCACGTCGCCGTGCTCGGTGGTCAGCGCGTCCGACCAGTCGGTGACCAGGTGCGGGGAGCGCGCGACCTCCCAGAGCCCGGTGGCCACCACGACCACGTTCAGCGACAGGTAGATCGCGACCAGCACCACGGCCAGGCCGATCGCCTCGCTGAAGCCCTTCAGGAAGACGCCGCCCAGCAGCGCGACCAGGACGAGCGTGATCAGCACCTGCCGTCCGCTCAGCGCGCTCTGCAGGTGCGGGTTCTCCACCAGGTGCGCGGTGGCATCAGCCGCCGACAGGGTGATGGTGATCATGAAGTCGGTGGCGGCGAAGCCCAGCAGCGCGAGGACGAAGAGCTTGCCCTTCCAGAACGAGAGCAACCGCTCCAGCATCGCGATCGAGCCCTCGCCGTGCGGGGACTCCTTCGCGACCCGCCGGTACACCGGCAGGGCGCCGAACAGCGTCACCAGCACCAGCACGATGGTCGCCACCGGGGACAGCAGGCCGGCCGCCAGCGCGGCGATGCCCGGCTGGTAGCCGAGCGTCGAGAAGTAGTCCAGACCGGTCAGGCACATCACCCGCCACCAGCGGGCGCCCTGGTGCTCGACGGGCGCCTGCGCGTGCGGCCCGGGGTACTGCTTGGCCATGTCGGCCAGCCCGTCCAGCAACCACGCGCGCAAGCGCTGCCGCCCCGACGCCGCGGCCCCCGGATCGGCTGAACCCGACGAAACCAAGCCGCACCCCTGTCCACCGACCCACGCCGCCTCACCGTCGGGCGACGGCAAGGCGACAGGGTATGCGGCTCGGATCATCGGACCGGGCAGCGCCGGGGCGATGTCGCCGCAATGGCGGAACACTCTCCCCCGGCCGCAGGCACACGCGGCCGCCCGGCCACGGCTGCCCGCGCCCGGCCCCGGCAGCAGGCGTCGCGGTCCCGGCGGCGGGACGGCGACGACCCGCCGGCGACCGGGCGACGGACAGCTCGGCCGGGGCCCAGCGGCGAAGAATATGAGCACGGCTCACAGCGATGATTCGCCCGTGGAACACCCGATGCGGCACAGTGGCCCCATGAGCGCGGACACGAGGAGTCACCGGGTGGCCGGGCAGGGCGGACCGGGCCGGCGGCGGCCGGTGCAGCAGCGCAGCCAGGAGCGCTACGAGCGGCTCCTGGACGCCTGCGCGGGGCTGCTCGACGAGGTCGGCGCGGCCGCGCTCACCACCAAGGAGGTCGCGCACCGCGCCCAGGTGCCGATCGGCACGCTGTACCAGTTCTTCGCCGGCAAGGAGGACCTGCTGGCCGCGCTCGCCGGCCGCAACCTCGACCACTACCTGGAGCGCCTCGACCGCCGGCTGCTCGACGCGGCGCCGACCGGTGCCGCGGGGTTCACCGACCTCGCGGTGGACGAGTTCGTGGCGATGAAGCGGGCCGTCCCCGGTTTCGGCCAGGTGGACTTCGGGCTGGCCGGCGCGGCCGTGCCCGCCGGGGTCCGGGACGACCTGCACCTGCTCGACACCGACCTCGACAACAACACCGCCGTCGCGCTGCGCCTCCAGGCCCTCGGCGGCGACCTGTTCGCGACGGCCGACCCGGCGGCGCTCACGCTCGCACTGCGGGTGGCCCTGGAGGCGGCGGACGCCGTGCTCAAGCTCGCCTTCCGGAGCGCTCCGGACGGGGATCCGGCGCTGATCGGCGAGTGCAAGCGACTGGTCCGCTGCTACCTCGCCGAGCAGTTCGGCCCCCACTGACCGGGCCCGCCCCGTGCCCCGCCCGGCGACGTCGACCGGCCCACGACGACACCCGCCCCCCGCACCGGCCGCACGGCCAAGCCGTTGCGGGCCCGCCCCCGCCGCAGCAGAGTGGAAGCAGAACGGCCGCCCGCGCGGCCATCGCGACCCGAGGAGCAGACCATGCACGCAGCGGTAGGTGACCAGCTCCACATCCACAGCAGGGCGGTGGGCATGGTCGACCAGAAGGGCGAGATCATCGAGGTGCGCGGCGCGGAGGGCGAGCCGCCGTACATGGTCCGCTTCGAGGACGGCCACACGGGGCTGATCTACCCCGGCCCCGACTGCAACATCGAGCCCCGCCAGGCGCTCCGCTGACCCATCCGGCCGCCACCCCGGGCCCGACCGGCGCGGGGTGGTGAGCCACGTGTCCGAGCCCGCACTGCCCGGCCCGCTCGCCGGGCTCGCCCCGCTGCTCGACGAGTACGGCTACGCGGCCGTGGCGCTCTTCGTCCTGCTGGACAACTGCGGCATCCCCGCGCCCGGCCAGACCATCCTGGTGCTGGCCGCCGTCTACGCAGGCGCCGGGCACCTCGACCTGGCCGCCGTGGTCGGGATCGCCTTCGCGGCCGCCGTCCTCGGGAACAGCCTCGGCTACCTGATCGGCAGCACCGGCGGCCGCGCCTTCGTCCACCGGTGGGGCCGCTACGTGCTGCTCACCCCCGCCCGGATGGAGCGCGCCGACGGCTTCTTCGCCCGGCACGGCGGCAAGGTCGTCACCGTGGCGCGCTTCGTGGACGGGCTGCGCCAGACCAACGGCATCATCGCCGGCACCACCGAGATGCCCTGGCGGCGGTTCCTGCCGTTCAACGTGCTCGGCGCGGCGCTCTGGGTGGGGGTCTGGTCCGCCTTCGGCTACCTGGCCGGGGCCAACATCGGGGCCGTGTACCGGACGGCGGTCCGGTACCAGCTGTGGCTGCTGGTCGCCGTCGGCGTGCTCTGCGCGGCGCTCGCCGCCCGGCAGCTGCTGCGCCACCGGCGGCGCCGCCGCGAGCACGCCGACCACGGCTCCTGATCCCGCGCGGCACGCCTCAGCGCAGCGGGAACACCTCGAAGGGGACGGCGAACCGGGTGCCGAGCCGGCTGCCGGCGCCCCGGCCGAAGCCCTCCAGGAACTCCTGCGGATCGGCCATCGCACCGCCCAGCCCGGCCAGGTACGCCTTGTGCTCGGCGAGCGAGGCGACGCCCTTGTCGAAGTGCTCGGTGGTGTCCACGGCGTGCCGCGACTCGGGCGAGCCGGCCGCCCAGACCGCCCGCACCCCGTTCCACGGCTCGTACCCCTCGGCCACCAGCTCGCGGAACACCCAGCGGTTGGCGGCGTCCCGGACCGCGTCCAGGGTGGCCCGGCCGACCGCGATGTGGTCGGCCTGGTTGAGGAAGACCCCGCCGTACGTCTCACGGAAGTTGCTGGTGATGACGATGTCCGGGCGGTGGCGGCGGACGGCCCGGGCGATGTCCCGGCGCAGCGGCAGCCCGTACTCCAGCACCCCGTCCGGGTGGCCGAGGAACTCGACGGTGTCGACGCCGACCACGGCGGCGGAGGCGATCTGCTCGGCCTCGCGGAGCGGGCCGCAGTCCTCGGGGCTCATCGAGTCGATGCCGGCCTCGCCGCTGGTGACCATCACATAGACCACCTTCTTGCCCTGGGCCGTCCAGCGGGCGACGGCGGCGGCACCGCCGTACTCCATGTCGTCGGGGTGGGCGACGACCGCCAGCGCGGTCTGCCAGTCCTCGTCGACGGGCTCGAACGGCTCGGGTGCCTGCTGGTCGTTCATGGTGGTGCCGCCTCTCGGTGTCGCGCTCCGCACAGTCTCCGGGACCGCACGGTGGTCATACAGTCGTACCGCTGGCGACTCTAGAAGATCACCGAGTCGATCGACCGTCGGCCACCGCCCCGGGCAGGCCGACGCCCCCGGAGGACGTCACTCCGGTTCTCCGCCCGCCCGCTCCCCACACTCCTCCGGGCGTCACTCCGGGGCAACTTGCAGAGAGTTCTCTGCAGAGACACCTATGCAGAGAACTCTCTGCACCCTACGATGGCGCCATGACCGAACACCCCGCCCCCACCGAGCCGCCGGACCCGACCGAGCCGCAGCCGCCGGCCGACCGGCCGCTCCGCCGGCTGGACGCCCGCGGCCTGCGCGGGCTGGCCCATCCGCTGCGGATGCGGATCTTCGAGCTGCTGAAGCTGGACGGTCCCGCCACCGCCACCCGGCTCGCCGAACGGCTCGGCGAGAACACCGGCACCGTCAGCTGGCACCTGCGCCACCTCGCCGAGCACGGCTTCATCGAGGAGGACACCGGACGCGGCACCAAGCGCGAGCGCTGGTGGCGGCGGATCCCCGTCCGCAACGAGCTGAACACCGCCGAGTTCCGGGACGACCCGGACAGCCGGGGCGCGGTCGCGCTCTACACGCACGAGCTGGTGCAGCAGTACTTCAACCGCGTCACCTCCTATCTCAGCGAGGACTGGGCGGGCGACTGGCGCAACTCCGGCACCATCGCGGACTGGACCAACCTGCGCCTGACGCCGTCTCAGCTCAAGGCCCTCAACGAGGAATTGTTCGAGGTGATCGGCCGCCACACCCCCGCCCCGGACGCCGACCCGGCGCCGGACGCGCTGCCGGTCGTGGTGCAACTGCAGTCCTTCCCCCGTACCTCGCGCGGTGCCGAATGAGCGCCGGCGCCCGCGGCTCGCTGCTCCGCCGCGACCGGGACTTCCGGCTTCTCCTCACCGGCGAGGTCGCCGGCAGGTTCGGCGGCGCCCTCACCAATCTGTCGTTACCGCTGATCGCCGTCGGCGTCCTGCACGCCGGCGCCTTCGAGGCCGCCCTGCTGGTCGCCGCGAAGTGGGTGCCCTGGCTGCTGATCGGCCTGCCGGCCGGCGCGTGGGTCGACCGGATGCGCCGACGGACGGTCATGCTCGTCTCCACCGCCGTCTCCCTGGTGCTCCACCTCACCGTCCCCGCCGCCGCCGTGCTAGGCGTCCTCACCACCGGCCAGCTCCTCGCGGTCGCCACGGCGACCGGCGCCGCCGAGGTCTTCTTCCAGACCGCGTACACCGCCTACCTCCCCACCCTCGTCGCCGAACCGGACCGCGCCGAGGGGAACGCCGCCCTGCACGGCAGCGCCTCGGCCGCCCAGATCGTCGGGCTCGGCGCCGGCGGCGCCGCCGCCCAGACCTTCGGCCCGGTCAACAGCCTGCTCGCGAACACCGCCACGTTCCTCCTCTCGCTCCTCTCCACCGCCGCCATCCGCACCCGCGAGCCCGCCCCGGCGGCACGCCGCGGCGACCACCCGGGCACCGCCCCGAGCCCCCGCCCGAACCTGCGGCGCGAGGTCTCCGAGGGCCTACGCCTGATCACCGGCGACGTCTGGCTGCGCACCTTCGCCCTCCACGGGGCGCTGGCCAACATGGCCCTGATGGCCTACCAGTCGATCCAGGTCGTCTTCCTGGTCGAGCAGGCCCGTCTCTCCGACGGCGCGATCGGCGCGGTGGTCGGCGCCGCCGGTGCCGGCGGCGTGCTCGGCGCGGCCGTCGCCCGCCGGGTCGGAGCCGCGATCGGCACCGCCCGCGCCCTGATGCTCTTCCTGTTCTGGGTGCCGATGCTGGCCCTGCTGATCCCGCTGACCGGGCCGGGCGCCGGTGTCGCCTGCTACGTCCTCGGCAGTTTCGCCGTCTCGGCGGGCATCGTCGCCGGCAACGTCGTCCGGGCCACCTTCCAGCAGCGCCACGTCCCCACCCGGGTGCTCGGCCGGATCAGCGCGAGCGGTTCCTTCCTCAACTACGGCGCCATCCCCCTCGGCGCCCTGGCCAGCGGCGCGACCGCCTCCGCCGTCGGGGTGGTGCCCGCGATGTGGCTGGCCACCGCCGCCGTCCCGCTCGCCGCCGCCGTCCTCTGGCTGTCCCCGCTGCCCCGCCTGCGCGACCTCCCGGACGGCTCCGCAGCGCCGGCCACCCCGGCCGCCTCCCCCACCCCGGTCGGCCGACCCTGACGGGGCGACACCCCGCCCCCCGGCACCCCGCCCCCCGGCACCCCGCCCCCGGCACCCCGCCCCCGGCGCCGCGACACCGAGCCGTCCGGCGCGCCGACACCGGGCCCGCCCCGGCCCGGAGCCGTACGTTTCTCGTATGGCACGGAGCGCACGAGCCGGCCGGCTCACACCCCCCAGCTGGATCACCGCGGGCCTGCGCCCGCAGCCCGCACCGATCCCCTGGGCGGCCGTCGTCCGCGCCGCCGTCGCCCTCTCCGCGCCGCTCGCCGTCGGTCTCGCGGCCGGGCAGCCCCAGTACGGCGCGCTGGCCTCCATGGGGGCGCTCTCCGGAGTCATCGGCGACACCGCCGACGCCTACCGGATGCGGGTCTACAACATCGCCGTCCCCCAGCTCTTCGGCGCCGTCGGCGTCACCCTCGGCACCCTGGTGTACGGGGAGGGCTGGCTCGCCGTCGTCGTGCTCACCCTGATCGCGCTGGTCTCCGGCATGATCTCCTCGATCGGTTCGGTCGCCTCGGTGTCGGGGCTGCTGCTCCTGCTCAACGCCGTCGTCGGGGCCGGCCTGCCGATGCCGGCGCCCTGGTGGAAGCCGCCGCTGCTGCTCCTCCTCGGCGGCCTGGTGGTGCTCGCGCTCACCCTGTTCGCCTGGCCGCTGCGCGGTGGCGTCCCGGAGCGGACGGCGGTCGCGCAGACGTACCGGACCGTCGCCGACTTCCTCCGGGCGGCGGGCACCCCCGCGCACGACGAACGGCGCCTGGCCGTCACCCACTCGCTCAACCGGTCCTACGACATGCTGCTCGCCCACCGCACCCGCCGGCACGGCCGCTCCCCCGGCCTCACCCGACTGCTCGCCCAGCTCAACGCCGTGATCCCGGTCGTGGAGGCCGCCTCGGCGGCGAAGCTGCGCCCGGCCTCGCTCGGCCCGCTGCCGGACGCCTACCAGGCGGCGGCCCGGGCCCTGGCCGACACCGTCGAGCGGGGGCGGCCCGGCGAGCCGCACACGCTGGACCTGCCACCGCCGACCGGTCCCTCGGAGCGGGCCGTCGACCAGGCGCTGCGGTACGCGGCCGCCGTCGCCGGGGAGCCCGCGCCGGACCCGTTCGGCGGGGCCGACCGGCTCGGCCGCCCCGCCGTGCTGCACGTCCGGGCCCGCCGCACGGCCCGCGCGGCCCTGCTGTCCGGGGCGTCCTGGCGCTACGGCCTGCGGCTGGCCCTGTGCATCGGCGTCGCCCAGACGCTGGTCTCGGTGATCGCCGTGCCCCGCTCGTACTGGGTGGCGCTGACCGTCACCTTCGTGATGAAGCCCGACTTCGGCTCGGTCTTCTCGCGCGCCGTGCTGCGGGCGTTCGGCACGGCGGTCGGCCTGCTGATCGCCATCCCGGTCCTCGCCGAGGTGCCGCGCGGGTGGTGGGACGTGCCGACCATCGCCCTGCTCGCGATGCTGATCCCGGCGTTCTCCGCGAAGGGCTACGCCTTCCAGACCGCGGCTATCACCCCGGTCATCCTGCTCCTCTCCGACCTGCTCAACCACCAGGGGTTCCGGCTGGTGGCGCCCCGGCTCTACGACTCGCTGATCGGCTGCGGGGTCTCGCTGATCGCCGGCTACCTGCTCTGGCTGGAGTCCTGGCACACCCGGATCGGCGACCGGCTCGCGGACGCCGCGGCGGACACCGCGGCCTACGTCAGGCTGGCGTTCGACGCGGACCCCGGCCGGGACCAGTCGGCCCGGCTCCGCCACCGGCGCAGGCTCTACCGCGACCTGTCCGCCGTGCGGTCGGAGTTCCAGCGGGCGCTCACCGAACCCCCGCCCACCGGGGCGCGGGCCGCCGCGTGGTGGCCGCTGGTCATCGCCGTCGAGCGGATCGTGGAGGCCACCACCGCCACCCGGGTCCGGATCGACCACGGGGTGCCCCCGCCGCCGGCGGCCGAGGTCGCCGCCATCACCCGTGAGCTCGACGAGCTCGCGGCGGCCCTGCGCGCCGACGCTCCGCGACCCGCGACCCCTCCGCCGTCCGACCCGGCCGCCGGCACCGGGCGGACCGGCGGAGAGACCGGGCCGGAGACCGGCGAGGAGTCCGGCGGAGAGTCCGCCGAGGACGGCGTGCTGGCGCCGCTGCGCCAGGAGGTGCGGGCCGCCCGGGCGATCGCCTCCCCGGGCCCGGGCTGAGCACCGGCACCCCCTCACGCGGGACGCCTCCCCCGGCCCGGCGTGAGCACGCACCACGCGGGACGCCTGCCGAGCCCGCGCTCAGTCCTGGATCCGCTGCCAGGGCCGGTCCGCCTCCAGCGCGAACGCCAGCTCCAGCAGCAGCCGCTCCCGGCCGTGCGCGGCCGACAGGTGCACCCCGATCGGCAGCCCGTTCCCGGCCGACTCGGCGGGCAGCGAGATCCCCGGACCGCCCGTCACGTTGTTCACCGGGGTGAAGGCCACGTACCGGCCCAGCCGGTCCAGCAGCTCGTCGAACGCCACGTTCGGGCTCAAGTGCCCTATCGGCGGCGCGACATGGGCCAGCACCGGCGAGAGGATCACGTCGTGCTCGCGGAACAGTCCGCCGTACGCCGCCTCCGCCTGCCGGAGCCGGCGCAGCACGCCGGGCGTGCGCAGGAACTCCCGGTGGAAGCGCCGCCGCAGGCCCGTGGTCAGACCGTCCAGCTTCCGCGCCTGGAAGCCCGGGTCCAGCAGCAGCCGGCCGGTCGTGGCGATCATGAAGGCGATGCAGCCCCAGTAGAGCGTGAAGTCGCGGGAGAAGTCCTCGCCGAACGGCAGCGTCGCGGGCGTGACCTTGTGCCCCATCGCCTCCAGCCGCGCCGCCGTCCGCTCGACCGCCTGCCGGGTCGGCCCGTCGGTCACGGCGATCGGGGAGTCCACCACCAGGCCGACCCGCAGCGGCCGGTCCCCCGGGCCCTCCACCAGTCCGAGCGGCGGCAGCGCCGGATTGCGGTGGTGGAGTTCGGCGGCGGCGAAGAAGGCGGCGGTGTCCCGGACGGAGCGCGTCACCACACCGTCCGTCACCAGGTCGATCGGCAGCCGGCGGCCCTGGTCGTTGGCGACCAGCCGGCCGCGGGTCGGCTTCAGGCCGACCAGGCCGCAGCAGGCGGCCGGTATGCGGATCGACCCGCCGCCGTCGTTGGCGTGCGCGATCGGCACGACGCCCGCCGCGACCAGCGCGGCCGCGCCGCCGGAGGAGGCCCCCGGCGAGTGCGAGGTCCGCCACGGGTTGCGGACCGGCCGGGCCTCGGCGAACTCGGTCGAGGCGTTGAGGCCGAACTCCGGCATCCTGGTCTTGCCCAGCACCGCCAGGCCGGTGCTGAGGAACTGCTCGGCGAAGCCGGCGTCGCGCCGTGCCGGCTTGGCGCGGAACGCCGAACTGCCCTGCCCGGTGGGCATCCCCCGCAGGTCCACGTTGTCCTTGAGGTAGCTCGGGACCCCGAACAGCGGGGCCCCACCAGCCGGGGCGCTGCGCGGCTGCCCGTACGACGCGAACGCGACGGGTGCCAGCGCCGCGTCGACCCGCTCGGCGCGCGCCGCCGCGGCGGCGGCCAGCTCACCGGGAGCGACCTCGCCGGACCGTACCAGCGCCGCCAGCGCGACCGCGTCGTGCTCCCCCAACGCGTCGTCCCCGAACGCGTGGACCCGCTCCTCGGCCATCCGAACTCCCCATCCCTACCGGTCGGTAATACCGCGCGAGTTCCGCAGTCTAGGCGTGCTCCGCCCGCCCGGACACCCCACCGGACGGCCGGGGCGGGCGGGCCCGGCCGTCCGGCCCTGGTCCGGGCCACCTGATCCGACGCACCGTGAGCAACGCCGTGAGCAACGCCCGCCCGACGCCGTGCGGGCCTTCGGTGCTCCCGCCCCGGCGGCATCCCCCCGTACGCTGAGGTGCCCCGGGAACACCCCTGCGGTGTCGCCCGGGACGTCCGGCAGCACCCAACGAGCCCTCTCCCGAAGGCGGTCCGCCATGACCCGACTCCCGGTCGCCGTACTCGGCGAGTGCGTCGCCGACGCGTTCACCGACTCCTCCGCCGAGCGGCGCCCCGGCGAACTCGCGCTGCGCGTCCTGCCCGGCGGCGGCCCCGCCAACACCGCCGTCGCGCTGGCCCGGCTGGGCACCCCGACCCGCTTCCTCGGCCGGATCTCCGCCGACCCCTTCGGGGCGCTGTTCCGACAGCACCTCGACTCCTCCGGCGTCGACCTCGGCGGCAGTGTCGCGGCGGCCGAACCCAGCACCCTGGCCATCGCCACCGTGGACGAACTGGGCCAGGCCCGCTACTCGTTCCACGCCGAGGGCACCGCCGACTGGGCCTGGACGCCGGCCGAGCTCGGCGCCCTCCCGCTGGCCGGCGTGGGCTGTCTGCACACCGGCTCGCTCGCCCTGGTCCGCGAGCCCGGCGGCCCCCGCGTCGAGGAGTTGCTGACCCGGGCCCCCGGCCGCCCGACCGTGTCGATCGACCCCAACGTGCGTCCGCTGCTGGTCGATCCGGCACGCTACCGGTCCCGGCTCCCGCACTGGTGCGCGGCCGCCGACATCCTGCGGCTCAGCGCGGACGACCTCGACCTGCTGCTGCCCGGCGTCAGTCCCGAACGCGCCTGCGACGACTGGCACCTGGCCGGCGTTCGACTGGTCGTGATCACCCTGGGCGGCCGGGGCGCGCTGGCCTCGCTGGACGGCGAGCGGCTGACCGTCGACGCCCCGCGGACCGACGTGGTCGACACCATCGGCGCCGGCGACGCCTTCACCGGCGGCCTGCTGCACCACCTCGGCGGGATCGGCCGGCTCGGCGGCCGCCTCGACGCGCTGACCCCGGAGGAGGTGCACGACGCCTGCCGCTTCGCCGCCCGGGTGGCCGCCCTGACCTGCTCGGTCGCCGGCCCCAACCCGCCCTGGCACGCCGACCTCCGGGACCGGGCCGACTCCTAGCCCGACGCCCCGCACCGGTGGCCCGTGCTCCGGCATCCCGTCGGCCGCCCCGGGTAGGCTCCGAAGATCACCCGTACACCGACCGTCGGCCCCTCGACCCTCGCCCGGCACACCACGATCACTCCGCGATCCCACCGTGTTCCCACCGAAGGCAGGCCCCCCTTGCTCGACTACGACGACACCGGGTTCCGCCGCGCCGGCGCCCCGCACCGGATCATCTCCGGCGCCCTGCACTACTTCCGCGTCCACCCCGACCTCTGGGACGACCGCCTGCGCCGGCTGCGCGCGATGGGCGCCAACACCGTCGACACCTACGTCCCCTGGAACTTCCACGAACTGTCCTCCGGCGAAGTCGACTTCACCGGCTGGCGGGACATCGCCCGGTTCGCCGGGCTGGCGCGGGCGAACGGCCTGGACGTGATCCTGCGCCCCGGCCCGTACATCTGCGCGGAGTGGGAGTTCGGCGGCCTCCCGGCCCGCCTGCTCGCCGCCGACGGCGTGCGGCTGCGCTGCGCCGACCCGGCCTTTCTGGCCGAGGTGGACGGCTGGTTCGACGCCGTGGTGCCCGAGATCCTGCCGCTGCTGGCGAGCCGCGGCGGCCCGGTGGTCGCCGTCCAGGTCGAGAACGAGTACGGCAGCTACGGCGACGACGCCGGGTACCTGGCCCACCTGCGCGACGGCCTGCTCGGCCGGGGCCTGGACTGCCTGCTCTTCACCACGGACGGCGCCGAGGACGCCCTGCAGCAGGGCGGCGCGATCCCCGGCCAGTTGGCCACCGCCACCTTCGGGTCGCGGGCCGCCGAGCGCTTCGCCGTCCTGCGCCGCCACCAGCCCAAGGGCCCGCTGACGGCGATGGAGTTCTGGATCGGCTGGTTCGACCGGGTCGGCGGGCCGCACCACGTCCGCGACGCCGGGGAGTCCGCGCGCTCCCTCGACGAACTCCTCGCGACCGGCGCCTCGGTCAATCTCTACATGGCCCACGGCGGCACGAACTTCGGCTTCTGGTCGGGCGCCAACCACTTCGGCGCCCATCCGTACGACGCCGGGTACGAGCCCACCTCCACCAGTTACGACTACGACGCGCCGATCGGCGAGGCGGGTGAACTGACCGAGAAGTTCCACGCGTTCCGGTCCGTCATCGCCAAGTACGCCCCACTGCCGGACGCGGCGCTGCCGGAGCCCGCCCCGCGCGTCGCGCCGCAGCGGCTCGCAAGCCCGACCGGCCGTGCCCGCCTGCTGGCCTCCCTCGACGCGCTGTCCACGCCGGTCCGCAGCGCGACGCCGGAGCCGATGGAGCGGGTCGGCCAGTCCCTCGGCCTGATCCACTACCGCACCCGGGTGCCCGGCCCCCGCCCGGCCGCGGCGCTGCGGATCGACGGGATCGGCGACCGGGCCCACGTCTTCGCCGACGGCGTGCCGCTCGGCGTCCTGGACCGCAATGCCCCCGGCGGGACGCTGCCGCTGGAGAGCGGCCCGGCCGGTGCGGCGCTCGACATCCTGGTGGAGGCACTCGGCCGGGTGAACTACGGCCCTCAGCTGGACGACCGCAAGGGCATCGGCCGCGGCGTCTCGCACGGCTCCCAGCGCCTCTTCGACTGGGAGATCCGCCCGCTCCCGCTCGACGACCTGGGCCCGCTCGCCTTCGGTGACGCCACCGCACCGGCCGCCGACGGCGACCCGGTCTTCCACCGCTTCGAGGCCGCGCTGGAAGCCCCCGCCGACGCCTTCGTCGCCCTCCCGGACTGGGGCCGGGGCCTGCTCTGGCTGAACGGCTTCCTGCTCGGCCGCTACACCCGGCAGGGCCCGCAGCGCACGCTGTACGCGCCGGCCCCGCTCTGGCGGGTCGGCCGCAACGAGCTGGTCGTCCTCGAACTGGAGACCCACGGGGAGGCGGTCGAACTCCGCGACACGCCGGACCTCGGCCCCACGGCGGCGGCGCCCAGCGCGGACTACTGAGACCCCCGGAGCGCCGAGCCCCCGGCGCCCGGAATCCGGCGGGCCTCCGGCCCCGCGAACGGCCTCGGCCGGCGCGGACGCGGCGGTCCGGCCGCTCCCTCGGCGATGGCACTATCGCCACATGGTGCTACTGTCGATATCACCATGTTGCTCAAGCTGGACCTCACCGACAACCGCCCCCTGCACGAGCAGGTCGCGGGTGCGATCCGGCGCGCGATCGCCGAGGGCGAGTGCGCGCCGGGCGACCGACTGCCGCCCGCCCGGGAGCTCTCCCGCGCGCTCGGCGTCAACGCCAACACCGTCCTGCGGGGCCTGCGGGCCCTCCGGGACGAGGGAGTGCTGGAGTTCCGCCGGGGGCGCGGCGTGACCGTCGCCGGCGGCGCCGGCCAGCGCGCCGAACTGGCCCGGCAGGCGGCCGAACTGGTCGCCGAAGCGGCCCGCCTGGGGTACAGCCGGGCCGATCTCGTCGAACTGATCAGGAGGCTGCCGTGAGCAGTGGGGGGAACCGGAATCGTGGAGCGCGCTGGAGCGCGGCGGCCTGGGTGGCCGGCGTCCTGGCGGCGCTGGTCGCCCTGCCGGTGAGTGCCGCCGGGCGGCTGCCCGAGCGGGTGGCCACCCACTGGGGCGACGGCGGGCACCCGGACGGCTCGCTGCCCCGCTGGGCCGTCCCACTCTTCCCCGCCCTGATCTGGGCGGTCCTGGTGCTGGTCCTCGCCCTGCTGACCCGGCGCACGACCCCGCCGGCGCGCCCCTGGTTCGGCGCGACGCTGCTCTTCACCGGCGTCCTGCTGACCGGCGCCCAGGCCGCCATCGTGCACGCCAACCTGGACCGCGCCGACTGGGCCGAGGCCGACGGAGTCGGCGCCGCGGTCGCCCTGACCCTGGGCGCGGCCCTGCTCGCCGGTCTGCTGGGCCTGCTCGTCGGCCGGCGCGGTACGACGGCCGCCGCGGCCCCGGCCGGCGGACCGGTGCTCGACGTCCCCGTGGGAGAGCGGTTCGTCTGGCTCTCCTGGACGACCAACCCCTGGCTCCAGCTGACCGCCGCCGTGTTCGGTCTGGCCGCGGCGGCCGGGGCGATCGCCGCGGCCGGCGGCCTCATCGACGCCCCCTGGGCGGCGATCGCCCCGCTGGCCCTCGCCGCCGCGGCGGTGCTCGGCTGCTCCTCCGTCCAGGCCCGGGTGACGCCCGAGGGCCTGGAGGTGGCCTTCGGCCCGGCGGGCTGGCCGGTCCGGCGCTGGCCGGTCCAGGACATCGAGTCGGCCCGCGTCGAACAGCGGACGCCCGCCCAGGTCGGCGGCTGGGGCTACCGGCTGAGCGGGCTGGGCACCACCGTGATGCTCCGGCGCGGCGAGTGCCTGGTCGTCCACCCGCGCACGGGCGCGGAGTTCGCGGTCAGCGTCGACGACGCCGAGCGCGGCGCCGCCCTGCTCAACACCCTCGCGGCGCAGCGGGCCGACAGGTGACCACGCCCGGCCCGGCCCCGAAGGAACCGCGTGCCCGGCAGGAATGCGCCCGGCCCACCGGTGGTTGACGCTTCGACAGGCCGATGATCAAGGCCTGACCAGGTGTGCGACCCCGGGGGGAACCAATGTCGAGCAGTACCACCGTCCACGGCAGCGTGGCGCCGGGATTCGAGGGGGTGCGCGCGGAGTTCGCCGCCGTCGTGGCCACCGATCCGGGCCACGGCGGCGCCCAGCTGGCCGCCCATCTGGACGGCCGCCGGGTGGTGGACCTCTGGACGGGCGAGGGCATGGCGGGTGACTCGCTGCTCTCCCTCTACTCCTCGGCGAAGGGCGCCGCCCATCTGGTGGTGGCGCTGCTGGTGCAGCGGGGCGTGCTCGGCCTGGACGAGGAAGTGGCCCGTCACTGGCCGGAGTTCGCGGCGGAGGGCAAGGCCGGGATCACCCTGCGGCAGGTACTGGAGCACCGGGCCGGACTGATCGGTGTCGACGGCGGCTTCACCGTCGAGGAGTTGGCGGACGACCGGCGGATCGCCGCCCGGCTGGCCCGTCAGAAGCCCTACTGGGAGCCCGGGACGGCCTACGGCTACCACGCCTTCGTCATCGCCGCGCTCACCGGCGAGGTGGTCCGCCGCCGCACCGGCCGGTCCATCCAGGAGCTCTACGAGGAGGAGGTCCGGGCGCCGTACGGGCTCGACTTCCACTTCGGCCTGCCGGCCGGCCTGGAGCCGCGCCACCTGCCGGTGCTGGCCGCCCGCCCCACCCCGGAGCAGCGCGCGGCGGCCGGCGGGCCGCCCGCTCCGGACAGCCTCACCGGGATCGCCTTCAACCTGAACGCCGACCCGCCCACCGACCTGGTGGAGTTCGCCGGCACCCCCGCGGTCCGCGCCCTCGGCCCGGCCTCCGTCGGCGGGGTGGGCAGCGCCCGCGGGCTGGCGGCGATGTACGCGGCGGCCGCCTTCGGGCTCGACGGCCGGCCGCCGCTGCTGACGGCGGAGACGATCGCCGAGTTCGGCCCGGTCCGGACGACCGGCGTCGACCTGGTCACCGGTGAGCGCGACCACTTCGGCCTCGGCTTCGAGGCGCAGGGGTCGCGCTACCCCTTCCTGGGGCCGGACGCCTTCGGGCACAGCGGCGCGGTGGGCGCCCAGTCGTTCGCCGATCCTCGCAGCGGAGTGGCGTACGGCTACACCCGCCGCAGGTTCGGCACCGAAGGCGGTGGTGCGCGGTGCCGAGGACGTAGAGGCCACCGGCCGCCTTGACCTCGTCCTGCTCCGCCTTCACGGACGCCTTGGCCTTCTCCAGCGCGGCCGGGAACGCC
>NZ_JBEXYD010000037.1:0-77126 GCF_040630735.1 Kitasatospora sp. NPDC005748
CTTGATCAGCTTCCAGGCCGTCCAGACCAGGAAGCCGCCGAAGATGAAGAACACCCAGGAGAACTGCGCCACCAGGGCCGCGCCGCCGGCGATGACCGGCCCGACCGGTCAGGCGGGCAGGGAGGCCAGCCAGTCGGTCAGGAGCCGGTTGACCTCGTCCGGTCGTTCCTGCTGGATCCAGTGCCCGCAGCCGTCGAGGACGTGGCAGGAGAGCAGACCGGGAAGCGTGACGGGGTAGGCCGCGATCGCCTCGGCCAGCCAGGTGGTGGAGGCGTCCAGGCCGCCGCCGGCGAACAGCGAGGGCTGGGTGATCGGGGCGCCGTCGAAGCGGGCGAGGTCCTCCCAGTCCCGGTCCATGCTGCGGTACCGGGCCAGCGCCCCGCGCAGGCCGGTCCGCTCGAACTCACCGGCGTAGAAGTCGAGGTCCTCCGCACTGAGCCAGCCGGGCAGCCGGCCGGCGGGGAACCGGTCGCGCAGCGTCCCGCCCGGGCCGACGAAGTGCGGATCGGGTGCGCCCGGGGCCGGCATGGTGTCGGCGGACAGCGCCGCGTAGAAGCCCGCGAGCCAGCCGCGCACATCGGGTTCGATCTCGGCCTCGGCGCGGCCCGGCTCCTGGAAGTAGGCGACGTAGAACTCCTCGTCGCCGCCCATCCCCGTGAAGACCTCGCTGGGGCGCGGACCGCCGCGCGGCAGGTACGGGACGCTCAGCAGTCCCACCGCACGGAACACGTCCGGCCTGACCAGGGCGGAGTCGGCGGCGATGGTCGCCCCCCAGTCGTGCCCGACGATCACCGCGGACCGTTCGCCCAGGGCGTGCACCACCGCGACGTTGTCCTCGACGAGGTCGAGCATCCGGTACGCGGCCGGGTCCTCGGGGGCGGTGGAGCGCCCGTACCCCCGGACGTCGACGGCGACCGCGCGGTACCCGGCCGCGGCCAGCGCGGGCAACTGGCGGCGCCAGGAGTACCAGGACTCCGGGAACCCGTGCACCAGCAGGACCAGCGGCCCGCTGCCCTGTTCCACCAGGTGGATCCGGCCGCCGGGGGTGGGGACCAGCCGGTGGGTGGCGCCCGCGAGGTGGGGTGACATGCGTCCTCCTGACGATTCGGTCGGCCGGGCGCGGGGTGGCGATCCGGCGCACGCTGTCTCGCCGCCGATCATGGTGCGCCCGGTGGGCTCCGGGCGAGGACTGTTGCCGGTTCGGCAAACCGCCCGGCCGGCTTCGGCTCCCGCGCTCCCCGCTACCGCTACCGGTTGCCCGCGCTCCCCGCTACCGCGCCGCGAACGGCCGGCCGGGGCCGAAGGCCAGGGCGGCGAAGCGCTCGCCGATGCGGCGGTGCGCGGCGGTGTCCGGGTGGAGCGCGTCGGGCAGCGGCAGCTCGGCGAAGTCCGCCTCGCCGTACAGCTCGCGGCCGTCGAGGTGGTGCAGGTTCGGGTCCTGGGCGGAGCGCTGCCGGACGATGCGGGCCAGCTCCTCCCGGATGACGCGCAGGGTGAGCTTCCCGCCCGCCCGCTCCGCCGGGTCGCCGGTGGCCAGGAACCGCAGGCGCCCGGTGGCGAGGGCGGTGGGGTCCGGGGCGCTGGGGCCGGGGGTGTCCTCGTGGATGGGGCAGAGGATGGACGAGACCACCAGCAGCGGCGCGTCCGGGTGCCCCTCGCGGATGGTGTCGAGGAAGCCGTGGACGGCCGGGGTGAAGGCGCGCAGCCGCATCAGGTCGGTGTTGACGAGGTTGATGCCGATCTTGACGCTGATCAGGTCGGCGGGGGTGTCGCGCATGGTCCGGGCGGTGAACGGGTCGAGCAGGGCGCTGCCGCCCAGGCCCAGGTTGACCAGCTCCGCACCGCCGAGCGCGGCGGCGAGCGCCGGCCAGGTCGTGCTGGGGCTCGCGGTGTCGGACCCCTGGCTGATCGAACTCCCGTGGTGCAGCCAGACCTTGCGGCCCCGGTCGGCCGGGTGCTGCTCGACGGGGGCGTCGGTGCGCAGCGCCACCAGTTCGGTGGTCTCGTTGTGCGGCAGCCAGATCTCGACGTCCTTGACGCCCTCGGGCAGTGCGGGGAACCGGGCGGTGCCGACCGGCCCGGGCCGGGTCCGCGCGGATCCGGTGGCCAGGTCGATGGTCAGGGTGTTGCCGGTGGCAACGGTGGACTGCCCGGCCGGGCGGCCGTCGACGAGCAGGTCGTACACGCCGTCCGGGCGGGGCGGTGCGCCCGGGTAGACCCGCTTGGTGGGCAGGGTGTCCAGTTCGATCGCGGTGGCCCGGGTGCGGAAGGCCAGGCGTACGCCGGAGGGCTGGGACTCGGCCATGGCCAGCTGGTCGTCGGTGTCGCGGGCGCGGACCCAGGCGGGCAGCCGGTGCGGGAGCAGACCGTGCTCGGTCCGCTCCAGGTCCAGGGCGCCGCGCAGCAGCTCCGCGGTGACGGGCGTGGTGATCCAGGTGTGCGGGGTGGTGTTCATCGTCTCAACCTTGTGCTTCGGGAAGTGCGGGGGCGTCGGCCCGGACGCGGGCCGGTCGGCCGGTCGGGCGCCGCCCGTGGCGGGCGAGGGGCCCGGGTCAGGGCGCGGGCCAGTTGCGCAGCAGGGCGTCGAGGGCGTCCAGGATCCGTGTCCAGGACTCCTGGGAGTCGGGGGCGCTGTGGCTGAAGGCCTCGGCCAGCTCCAGGCTGACGTAGCCGTGGAAGACGCTCCCCAGCAGGCGGACGGCGTGGGTCTGGTCCGGTTCGGTGAGGTCGTACCCGCGCAGGATCGCCCGCGTCATCTCCGCGTGGCGGCCGCCGGCGCTGGCCGCCGCCGCCTCCGGGGTGAGCGGCTGACGGGTCGCCGCGTAGCGGCCGGGGTGCTGCCGCGCGTAGTCGCGGTAGACGTCGGCCAGCGCCGTCAGGGCGTCCTTGCCCGCCCGCCCGGCCAGCGCGTGGGCGCCGCGGTCGGCGAGCTCCTCCAGGGCGAGCAGGGCGATCCTGGTCTTGAGGTCCTGGGAGCTCTTGACGTGCGAGTACAGGCTCGCGACCTTGACGTCGAACCGCCTGGCGAGTGCCGAGACGGTCACCTGCTCGAAGCCGACCTCGTCGGCCAGCTCGGCGCCCGCCCGTGTCAGGCGCTCGGTGGTCAGCCCTACGCGTCCCATGTCCCGTCCTCTCGTTCGACAGAACCGATGATGCATTTGCCTAATGCCTTTAGGCAAATCGACGGGAGGTGTAGGGAAGAGTGGTGCGGCGGCCAGGGTGCGGGCGGGTAGCGGAAGCGGGCCCCCGTTCAAGTGATTGACAGCGTTCCGTCATGGGAGTTCACTTCGTGAAGAAAGGTCCCGGCCGGGCTCTCCCACGACCCCTCCAGACCAAGGCGGTTGCGTATGCCCTCGTCGATCCACCGACAGTCCCTGGCAGCCACGTTCGGGCTGCTGCTGGCCATCGTCGCGACCTTCGCCTGGGGACCGGCCCAGGCCACGGCGGCCCCGACCTCCGTTCAAGCAGTGAACTTCGAGGACGACTTCGACGGCCCCGCCGGGTCGGCGGTCGACGCGGGCAGGTGGCAGACCGAGACCGGCGACAACGTCAACAACCACGAGCGCCAGTACTACACGGCCGGGAACGCGAACGCCGCGCTGGACGGCCAGGGCCACCTGGTGATCACGGCGCGCCGCGAGAACCCGGCCAACTACCAGTGCTGGTACGGAACCTGTCAGTACACCTCGGCCCGGTTGAACACCTCCGGCCGGTTCGCCCAGGCCTACGGGCACGTCGAGACCCGGATGAAGGTCCCGCGCGGCCAGGGCATGTGGCCGGCCTTCTGGATGCTGGGCAACGACATCGGCCAGGTCGGCTGGCCGAACAGCGGTGAGATCGACGTCATGGAGAACGTCGGCTTCGAGCCCGGCACGGTGCACGGGACCATCCACGGCCCCGGCTACTCGGGCAGCGGCGGCATCGGCGCCGGGTACAGCCTCCCGGGCGGCCAGGCCTTCGCGGACGCCTTCCACACCTTCGCCGTCGACTGGGCGCCCGACTCGATCTCCTGGTCCGTGGACGGCACGGTCTACCAGCGCCGCACCCCGGCCGATCTCGGCGGCCGGAGCTGGGCGTTCAACAAGCCCTTCTTCCTCATCCTCAACCTCGCCGTCGGCGGCTACTGGCCCGGTGACCCGGACGCCGGCACCGCCTTCCCGCAGCAACTGGTCGTGGACTACGTGCGGGTGACCACCTCCGGCGGCACCCCCACGGGCGGCACCCTGACCGGGCTGGCGGGCAAGTGCCTGGACGTGGCCGCCGCGGGCACCGCCAACGGCACCCAGGTCCAGCTCTACACCTGCAACGGGACGGCCGCGCAGCGCTGGACGGTCGGCACCGACGGCACGGTGCGCGCGCTCGGCAAGTGCCTGGACGCCAATGCCGCGGGAACCGCGGACGGCACCAAGGTGCAGCTGTGGGACTGCAACGGCACCGGCGCCCAGCGCTGGTCGTACAACGCGGCCACCCGCGACCTGGTCAATGTGCCGGCGAACAAGTGCCTGGACGTGGCCGGCAACAACCCGGCCGATGCCACCGCGACCCAGCTCTGGACCTGCACCGGGGCCGGCAACCAGAAGTGGACGCTGAACCCCTGACGAACAGCGCCGTGCCCCGGTCGCCGGAGGGCGGCCGGGGCACGGCGGTCCGTCAGGGTCGGGTGACCCGCGGTCAGCGCAGGTCGAAGCGGTCGAGCTCGGACACCTTGGTCCAGGCCGCGACGAAGTCCGTCACGAACTTCTCCTTCGCGTCGTCGCTCGCGTAGACCTCGGCGAGTGCCCGCAGCTCCGAGTTGGAGCCGAACACCAGGTCGGCGCGGGTGCCGGTCCAGCGGACCTCGCCGGTGACGGCGTCCCGGGCCTCGAAGGTGTTCGCGTCCGCGGCGGTGGCCTTCCACGTCATGCCCAGGTCGAGCAGGTTGACGAAGAAGTCGTTGGTCAGCCGGCCGGGGGTGTCGGTCAGGACGCCCAGCGAGGACTGCTGGTGGTTGGCGCCCAGCACGCGCAGGCCGCCGACCAGGACGGTCAGCTCCGGGGCGCTCAGGGTCAGCAGGTTGGCCCGGTCCAGCAGCAGGTACTCGGCCGGCAGCCGGTTGCCCTTGCCCAGGTAGTTGCGGAACCCGTCGGCGGTCGGCTCCAGCGCCGCGAAGGACTCGACGTCGGTCTCGTCCTGGGCGGCGTCCACCCGGCCCGGGGTGAACGGCACCACGACCGGGAAGCCGGCGTCGGCGGCGGCCTTCTCCACACCGGCCGCGCCCGCGAGGACGATCAGGTCGGCGATCGAGATCGCCCTGCCGTCCGTCCGGCCGGCGTTGAACGAGTCGCGCACGCTCTCCAGGGTGCGCAGCACGGTCGCCAGCTCGTCGGGCCCGTTGACCTCCCAGCCGCTCTGCGGTTCCAGCCGGATCCGGGCGCCGTTGGCGCCGCCGCGCAGGTCACTGCCGCGGAACGTGGAGGCCGAGGCCCAGGCGGTGGAGACCAGCTGGGCGACGGTCAGGCCGGAGGCCAGCACCTGCTGCTTGAGGGCGGCGATGTCCGTGGCGTCGACCAGCTCGTGCGTGACGGCGGGCAGCGGGTCCTGCCACAGCAGGGTCTCCGACGGGACCTCGGGGCCGAGGTAGCGCACGACCGGACCCATGTCGCGGTGGGTGAGCTTGAACCAGGCCCGGGCGAAGGCGTCCGCGAAGGCCGCGGGCTCGGCCAGGAAGCGCCGGGAGATCTGCTCGTAGACCGGGTCGACCCGCAGCGCGAGGTCGGTGGTCAGCATGGTCGGCGCGTGGGTCTTCGAGCCGTCGTGCGCGTCCGGGACGGTACCGGCGCCGCCGCCGTCCTTGGGCCGCCACTGGTGGGCGCCGGCCGGGCTCTTGAACAGCTCCCACTCGTAGCCGAAGAGGATCTCGAAGAAGGTGTTGTCCCAGGTGGTGGGCGTGGTGGTCCAGATGCCCTCAAGGCCGCTGGTGATCGTGTCGTCGCCCTTGCCGCTGCCGTAGGTGCTCTGCCAGCCCAGGCCCTGCAGCTCCAGCGGGGCGGCCTCGGGGTCGGGGCCGACGTTGTCGGCCGGGCCCGCGCCGTGGGTCTTGCCGAAGGTGTGGCCGCCCGCGATCAGGGCGACGGTCTCCTCGTCGTTCATCGCCATCCGGCGGAAGGTCTCGCGGATGTCGCGGGCCGCGGCCATCGGGTCCGGGGTGCCGTTGGGGCCTTCCGGGTTGACGTAGATCAGGCCCATCTGGACGGCGCCCAGCGGGCTCTCCAGGTCACGGTCGCCGGTGTAGCGCTCGTCGTCGAGCCAGGTCGTCTCGGGGCCCCAGTAGACGTCCTCCTCCGGCTCCCAGACGTCCTCGCGACCGCCGCCGAAGCCGAAGGTCTGGAAGCCCATCGTCTCCAGCGCGACGTTGCCGGCCAGGATCAGCAGGTCGGCCCAGGACAGGCTCTGGCCGTACTTCTTCTTCACCGGCCACAGCAGGCGGCGGGCCTTGTCGAGGTTGGCGTTGTCCGGCCAGCTGTTCAGCGGCGCGAAACGCTGCTGGCCGGCACCGGCGCCGCCGCGGCCGTCGCTGATCCGGTAGGTGCCCGCGCTGTGCCAGGCCATCCGGATGATGAAGGGGCCGTAGTGGCCGAAGTCGGCCGGCCACCAGTCCTGCGACGTGGTCAGCACCTCGGCGAGGTCGCGCTTGACGGCGGCGAGGTCGAGCGTCTTGAACGCTTCGGCGTAGTCGAAGTCCGCACCGAGCGGGTTGGCCACGGCCGGGTTCTTGGCAAGGATCTTCAGGTTGAGCCGGTCCGGCCACCACTGGCGGTTTCCACCGCCCTGGGTCGGGTGCGCGGCGCGCCCGTGCGCGACGGGGCAGCCTCCCCCCTCCGCCTTCGCATCGGTGACGATCGCGTCGTGGTTCTCAGACATGGGAATCCTTCCGGGCCGGGCGGATCACGTTGTTCAGGAACGATCGAAGGGCGGAGCACCTGGGGGGGTCGTTCAATGAGGAGGACTAGCTCACCCGACGCGGAGGTGCTCACCGCCGTTCCGGAGCCTCACTGCCCCCTAGGCTATCGCCGGAACCGATCCTACGATGGACAGATTCCAAGTCAAGAACCACACCGAGTCACTATCCCGTCGGGGTTCGGAAGGCCACTGCTAGAATCCGGGGTTCCCCCATGAGCCTGAATAGGTGAACCGATATGAGTGACCTGCTGGTACGGCTGAGAGGGCGCGGCTGGCGACTGACCGCCCAGCGGCGCGTCGTCGCGGAGGTCCTCGACGGCGATCACGTCCATCTCACGGCCGACGAGGTGCACGCCCGCGCGGTCCAGCGGCTGCCGGAGATCTCCCGCGCGACCGTCTACAACACCCTCGGCGAACTGGTCGGCCTCGGCGAGGTCATGGAGGTCGCCACCGACGGCCGGGCCCGGCGCTACGACCCCAACGCCCACCGCCCGCACCAGCACCTGGTGTGCTCCGGCTGCGGCACGATCCGCGACGTCCACCCGGCCGGGGACCCGCTGGCCGACCTTCCGGCCGAGCAGCGGTTCGGCTTCGCCGTCGCCACCGCCGAGGTCACCTACCGCGGGATCTGCCCGGACTGCGCCTGACGCCCGGGGCCGGCGGCTCGCCGACCCGCCGAAGGGGCCGGCCGAACCCAAGGGTTCGGCCGGCCCCTTCGGCTGCGGTGCGGTCGACGGACGGCCGCTCAAGGTGCTCGAACCGCTGCTGCTCTCGTCGACGACGATGATCTCCCCGCTGGAACTCGACGAACCACCGCCCCGGCCGGCGCCGTCGGTGCCGCCGTCGGCGACGAGGGCGCGGCCGTCGGGGCTGGATGCGTAAAGGGCGGGACAGGGGGTGTACAAGCGTTTACCCTGGGATGGGTGAACGTCTGTGCACCCGTCTGTGGACCAGCGTCTGGAGCACCATGACCCCGGTGACGGCCGAGCCCGGCCAGACCTCCCCCGTCCCGTCCGCCAGGACGCCGCGGGCCGATCTGATCGTGCCCGTCCTCGCCTTCTGCGGCGTCGTGGTCGCGGTCATGCAGACCCTGGTCGTGCCGCTGCTCCCGCACGTGCCCGCGCTGACCGGCAGTTCGCCGGGCGCGGCCGGCTGGCTGGTCACCGTCACCCTGCTGACCGGCGCGGTCTTCACGCCCGTGCTCGGCCGGGTCGGCGACATGTACGGCAAGCGCCGGGTGCTGCTCGCCTCGCTGGGCGTGCTCACCGCCGGGTCCGTGCTGTGCGCCGTGAGCTCGCAGATCGGCGTGCTGATCGCCGGCCGCGCGCTGCAGGGCGCGGCCCTCGCCGTCATCCCGCTCGGCATCAGCATCATCCGCGACGAACTGCCGCCCCAGCGCGTGCTGCCCTCCATCGCCCTGATGAGCTCCACCCTCGGCATCGGCGCCGCGATAGGCCTGCCGGTGGCGGCGCTGGTCGTGGAGAACTTCGACTGGCACACCATGTTCTGGGCCTCCGCCGCGCTCGGCGTGCTGGACATCGCCCTGGTGCTCCGGACCGTGCCGGAGTCGCCGCTGCGCTCCCGGGGGCGCTTCGACCTCCCCGGGACCCTCGGCCTCGGCGCCGTCCTGGTCGGCCTGCTGCTCGCGATCACCCAGGGCGCCGGCTGGGGCTGGACCTCGCCGCGCACGCTCGGCCTGCTCGGCGGCTCGCTGCTGCTCGGGCTGCTCTGGGGCCGGTACGAGCTGCGCACCGCCTCGCCGATGGTCGACCTGCGGGTCTCGGCCCGGCCCGCGGTGCTGCTGACCAACCTGGCCGCGATGCTCATCGGCTTCGCCTTCTACGCGAACTCCCTGGTCACCGCGCAGATGGTGCAGGAGCCCAAGGAGACCGGCTACGGTCTCGGCGCCTCGATCGTGGTGGGCGGGCTCTGCCTGCTGCCGGGCGGCCTGGCGATGGTCGCGCTGTCCCCGCTGTCCGCCCGGATCTCCGCCAAGTACGGCCCCCGGACGACGCTCGCCGTCGCGGCGTCCGTGATGGTGGTCGGCTACCTGGTGCGGTTCTTCACCAGTCACAGCCTCTGGCTGATCGTGGCCGGGGCCACCGTCGTCGCCTCCGGCACCGCCCTCGCGTACTCGGCGCTGCCCGCGCTGGTGATGCGGGCGGTGCCGGTCAGCGAGACGGGCGCGGCGAACGGGCTGAACACGCTGATGCGCTCGGTCGGGCAGGCCTGCTGCAGTGCGGTGGTCACCGCCGTGCTCGCCCACGTCACGTTCACCGTCGCCGGGCGCACCGCCCCCACCCTGCACGCCTATCTGCTGATCTTCCTGATCGCGGCCGGGATGGCCGCCGCCGCGCTGGTCGCGACCCTCTTCCTGCCCGCCGGCCGCACGGCGCGCCCGGCCCCCGCCGCAGCCGGTACGGTCGGGGTGACGACCCCGGCGGCCCCGGCCCAGGAGAGCGCATGACCATCGCCGACGAGACCGGCGCGACCGAACCGGCCACCGGGCCGGTGACCGGGCGGCCCGAACAGCCCGGCGAGGCCGAGCAGGGCACCGGGCGGGACGCGATCCTGCGCGCCGCCCGCCGGGCCTTCGCCCTGCGCCCCTACGCCGATGTCACCATGCGGGGGATAGCGGCCGACGCGGGCGTCAGCCCGTCGCTGATCGTGAAGCGGTTCGGCAGCAAGGAGCACCTGTTCAACACCGTCGCCGACTTCGGGCCGGCGGCGGACGAGCTGTTCGCCGCCGAGCCCGGCGCGCTGGGCCGCCACCTGGTGCTCACCGTGGTCCGGATGCGCCGGGAGCAGCGCGGCGACCCCCTGCTGCGCGTGGTCTTCTCGCTCGGCAACGACGACGAGCGGACCCTGCTGCGCGAGCGGTTCCGCCGCCAGGTGACGGACCGCCTCGCCGCCTCTCTGCCGGGGCCGGACGCCGAACTGCGCGCCGAACTGATCGCCGGCCAGCTGCTCGGGCTCGGCGCGACGCTCAGCCTGCACCGCCCGGGCGCGGGCGACCGCGCCACCCCCGAGCGGCTGGCCGAGCTGTACGCCCCGGCGCTGCAACGGCTCGTCGACGGCGCCTGAGACCGGCTGGCTGGCCCCCGTGCGGGCCCCGACCGGTCACGCCGGTCGGGCCCCGCCGTCAGGCCGGTTCGACCGGCTCCGGGGTGGTGGCGCGGGTGCGGCGCAGTGCGGCGAGGGCGGTGGCGACGGCCAGGAA
Organism: Kitasatospora sp. NPDC005748; assembly: GCF_040630735.1. NCBI lineage: Bacteria > Bacillati > Actinomycetota > Actinomycetes > Kitasatosporales > Streptomycetaceae > Kitasatospora > Kitasatospora sp. NPDC005748. The sequence continues at coordinate 10,160 of NZ_JBEXYD010000037.1, forward strand.
GGCGGCCACGACCCCGGCGTCGCGGGCGAGTTCGGCGAACCCGATCGGCGGCGCCCAGTAGTAGGGCGGGGCCAGCATGGCGGTCCAGGGGAGGACGGCCAGGGCGGCGCCGGCGGCCCGCAGCCGGTCTGGGCGGGCGGCGGCGAGCTGGACGAGGTAGGCGATCGTCATCACCAGGGCGGGCCAGGCCGTGGAGACGTCGAGGAGGGTCTGCAGGCTGTCGGAGAAGACGGGCTCGGAGAAGTCCCCGGGGCCGGCCCACGGCCAGCGCAGGACGAGCGCGGTCATCGGCAGTGCCACGGCGACGGCGGCGAGCGCCGCCCCGGTGCGGCCGCGCGCGGACCGGTCGACGGCGTCCGGCGGGGCGATCAGGACCGGCCCGGCGAGCAGCAGCCAGAGCGGGAGCAGGAAGACGTACTGGAGGAACGCCCCCGACGGGTACACGAGGAAGGCGGCCGGAGCGCCGGCCCCGGCGAGGACGCCGGCCAGGACCAGCAGTCGGGCGTGGCCCCAGCGCCCGAGTGCGGCGAGGACCAGCGCGAGGATCCAGGGCGCGGTCTGCACCGCGCCCGCCACGGCGGTGGCCGTGGCGTTCGGGCTGAACAGGTCCACCCGGGGCACCGTGAGGAAGAGGCTCATCACCAGGTGCACGGTGGCCAGGGCCGCGCCGCCGGCGAGGGTGAACGGCGCCGCGCCGGCGAGGACGCGGCCGGCGGGGTCGCGTGAGCTGAGCCGGGTCCGCAGCCGGACGGCGTGCGCGGCGAGGGCCGTCCACTCGCGCAGGACGGTGCGGCGGTCGCCGTCCTGTACGGACTCCGCGAAGACGGCGGCGATCTCCTCGCCGTGCGAGGACCGGTAGGCGGCGGGGTAGAGCCCCAGCAGGGCGAGCCTGGCGGGCGGCGGGGTGGCCTGGGCGTGCGTGCTCATGCGGTGGCTCCGTTCAGTCGGGGCATGCTGAGGCCGGTCCCGCGGCCGGGGTTCGGCCCGCGGCCGAGGGCGAGCCTGCGGTCGGCCTCGGCGACGCCGGCGCGCAGGCGCTCCGTCTCCTCGCCGAGCACCTGCCGGCCCTCCTCGGTGAGGGCGAAGGTGCGGCGCATCCGGCCCGCGACGGTCTCCTCGTGGTCGATCCGGATCAGCCCCTGCTGGAGGAGGCGGTCCAGTGCCGTGTAGAGGGTGCCGGTGAGGAGCTTGGTCCGGCCGCCGGAGATGGCCAGCACCTCCTGGACGATCGCGTAGCCGTGCCGGGGGGCGTCGGCCAGCGCGGTGAGCACGAGCCTGGTCGGCTCCTGTAGTTGACGGTTAGCCATGGGGGCGAGCATAGCTAAATGATCAGAGTATGTCGATGATTGAGCTATCGGGCCGTCAGAAGATGCCGGTAGGGGGCGATCGGCCAGTGGGTCCACGCCCTCCTGACGCGGGGCGCCGCCGGGCGCCGGCACCTCCGGTGAGCGGCCCGGGGTAGCCGGCCGGCCACGTGTCGTGGGTCTCATCGGGGGCCGTGGCCAGTTCGTCCGCGTCCCAATGTGGTGAGATGTGCGCGTCACAGAGTGATGGCGCTGACGGGGGTGCGTGATGAGGAGTGGACGGCTGTTCGGGCTCGGGTCGGATACCGGTGCGGCGGATCTCGCCGCCGTGGGGCTGATCCGGCTGGCGACCGGCGAACGGCTCGGGGCCGGGGCCCGGCCCTGGCTGTGGCAACTGCGGGCGGCCTCGTTCGCCGACACCTGGCTGGCCTTCGCCGACCCGGCCGCGCCCGGGCTCCGGGTGCCGGCGGGCGCGGCCCTGCACCAGCTCGTCCGCCGGGCGGCGGAGCTGGTCCTGCTGACCCGCGAGGGGGACGGCCCGGCGGCGCTTGAGCTGCTGGGCCGGGAGTCGGCCGAGGCGCACGAGCGGTCGCGGTGCTCCGACACCGCCCATCCGGTCGAGCCCGTCGCGCTCGCCCTGCTCTGGCACGGCGTGCAGGCGGCGACCGCCGACGGCCCCGACGCGGCGGCGGAGCGGGAGTGCCACGACCGCCGCATCGCCGAACGGTCCGAGGCCTACGTCCGCCGCCGGCACCGCCGCCAGGACACGCTCGCGCTCATCCTCGCCTGCGCCCGCTCCGCCGCCACCGCCCTGGCGGAACTGAGCGGCGACGACCCGGGTAGGGCGGCCGCCCGGCTGGAGGAGTACGCCATCCGGTCGATGGCCCAGGCCGGTCCGGTGCCGCTCTGGGTGCCGGGGCGGCCCGGGCAGCTCACCTCCTGAGCCTCCGGCCGGCCGGCCCGGCGGCCTCCGTATGCTGGCCCGATGCCTTTGCGGAGCCTGCACGACCGAGCCGCCCTCGAAGCCCGTTTCCGACGGGACCCGGCGTTGCACCTGATGGAACTCGGTGACCTCGACGACCTGCTGTGGCCGCACACCTCCTGGTACGGCCTCGCCCCGGACGGCCCGGTGGCGCTGCTGTACGCGGTCGGCGACACCCCCACCCTGTTGGCCTTCGGCGGGGCCGCCGAGGCACCGGAGGTGGCGGAGCTGGTCCGGGAACTGCTGCCGGTCCTGCCGCGCCGCTTCTTCGGCCACCTGACCGGCGACGCGGCCGAGGTGCTGGCCGAGGCGTACGAGGTGCGCCGCCACGGCACCCTGCTGCGGATGGTGCTGACCGACCCGGAGCGCGCGGCGGCGCACCCCGCCGACCCGTGGGCGCCGGTCCCGCTGGGCCGCGCGGACCTGCCCGAGCTGGTGAAGCTGTTCGCCGAGGCCTACCCGGGGAACTGGTTCGACGACCGGATGCTCGACACCGGCCAGTACGTCGGCGCCCGCCGGGACGGCCGGCTGGTCGCCGTCGCGGGTGTGCACGCCTGGTCGCCCGTCCAGCGGGTGGCCGTGCTCGGCAACGTCACGACGCACCCCGCGGTCCGGCGCCAGGGCGCGGCCGGGGCCTGCGTGGCCGCGCTCTGCCGGCAGCTCGCGGACGGCAGCGACCACATCGGGCTGAACGTCCGCGCGGACAACGCGGCCGCCGTGGAGCTGTACCGGCGGCTGGGCTTCACCGAGGTCATCTCCTTCACCGAGGGGACGTTCACCGCGCGCTGACCGGTACGCCGCCGTCCCGGGCGCCCGCCCGCCGGTCGCCTGCCCGGGGCGGTCACCCGTCCTCGGGGGGTCGCGCGGGGCGGCCGGAGTTCAGGCGGAGGCCGCGGTCGTCCCGCGCGTCCTCGCCCGCCCCGACGACCACGCGGCCGCACCCCCCACCAGCAGGGCCGCCCCCAGCGCGTAGACCGGCAGCCAGTGGGTCGTCGTCGCCGCCAGGCAGTCGTCGACGACCGCGCGGCTCTGCTCCCGCTGCGCGGACTCCAGTGCGTCGGGGTCCGCGCCAGCCAGGCCACCCAGGGCGGCCTGGGTCCGCAGGCTCTCGTACCGGCCCGCCTCCGGGCAGGACTGCCGGGTGCCCGGCATCGGGAACAGCCAGTCCCAGCGCTGCAGCGCCGGGGCCAGCGCCAGGGCCACACAGAGGCCCACGACCAGCGCGTACGCCGCCAGGCCGCAGGCATAGCTGACGCGTCGGCCCGGCGTGCGGACCGGCACCCGGCCGAAGGAGAGGACCACCGCGAGCAGCGTCACACCGAGGTAGGTGGAGAACCACTGCCAGGAGCCCTCGGCGAAGGAGAACGCCAGCACCACGGCGAGCGCCGTCCCGAGTACCCCGGGGTCGGCGGACAGGTCCGCACCGCCCACCGCCGCGCGGCCGCGGACACCTCGACGGCTGGGCTCACTCACGGGCTCTCTCCTGCCTGCCGCCGGCTCCGGAGCACCAGCCTCCCGCCCCGACCCGTGGTCACCCCCTGCTCCCACACCGGTCCCCGCCCGACCCCACCCGCTCGGCCCAGCGGCGCGGGCCGGTGGCCGGTCAGCCGTGGGCGGTGTCGGCCGGGCGGCAGAGGTGGAGGCTGTAGGAGGCGCGGCACTCGGTCTGCGCGGGCACCACCCCCGAGCCGCGCACGCCCTGGACCAGGCTGACCAGCACGACGGCGACCAGCGCGGCCTTGACGGCCCCGGTCAGCGCCCCGTCGTACCGGGCCGCCGAGAAGCGCCTGAACGCGTAGACGGCTCCGCAGAGCGCGGCGACGATCGCCGAGACGCTGAGGTAGCTGTAGCCGGTGATCTCGCCGTTCTCCCGGACGGTGTTCTCGAAGTGGAAGTCGGCTACCACCGGGAGGAGCGCCAGGAGGGCCGCCGCCCAGCCGATCCTGACGGCCCGGCCGCGGCCACGGAAGTACTCGATCATCGGCGTCCCCCTGGTGTACCGGAGCGGGGCCGCCCGACCCGAGGGACGGCCGCCCCCGCACCCCGGCCGTCCTCGTCGTGGAGGAGGACGCCGGGGGGCGACACCCGGTTCCGGTAGGCGAGGTGACGCGGCGTCAGTCGAGCGTCGCCGCCTTGCGCAGCAGGACCGACCGCTCGCGGGCGTTGCGGCAGAGCCGGGCGGCGAGTTCCAGCTCCGCCCGCGCCTCCGCGGTGCGGCCGAGCCGGGAGAGCAGCTCGCCGCGCACGCTCGGCAGCAGGTGGGAGCCGGACAGTCGGCCGGCGGCGGCCAGCGTGTCGACCAGGGGCAGCGCCTCCTGCGGCCCCGACGCCATGGCGACGGCGACCGCCCGGTTGAGTTCGACCACGGGGGAGGGCGCGACCCGGCCGAGCGCCTCGTAGAGCAGCACGATCCGGTCCCAGTCGGTCTCCGGGACGGAGGGGGCCGTGGCGTGGCAGGCGGCGATCGCCGCCTGCAGGCCGTACGGCCCGAGGCCGCGCCCGGCGGCCGTCGCCCGGGTGAGCGCGGCCAGGCCTCGGCGGACGGCGGAGCGGTCCCACAACCGGCGGTCCTGGTCCTCCAGCAGCACGGCCTCGCCGTCCGGACCGGTGCGCGCGGGGAAGCGCGCGGCGGTGAGCTCGAAGAGGGCGAGCTGCCCGAACACCTCCGGTTCCGCGGGCAGCAGCGCGGTGAGCGTGCGGGCCAGCCGGATCGCCTCGTAGGCGAGACCGGGGCGCAGCAGCCGGTCGCCGGACGTCGCCGTCGAGCCCTCGGTGAAGATCACGTAGAGCACGCTGAGGACCCCGCCGAGCCGCTCGCGCCGTTCCGTCGCCGGGGGCAGCTCGAAGGGCACCCCGGCCGCGCCGATCGTCTTCTTCGCCCGGGTGATCCGCGCCTGGACGGTCGGCACGGGTACCAGGAAGGCCCGGGCGATCTCCTCGCTGGAGAGGCCGGCCACCACGCGCAGGGTCAGCGCCGTGCGGGCCTCGGGTGACAGCACGGGGTGGCAGGCCACGAAGATCAGCGCGAGGACGTCGTCCTCGATCCGGTCCGGGTCCCAGGGCGGGTCGTCGGACCGGTCCGCGGGCGGCTCGGCGCCCGAGCTCGCCCCGCCCTCGCCGAGCCCGCCGGCCAGCGCGGCGTAGCGGTCGTCGAGGGCGGCGCGGCGGCGGAAGTGGTCGATGGCGCGCCGCCGGGCGGTGTTCAGCAGCCAGCCCACCGGGCTGGCCGGCTCGCCGTCGCGCGCCCAGGCGACGAGCGCCTGGGCCAGGGCCTCCTGCGCGACGTCCTCGGCCAGGTCGAAGTCCCCGGTGTACCGGGTGAGCGCGCCGACGATCCGCGCGGACTCGATCCGCCAGAGGGCCTCGACCGCCCGCCGGGCGGCCGCGCCGCCCGGCGGATCGTCCGGTGCCGGAGGTGTCAGAGCTGGCCGGTCCGCTCGCGCCATGCCCGTTCCTTGATGATCCACTCGTTGTCCTGCGGGAACTCGTCGATCCCCGGCACGCGCCGGATCTCGATCTTGGTGCCGGGGAAGGACGGCAGCCGCTTGGCCCACTCGACCGCCTCCTGCTTCGAGGCCACGTCGAGGATGTAGAAGCCGCCGAACAGTTCCTTGGTCTCACCGTACGGGCCGTCGGTGACAACCGGGGTCTCCCCGCTGACGTCGACCACCACGCCCTGCGCCGCGTCGTCCAGGCCCTCGGCCGCGACGAGCACGCCGGCCCGGATCAGCTCGTCGTTGTAGCGGCCCATGGTCGCGAGCATCTCGTCGAACGGCGTCTCCATCATCTTCGCGATCGACTCGTCGCTGCCCCGCATGATCAACATGTACTTCGCCATGACTGCTCTCCTTCGTCCCGGGGACCGTTCTTCGGTCCTCTCTATCCCAGGTCGAACGGGACGGCCGCGGATCGACACGGCGGCGAAGGAACTTCCGGGCCGGATCCCTCCCGGCCCGACCGGCGGGCCGACCGTTCCCGCCGCCGGGCCGCGGGAACGGTCGGCCGGGGTCTACCCGGCGCTCCGGCCGGCCGCCGCCGTCCGGCGGGCGGCCGGGGCCGGGGTGTCCCGGCCGTCGTCGTCGAGGGCGCGCAGGATGTCCTCGACGCTCTGCTTGGCGTCGCCGAAGAGCATGGCGGTGTTCTCGCGGAAGAACAGCGGGTTCTGGACCCCGGCGTAGCCGGAGGCCATCGACCGCTTGAACACGATCACCTGCTCCGCCTCCCACACCCGCAGCACCGGCATGCCGGCGATCGGACTGGTCGGGTCGTCGGTGGCGGCCGGATTCACGGTGTCGTTGGCGCCGATGACGAGGACGACGGAGGTGGCGGCGAGGTCGTCGTTGATCTCGTCCATCTCCAGGACGATGTCGTACGGCACCTTCGCCTCTGCGAGCAGCACGTTCATGTGCCCCGGCAGCCGCCCGGCGACGGGGTGGACCCCGAAGCGGACGTCGACGCCGCGCTCGCGCAGCCGGCGGGTGAGCTCGGCGACCGGGTGCTGCGCCTGCGCCACCGCCATCCCGTACCCGGGGGTGATGACGACCGACCGGGCCTGTGCGAGCTGCCGCGCCGCCTCCTCGGCGCGCACCTCGCGGTGCTCGCCCTGCTCCTCCGTTCCGCCGGACGGCGCCTCGATGCCGAAGCCGCCGGCGATGACGGAGATGAAGGAGCGGTTCATCGCCCGGCACATGATGTACGAGAGGTAGGCGCCGGAGGAGCCGACCAGTGCGCCGGTGACGATGAGCAGGTTGTTGTCGAGCAGGAACCCGGCGGCGGCCGCGGCCCAGCCCGAGTAGCTGTTGAGCATCGAGACGACGACGGGCATGTCGCCGCCGCCGATCGAGGCCACCAGGTGCCAGCCCAGCGCGAGGGCGAGCGCGGTCACCGCGATCACCAGGCCGAGGCCCGGGCTGACGGTGAACCAGACCGTCAGCGCGACGAACACGCCCAGCGCGCCGAGGTTCAGCGCGTTCTTGCCGGGCAGCATCAGCGGCCGCGAGGCGATCCGGCCGGACAGCTTGAGGAAGGCGACGACGGAGCCGGTGAAGGTCACCGCGCCGATGAAGATGCCGATCACGACCTCGGCGTGGTGGATCCGCAGCAGGTCGGCGGCGACGGCGACCTGGGCCGAGCCCCGCGACTCGACCTCCAGGTAGCTGTTCCAGCCGACCAGCACCGCGGCGAGGCCGACGAAGCTGTGCAGCACGGCGATCAGTTCCGGCATCTGCGTCATCTCGACCTGCCGGGCCCGCCACAGCCCGATCACGGCGCCCAGCGCCATCGCGACGACGATCAGGGCGACCGCGCCGGCGGTGATGCTGCGGGACGCCAGCACGACGGTGGCGACCAGGGCGAGCGCCATGCCGGCGATGCCGTAGACGACCCCGGCGCGGGAGGTGCGGTGCTGGGACAGCCCGGCCAGACTGAGGATGAACAACAGGGCGGCGACCAGGTCCGCGGCATGGGCGGCCGTCGTGGTAGTCATCGGGGCTCAGCCTTTCGAGAACATGGACAGCATGCGGCGGGTGACGGCGAAGCCGCCGAAGATGTTCACGCTCGTCAGCAGGATGGCCACGAAGGACAGGACGGTGACGAGCGCACCCCCGTGTCCGATCTGCAGCAGCGCGCCGACCACGACGATCCCGGAGATCGCGTTGGTCACTGACATCAGCGGGGTGTGCAGGGCGTGGTGGACCTTCCCGATCACGTAGTAGCCGATGACCACCGCGAGCGCGAACACCGTGAAGTTCTCGGCGAGTTGGGCCGGTGCCACGGCGACGAGGAGGAACATCGCCAGCATGCCGAGGCCGATCAGGCCGAAGCGGGCGGCCGGGGTGAGCCGGGGCCGCTTCGGTTCCGGCGCGGCCGGCGCGGCCGCGGGCTGCGCGGCGGGCGCGGCCGAGACGGCCACCGGCGGTGGCGGCCAGGTGACCTCGCCCGCCCGGACCACGGTCACCGCGCGCTGGACCACGTCGTCGAGGTCGAGGACCAGCCGCCCGTCCTTGCCGGGGGTCAGCAGGGTGAGCAGGTTGACCAGGTTGGTCCCGAACAGCTGGGAGGCCTGGGCGGGCAGCCGGGCCGCGAGGTCGGTGTAGCCGATCAGGGTGACGCCGTTGGCGGTGACCACCGTGCGGCCCGCCACCGTTCCCTCGACGTTGCCGCCCTGGGCGGCGGCCATGTCCACCACGACGCTGCCGGGCTTCATCGCCGCCACGTCCGCGGCGGTGAGCAGCCGCGGGGCGGTCCGCCCGGGGATCAGCGCGGTGGTGACGACGATGTCCACGTCCTGGGCCTGCGCGTGGTACAGCTCGGCGGCGGCCCGGTCGTAGTCGGCGGAGGTCGCCTTGGCGTACCCGTCGGTGCTCGCCTCCTGGGCGACCCGCACGGGGAGGTACTCGCCGCCCAACGACTTGACCTGGTCGGCGACTTCGGGCCGCGGGTCGGTCGCCCGGACGATCGCCCCCAGGCTGGAGGCGGCGCCGATGGCGGCGAGCCCGGCCACGCCGGCGCCGGCCACCAGGACCTTCGCCGGCGGGACCTTGCCCGCGGCGGTCACCTGGCCGGTGAAGAAGCGGCCGAACACGTGGGCGGCCTCGATCACGGCCCGGTACCCGGCGATGTTCGCCATCGAGCTGAGCACGTCCATCGACTGCGCGCGCGAGATCCGGGGCACCGCGTCCAGGGCGAGCGCGGTGACCGGGCGCGCGGACAGCGCCTCCAGCAGGTCGGGCCGCTGGGCCGGTGCGAGCAGGCCGACCAGGGTCGCGCCGTCGCTCAGCCGGGCGATCTCGTCGGTGGACGGCGCGTTGACCTTCAGGACGATGTCGGCCCGCCAGGCGTCCCCGATCCGCGCGCCGGCCTCGGTGTAGGCCTCGTCGGCGAAGCCGGAGGCCGCGCCGGCCTCGGACTCGACCGCGACCTCGTAGCCGAGCGCCAGCAGTCCGCGCACCGTCGAGGGTGTCGCGGCGACGCGGGTCTCCCCGGTAGCCGATTCGGCGACCACACCGATGCGCAGCGGGGGGTGGTGCGTGGCGTCCTGTGCAGACATCACTCGTGCCTCTCTCGTCGGAGGAACTCTTGACGGCGGGACCTGCGCCCGAAGGGGGAGTCTCCTCCCCTTGGACGCAGGAACCTACCCGCCCGGGCCCTGCCGGGGGACGGGGCGAGGCCGTGACATGCTTCACCCGTTCGCGCCCTGTCGGGCGGGTCGGGTCGCGTGCTCGCCATCCGGGTGCGCCCCGGGCGTCGTGCCATCCTCGCTCCGCCGCAGGGTTTCTGACACCCCGTCCGATCGGCCTTCGCTTCGCGCCCGCGTTCGGTAACAAAGGTTGCCAGATGCGTTTTCGGAAACTAGGGTTGTCGCATGACTTCGGCTGAGATCACCCTGGAAGAGCAGGCGCAGCTGGCCAAGGCGCTCCTCGACGCCCTGAATCCGCTCGCCTCGGCCCTCCACGCGCGCACGTCCGGGCTGCCCGAGGAGCGGATGTGGGAGGCGGAGCCGGTCGAGGTGACCCTGTCCGTCCTCGCCGCCTGGAGGGTGGTGGACGCGGAGGTCAAGCGGCTGACGGCGATCGCGGCCGGCACCGCCGGCTCCTACGGCGCGAGCTACGAGCAGCTCGGCGCGGTGTGGGGGATCACCCGGCAGGGCGCGCGCAAGAAGTGGCCCGAGGCGGTCACCCGCCCCGCGGCGCGGGCAGGCGCGGCCCTGCGGCTGTTCGGCGGTACGGCCGAGCTGGTGCGGGCCCCGGAGTCCGGCGGCTGGAGCTGGTCGGGCGAGGGTGCGGACGGCACGCGCGGCGCCGCCGACACCCGGTGCGCGAGCAAGGAGGAGGCCGCCGCCCACGCCGGAGCCTTCCTGGCGGCGCACGCCGCCTGACCCTCGCTGGCCGGCCACCCCGCCGGACCCTCGCTGGCCGGCCACCCCGCCGGACGGAGGTGGCCGGGGCGGTCGGGCTTGTGTGATCATCTCCGGATGATCTTCCGCGCTGCCACCGCAGACCCCTCCGACCTGGACCGTGCCGTCGCCTACCCGGCCGACGGCCCCGTCCCCGCCCTGACCGCCGAGAAGGTCCGCGAGGAGCTCGCCGAGAACCGGATCCGCCCCGAGTGGGTCTGGGTCGCCCAGGACGAGGACGGCGGGATCCTGGCCCGCGCCCTGTGGTGGGGCCGTTCCGACAGCGAGCGCCCGATCGCGCTGGACTGCCTCCAGGTCCGCGCGGGGGTGGCCGATCCGGCCGCTGTCGCCACCGCCCTGCTGGAGGCCGGCCACGCCGCCTTCGGGAACCGTCCGGGCTACCACATCTCGCTGCCGCGCGGCTGGCGGGCGGAGCCCGAGCTGGCCGAGGCGGTCGCCTGGCGCCGGCAGGCGGCGGAGCGGGCCGGTCTGACCCGGGAGATCGAGCGGCTCCGCTACGAGTGGACCCCGCGGCGCGGGACCGCCGAACCGACCGGGCGGCTGGTCTTTCGCGAGGGCACCGACGAGGAGTTCCTGGAGGCCTTCGTGCGCCTCTCGCAGGACAGCCTCGACCTGGCGACGCAGAACGAGCTGCTCACCATGGATGCCGGGCAACTGGCCCGGGAGGACTTCGACTTCTATCTGAGCTGCCCCGGCGAGCGCTCGTGGTGGCGGCTGGCCGAGCTCCCGGACGGCACGCCGGCCGGGATGGCGATCCCCTCCGCGACGCCCTACCACCGCAACGTCGGCTACCTGGGCGTCGTGCCGGAGCAGCGCGGCAAGGGCCTGATCGACGAGATCCTGGCGGAGATCACCCGCTTCCACGCGGCGGCGGGCGCCGAGCGGATCACCGCGACCACCGACACCGTCAACGTCCCGATGGCCGCCGCGTTCGACCGTGCCGGGTACGAGGTCACCGAGATCCGCCTGGTCCTGGAGTGCCCCCCGCGGTAGCCCGGGGACCGGTGGCGACCGGCGCAGGTCGCCACCGGCTACCGGAATCTGACGCTCCGTCATCCACTCGTGTCCGGTTCGGAACACGGTGCGCGGCGTGCCCGTGCCACGGGCGGGGGAGGCTCGGGGAATGCGCGGGACGGGGGAGTGGGGAGCGGTCCGGCCGGTCGTCCGCTGGGCGGGGCACCCGGGGACGTCGGGCGCCGTGCTGGTGCTGCTGGTCAACGACCATGTCGCAAAACGGCTCTGGCCGGGTGCGGTCACCGGGAAGGTCAGCGACCTGGCGTGGATGCTGGTCTCGCCGGTGGTCCTGGCCCTCCTGCTGACGCCGCTGCTGCGCCTGCGCGGTGACCGTCCGGCGATCGCCGGGCTGGCGGTCACGGCGGTGACGTTCACCGTCGCGAAGTCCGGCGAGGCCGGTGGCGAACTCGCCTCGACCGTCTGGTCGTGGAGCGGCGTACCGAGCCGGATCCAGGGGGACCGGAGCGACCTGCTGGCCCTGCCGGCGCTGGGCGTCTCCTGGTGGCTGTGGAAGCGGTCGCGGGCGACGCGGCGGCCCCGGCGGTGGGCGGCCCTGCTGGGCGTGCCGCTGGCCGTGGTCGCCATGGTGGCCACCTCCAAGATCGGGGAGCCGCCGCGGCCCGTCCTCTGGCAGGCCGGGGCGCGGGCGATCCTGGACACCGAAGCCGGCCGGTGGGCGTCGCAGGACGGCGGCGCGACCTGGATCCAGGAGAAGCGGTCCGGTGACGTCGAGAAGTCCCGGCGGAACAGCCGGCCGCAGGACGGCCACTGCCTGGAGGGCGAGCCGGGGCCGTGCTTCCGACTGCTCGACTCCACCTCGCCGATCGAGATCAGCGAGGACGGCGGCCGGACCTGGCGGGCCGCGTTCGACCCCGGTCCGCCGTGGCGCGACGAGCCGCTCCCGCCCGCGACTCCGTCACCCACCGGCGTGGACGGGGCACCGGTCGACCCCGCCGTGCCGCCCCCCGGCGTGCCGCCCCCCGGCGTGCCGTACCCCGCTGTGCCGTCCCCCGGCGCGGAACCGACCGGGGGCCGCGCCGGGTACCCCGCAGACCTGTTCATCGTCCCCGCGCCGGAGGGCTGGGCGGTGCTGGCCCACTACCCGGGCGGCGGACTGGTGCGCGGCACCCCCGACGGCACCTGGTCGCGCCGGAGTTACCCCGTCCACCAGACGATCGTCGTCCCCGAGCAGCCCCGCCGTCCGGCGCTGGGCCTGGCCGTGGCGCTGACCGCCGGTTTCGCCGGCGTGCTGGCGGCCACGGGCGCCCGGCTGCTGGTCGCCGCCGGACCGGCCGGGCGGTCGCGCGAGCTGCTGCTCCTGCTGCTCCGTCAGGGAATCTGCCTCCTCTGGGTCCGCCTCGCGGCGTACCTCTGCGGCGGCGAGCTGTTCTGGAAGGTGCCCGGGGTGCTGCCGGCGAGTGTGCTGACGGTGGGCCTGCTGCCGATGCTGTGGTTCCTGCGGCGCGGCCCCGCGCCGACCGGCCGCGTGGTTCCCGTCCTGACCGTCCTCGGCTCCGGGGCCGCCGCGGTGGCGCTGATCCCCTACGTCCACTGGGCGGCCCACCGGCTGGCGGCCTGGTCGGACGCCTCGGACCAGGCCTTCCTCTGGGCCCTCGCCGCCACGGCCGCCGGCGCGGCGGTGGGCGCCCTCGGCCGCCCCGTGGGGCGGTCGAGGCGGGTGTGACGCGACGAGGCGGGTGTGACGCGACCGCTCGGGGTACGAGCAGCCGGTACCGGAGCGCCTCGCCGGTGATCGCCTCGATCCCACGAGATCGCTCCCACGGGCGGGGGAGCGGGTCCGGTCGGTTCGGCGGGGCTCGTCACCGTCCGACGCACGGGCCCACCCCGCGGGCGGCTCCCGGGGGCCGCCCGCCGCCGTGACCGCTCCTACCCGCCGTGCACGAGCTGGATCAGGTTGCCGCAGGTGTCGTCCAGCACCGCCGTGGTCACCGGACCCATCTCGCGCGGCTCCTGGGTGAAGCGGACCCCGAGCGCGCGCAGCCGCTCGTACTCGGCGGGCACGTCGTCCACGGCGAAGGAGGCGGCCGGGATGCCGTCCTCGACCAGCGCCCTCCGGTACGGCCGCACCGCGGGGTGGCCGCTGGGCTCCAGCAGGAGCTCCGTGCCGCCCGGATCCTCCGCCGAGACGACGGTCAGCCACCGGTCCTGGCCGAGCGGGACGTCGTGCTTCGTCACGAAGCCCAGCACCTCGGTGTAGAAGCGCAGGGCCTCGGCCTGGTCGTCGACGAAGACGCTGGTCAGGTGGATCCTCATGGACTACTGCTCCCCGGGTCACGATGCGTTCGGTGGGCACATGGGTGACGGCGGCCGGAGCCGGTCGGTCCGGCCCGGCGTGCGGACGGCTCTGACGCCCCGGGCCGGCCGTCCCGTTCTACCAGGCCGTCCGGAGCGGAGGCAGCCTCGGCCCCGCCGTGTCGCGACCGGGAACTCCCCCGGGGGGCGCGCCGGGAACCGGGTGGTTTGTCCGGCCGGATCCGGGTGAGAAGGGGACCGGGTGGGAAGAGCGTGACCCGGGCGGCGGGTACCCCCACTCCTCGCCGTCCGGGCCCGTCCCGCCACGGCTCAGAGCCCGGCCACCGTGACGACCGCTACCGGCGGCCGGGCGGCACGCCGAATCCGTGCCGCGTCCCGCCGTGACGCCCTGAGCCCGCACCCTCCTCCTGCGGAGGGCCACGGCCATTCGGCGCAGCCCGGCCCGCGCGTCGCCGACCCGGTGCCTAGCGTGGACGGATGACCGATCGTCGGATCGCGCGGCCGGCCGCCGGACGGCTGGGCTACCTCGGGGCCGCCGCCGCCTTCGCCGTCTGCATGGCGGGCACCACGCTGCCCACCCCGCTGTACGGGCGCTACCAGGCGGAGCTCGGTTTCTCCGAGCTGATGGTGACGGTCGTCTTCGCCGTCTACGCGTTCGGCGTGATCGGTGTCCTGCTGCTCGTCGGCAACGTCTCCGACTCCGTCGGCCGCCGGCCCGTGCTGCTCGCCGGGCTGGCGCTCGCGGCCTGCAGCGCCGTCGCCTTCCTGGCGGAGGGCGGTCTGCCGCTGCTCTGCCTGGGGCGGCTGCTGTCCGGCCTGTCGGCGGGTCTGTTCACCGGGACGGCCACCGCGTACGTGCTGGAACTCGCCCCGACGGGGCGCGAGGCCATGGCGGGTTTCGTGGCGACCGCCGCCAACATGGGCGGCCTGGGCTGCGGCCCCCTGCTGTCGGGGCTGCTCGCCGAGTACGCGCCCGGGCCGCTGGTGCTGCCGTTCGTCGTGCACCTGGTGCTGCTCGCCGCTTCGTTCGCGGTCCTCTGGTTCCTCCCGGAGACGGTCGACGGGGCCCGGCCGCTGCGCACCGCCCGGCCGCACCGGCCGTCGCTGCCACCGGAGGTCCGGGGGGTGTTCGTGCCGGCCGGGATCGCCGCCTTCGCGGGCTTCGCCCTGCTGGGCGTCTTCACCTCGGTCAGCCCCGCCTTCCTCGCCGAGAGCCTGGACGTCCACAACTCCGCGGTCGTCGGCCTGATCGTCTTCACGGCCTTCTTCGCGTCCACCCTCGGCCAGCTCCTGGTGCCCCGCCTGGGTACGGCACGGGCGATCCCGCTCGGCTGCCTGGTGCTCATCGCCGGGCTGGCCCTGCTGGCCGCCTCGCTCGCCCGGACCACCCTCCCGCCGCTGGTGCTCAGCGCCCTGGTGGGCGGCGCCGGCCAGGGCATGGGCCTGCGCGGCGCGGTGGGCGAGATCGCCGCCGCCGCTCCCGCCGAGCACCGCGGCGGCGCGCTCTCGGCGCTCTTCGTGGTCGCCTACTTCGGCATCTCGATCCCGGTCATCGGGGTCGGCCTGCTCGCCGAACCGCTCGGCCTGGCCGACGCCGGCCTGGTCTTCGCCGCCTGCATGGCCGTCCTCGCCGCCGCCTCCGCGCTCTACCTGCTGCGCCGGGCCCGCGCCGCCCACCGACCGCGCGCCGGCCACTGACCCCGCTCCGCCCACCGACCGCGCGCCGGCCACCCGCTTGCCGCCCGGCCTCCCGCTCCGCCCACCGACCGCGCGCCGGCCACCCGCTTGCCGCCCGGCCTCCCGCTCCGTCGGCGCGGGAACCGCCCGTGCGGCGTCCCACCCGCTATCCATGATCCATGTCGTCTGCGCACCCCCGTAGCCCCCGGTCCCACCGCCGGTCCCCGACGCCGGGCGGCCGCCCACCCGCGCGTGGTGCCGCGCCGGCGGGCGCGGCGGCCGGCGGTGCGGCATGCGGGTGAGACGGCCCGGCCCGCGCGAAAGGCCGGCTCCCGCGGCGGCCGCCCCCGGCGCGGGCCCGGGGCTGCGCCGGCTCTCCGACTACGCCTGGCGGCTGCTGGTCGTCGCGGTGGCCGCGTACCTGGTGCTCACGGTGCTGGGGCAGTTCCACCTGATCACGCTGGCCGCCTTCCTCGCCCTGGTGATCACCTCGGTGATCCGCCCGCTGGTCGACCTGGCGGCCCGCGCGGTACCCCGCCCGCTCGCCGTCCTGATCGGCCTGGCGGTGGCGCTGCTGCTGCCGGCCGGCCTGCTCGCGCTGATCGGCGAGAACGTGGCGGACGACGTGTCACGCCTCGCCAGGGAGTTCCAGGGCGGCCTGGACCGGCTGGAGAAGCTGCTGAAGGGACCGCCCCTCCACCTGGAGCCGACGTCCTTCGACGACCTCAAGCAGAAGGTCTCCGACTTCGCCGCCAAGCACCGCGCGACGCTGATCAGCACGGTCGTCAACGGCGCCCACCGGGCGGTCGAGATCGGGACGGGCGCGGCGCTCGCGCTCTTCATGTCGGTGTTCTTCCTGCACTCCGGCGAGCGGATGTGGCGCTGGACCGCCGCCCAGCTGCCGCCGGCCGCCGCCGACCACCTCGACCGGGCCGGGCGGGTGGCCTGGCGGACCTTCGCCGGCTACACCCGGGGCATCTTCGTCGTCGCGGCGAGCAACGCGATCATGGTCGGCATCTCGCTGTTCCTCCTCGACGTGCCGCTCGCCCTGCCCCTGACGGTGCTGGAGTTCCTCGCCTCGTTCGTCCCGCTGGTCGGCTCCCCGATCGCGATGCTGGTCGCCGCCCTGGTGGCGCTGGCCGCCCGCGGCCCGGTGATCGCGATCGTGGTGCTGCTGCTGATCGTGGTGATCGGTCAGATCGAGGGCCATCTGCTCCACCCGCTGGTGATGAGCCGGGCGGTCAGCCTGCACCCGGTGGTGGTCGCGGTCTCGGTGCTCGCGGGCAGCATCGCGGCCGGGGTGATCGGCGCGGTGGTCGCCGTCCCCGCCGTCTCGGTGCTCTGGTCGGTCTACGCCGAGCTGCGCCGCCCGCGACCGGCGCCGCCGTCGACGCCCTGACGGCGAGGAAGGATCCGCCGGGTACGAACGGAGGGCGCGCTCCGGCGGCGGGAGGGCGAGGTCTTTCGGACGCGCCGTCGGTGCCCGACCGGCGGTGGCACGCAAGGCCGTTCACGACCGGGTGTCGGACAGGTGTTCAAGAGATGCCAAAATAATGGCGCACCCCCTTGCGGATTGTGTGATCAGATGTGACGTCGCTGTGGCGCTTCCTGCCACAGGGGAGGGATCGGCCTGCCCCCGCACCAGGCCCCGTCACACAGGAGACGTACCATCAACACCGCTATCCGCCGGGCCGCGCGCGGCGCAGTTCCCGTCGTCGTCAGTGCCTCCGTCCTCGCCGCGGGCCTGACCGCCTGTGGCACGGTCGAGCAGCTCACCGCCGCCCAGAAGGTGACCAAGGCCTTCGACAAGCTCGGCGACAGCAAGGCCGCCGGCCTCACCTTCTCCGTGGACGCCTCGCCGGAGCAGATCGTCGCCTTCGGCAACGCCACCGGTGACAAGATCGAGCAGAAGACCGCCGAGGCGCTGTCCGGCCTGAGCATCTCGGTCGCGATGGCCGCCGACAAGCCGCTCAAGGACCTCGACACCTTCAAGAACACCCGGGGCGCCGGCAAGGGGGTGACGCCGGACAAGTCGCTGCGCGTCTCCTACCTGCTCGCCGACAAGAAGGGCACCGCGCTCCTGGAGTTCCGTCAGGTCGACGCCAAGGCGTACGTGCGCGCCGACGCCAAGGGCCTGGTGAAGCTGGTCGGCGAGGACCCGGCGGAGGTGGACGCGGTCGCCGAGGACCTGCCCACCGAGCTGAACCCGGTCAAGGACGTGCTGGCCGGCAAGTGGGTCGCCTTCGACCTGCAGGAGCTCGCGGACACGGCCAAGAAGCCCGCCGACGCCGGCACCCCCGCCCCGTCCGGCCGGCCCACGCTGGACCCGGAGACCGCCGAGCAGCTGGCCGTCTCGCTGAAGGACGTCTTCTCCCGGACCGTCACCTTCGACGACAAGGGCAAGAAGGACGGCGCCGAGCACCTCCTGGTGAGCGCCCCGGCCCGACAGCTGACCGACGAGCTGCTGAAGGCGCTCAAGCCGCTCTCCGCGAAGCTCCCCGAGCAGTTCGGCAAGCTCCCCACCAAGGTCCCGGACGACCTGGCCGACACCAGGATCGGCGTCGACCTGTACCTGAAGGGCGGCACCTTCTCCTCGGCCACCTTCGACCTCGCGCAGCTGGAGCCCAAGGCCGGCCCGGGCAGCACCTTCCCGGTCAAGCTCGCGTTCAACAGTTCCGCCCCGGCGGTCCAGGCGCCCGCCGACGCGGTGAAGATCACCGACAAGGACATCCAGAACGCGACGCTCGCCCTCGTGAGCGCCGCCGCCGGTGAGGCCGGTGGTCCCGGTGCCCCCGCCGGCGCCGGCCGGCCCGGCACGCCGGGCAAGCCGCTGACCGACGCCCAGGTCAAGGAGCTGGTCGGCCTCGGCATGCCCGAGCAGCAGATCCAGGTCTTCAGCCGGCTCGGCATGGACTACGAAGAGATCAAGAGCCTCGCCCAGGAGGGCTGAGAGCAGTCCGGTGGCGCCGGGGCGTGGTGAGTCGGTTCGGCCGGCCCGCCACGCCCCGGCGCTCGTCGGGGCCCGTCCGGCCGCGGCCGGCGTCGCTCAGAACGTCCACCGGGTGTGGCTGTAGACCCCGTCGTCCCGGCCGAAGCCGTACGCGGTGACCGGCGCCACCGCGAACACCGTCACGCTCCCGTTCCGGAACGCGTCCCCGATCCCGTGGAAGGTGCCCTCGGGCGAGGTGATGGGCGACCCGAAGACCTTCGAGGAGGCGGCGGGCCGGTACGACCTCGTCCTCAACACCGTCTCCGCGCCGCTCGACTTCGCCGCCTACCTGTCGCTGCTGCGCACGGACGGCACCACGGTGAACCTGGGCCGCCGTAAATGCCGTGCGCGGCCGCCGGGTTGCGGGTTAGGGTCCTGAACATGTGCTTCCACCAGGTCTACGGCTGATCGGACGGGGCAGGCCCCCGTCCCGTCTCGCAGACCCGAGTGACGCTCCGCCGGCGGGCTCTCCCGCGCCGGGCCGGGCGCACGGGTCTGCCGTGTCCTCCCCGCCGCAGACCTGAAACGAGTGATCGCCCATGTCCCGTCGCCGTGCCCACATCGCGATGGTCGGTGTCCCCGCCGTCAGCCACGTCCTGCCCAGCCTTGAGGTCATCCGCGAACTGGTGGCCCGCGGCCACCGGGTGACCTACGCCAACGACCCGGCGGCCGCCGCGCTGATCGAGGCCACCGGGGCCGAACTGGTCCCCTGCGCCTCCGTGCTGCCGGTCGGTGACCAGAGCTGGCCCGATGACCCGATCGCCGGGATGGACCTCTTCCTCGACAACGCCGTCCAGGCCCTCCCGCAGCTGCGCACCGCCTACGACGACGACCCCGCGGACCTCTACCTGTACGACATCGGCGGCTACGCCGCGCGTGCCCTCGCCGAGTCCCAGGGCCGCCCCGTCGTGCAGCTGTCCCCGACCTTCGTGGCCTGGCAGGGCTACCACCAGGAGGAGGCGGTCCAGCTGTGGGAGCTGCCGGGGGCCGCCGCCCACCGGGCGAGGTTCGCCCGCTGGTTGGCCGAGAGCGGCACCACCACCGACGTGGACGCCTTCGCCGGTCTCCCCGTACGGGTCCTGGCCCTGATCACGCGGGCGATGCAGCCGAACGCCGACCGGGTCGACGCGGACGCGGTGACCTTCGTCGGCCCCTGCTACGACCTGAGCGCGGGCGCGGACGCCTGGACCCGCCCCGCCGGTGCCGAGAAGGTCCTGCTGATCTCGCTGGGTTCGGCGTTCACCCGCCGCCCGGAGTTCTACCGGCAGTGCCTGGCGGCCTTCGGCGACCTGCCGGGCTGGCACGTCGTCCTGCAGATCGGGAAGTACACCGACCCGCGGGACCTCGGCACCGTCCCGTCCAACGTCGAGGTGCACCCGTGGGTCCCCCAGCGGGCGATCCTGGCGCAGGCGGACGCCTTCGTCACCCATGCGGGGATGGGCGGCTGCGGCGAGGGGCTGCTGGCCGGGGTGCCGATGATCGCCGTCCCGCAGGCCGTCGACCAGTTCATGAACGCGGACCGTCTGGTGGAGCTGGGGGTGGGCCGCCGGATCGACACCGAGGACGCCACGGCGCAGACCCTGCGGACGGCGCTGGCCGAGCTCGTCGGCGACCCGGAGGTGGCCCGCCGCTCCGCGCGGCTGCGGGCCGGCGCCCGGGCCGAGGGCGGCACCCGGCACGCCGCCGACCTCATCGAGCGCATGCTGGACTGATCGCCGGGGCGACCCGGCCGGGGCGGTGGGCCCGACCCGGCCGGGGGCCGCGCGGGATCAGCGGTGCGGTGTGCCGCCGACGAAGTCCTTCAGGGCGTCGAGGCGGGTCCGGCGGTCGGGCGGGTAGCGCCGCAGCGCGCGCTCGGCCTTGCGCGAGCCGGGGCGGTAGCGCCAACGGGCCCAGGGGGAGGTCGGCTTGGCCAGCCGCAGGATGCCGACCAGCCCGACCACCAGGGGCACCAGCAGGCCGATCACCCCGAGCGCCGTCTTGCCCTTGAGGATCGTGCCGACGCACAGCGCCAGGTTGACGAGCATCAGCGCGGCGAAGACCAGGTGGTTGGCCGTGCCCTGACCCACATCGGAGAACGGGTTGAACCCGGCGACCAGCAGCAGGCCGACCGCCACCGCGAGGAACGCCGCGTCGACCGACTTGCGGCCCTCCTTCGCCCAGTAGACGTCCTCCAGGTGCAACCAGAGCGCGAACTCGTCCACGGCCAGGGCGGCGCCGGCGCCGAACAGCACGGCCAGGACCTGCGCCCCGGGACTGTCCGGCCGGTAGGAGAACTCGATGGCGCCCGCCACCAGCATCGCGAGGATGCCGTACACCTGGTGGTGCACGTGGGTGCCGCCGACCGCGACGTCGCGGAACGGTCCCCGGCCCGCCCTGATCAGCCGGGTGACGACCCTGGTCCCGGCGAAGGTCAGCACGAACGCGCCGAGCATCCAGAGCCCGACGCCGTGGTTGGGGACGGTGATGACCACCTCGACCTGGACCGATGCGCTCCGCACGGCGGTTCCGTTCCCGTCAGCCGTGGTGCGCGGGGACCTTGAGCAGGTCGCGCATCGTGGCGGAGGGCAGGTAGCAGCGCAGCAGGGCCAGCCCGATCCGGGGCAGGTCGGCCTCGTCGCGGTAGAGCAGGAACATCGGCTCGTAGCGCGGCTGGAACTTCGCCTTGAAGGAGTGCAGCGAGCGGAAGCCGTAGTACGGCTCCATGGCCGCGCCCAACTGGTCGAGGATCCGGTCGAGCACGGTCGGTGCGTGGGCGGGGCCGGTGCGTGCCAGCGGCGCGCCGGAGAGCGAGAGGTAGTGCGCGCCGTCGTCGCGCAGGGCGAGGCAGCTGGAGGCGATCATGAACTCGACGACCGGCCGGAAGCCCTCGCGGCGGCGGCGCATCATGTCCAGGGTCCAGCCCTGCGGCACCCCGTCCGGGCCGTACACCGGCATCCACGAGGTCACCCCGTGGAGGTGTTCGTCGCCCTCCAGCGCCAGGCCGACCCGCATCCGCGGATCCATCGCCTCCTCCACGCCGCCGAGCGTGAAGCCCATCTCCGGCAGCCCCATGTCACCGACCCACTCCTCGGAGATGCCGCGGACCTGGGACAGCACCGGTCGCGGCTGTTCGGCGAGGGCGCCGAGCCGGTACTCGACGCCGTCCTTCCTGGCGCGGTTCAGGGCGGTGCGCACGTCCTGCCAGGCCTTGCCGCGGAACTCCAGGTCCGGCAGGTCGATCACGGTGTCCTCGGCGACCTGGACGGACCGCCAGCCCAGCGCGTCGGTGGTCCCGGCGGCCCGGGCGGTGGCGGAGAACAGGCACGGGACCAGCCCCGCGCGGTCGCACATCTCGGCGAAGCGGGTGATCGTCCGGCCCCGGTCGTCCGGTGCTCCCACCGGATCGCCCAGCGCTACCGCGACGCCGGCGTGGGCCCGGTAGGCGATGTAGCTCCCGTCGTCGCCCTCGGGGAAGAAGTAGGAGTTGTCCGGCCAGGTGGTCATCCAGGAGAGGTTCGCCCCGCCGCGGTGGACCAGCAGGTCCGCGGCCCGGCTGCGCGGGTCCCCGTCGGACGCCGGCGCGGCTGCGGCCGCCGGCTCGGCACCGGGCACCTGCGCCCGGCCGCGCGGCCGCCTGGCCCGGAACGCCTCCCGGCCGGCGATCAGCACCACCAGCTCGGCCGTCCACACCACCGAGGTGGGGACGAACACCGCCGCGCCGGTGACCGTGACCTGCTCGTCGAGCGCCTTGCCGATCACGTACGCGACCGCCACGAACAGGCCCAGCAGCGCGTTCAGCGCGCAGAGCAGCACCGTCCAGCGCCAGGCGGTGCGGCGCCCCCGGCGCAGCCCGTTGACCAGCAGGGCGATCAGCGCCACCGAGAGCAGCACCTGCCAGCCCGGTCCGCCCAGCCCTCTGGTCTCCCCGACCGGACCGCTGCCCGGTACCAGCCAGACGACCAGCAGGATCGCCGCGATCAGGACCAGGCCCGCCACCGCGAGCAGCCGCCACTCCCGGCGGCTGAGCCGGCCGGAGGTCCGGGCCGCGCCCGGGACCCGCAGCCAGTGGGTCGCCACGAGGCCGCCGGCGACCGCCAGGGCGTGCTCCAGGTCGTCGAGCCCTCCGACGTACAGCAGCGAGACGCCGGCGTAGGCGGCCAGGGCCAGCCGCAGCCGCTGCCGCCACGGCGAGGCGAGGGCCGCCGAGGCCACCGCGCCCGCGCAGAGCGCGCCCGCCGAGACGCCGACGTCGACGGTGCCGGCCAGGTCCTTCGCCCAGGTCCACGCGGTGTGCCGGAGGGCGAACAGCAGCAGGGCGGCCAGCAGGACGGCGCCGAGCTGGCCGGCCACCGTCACCGCGGCGGTCCAGCGCGTGCCGAGCCTCGCCTCGGCGAGGCCGCAGAGCAGCACGACGGCGACGAGCACCGGGAGGTAGTCGATCGGTGTCGAGCAGAACAGCGGACCGGTGGCCAGGGTCCACCAGCGGCCCTTCTCGAACGAGGGCAGGCCGTACGCGACGTTCGGGTACCACGACCGGTCGGACGTCGCGTCCCACAGGCCGCCCACGGCCAGCCCGACCACCAGCACCACCACGGCGGTGGCGACGGTGAAGGGGAAGCGCCGCAGCGCGGCGGTGACCGCGGGCAGGACGTCACGCCGCCACCGCGGCTCTGATTCTCCCGGCACCTCGCACCTCCGCACGGTGTGGCCGACACCCCCGCCTCGGGCCCGGAGCCTCCTTGCTCAGCGTAGCCGGATTCGGCGGACGGGGCCGGGCGGGGAGACCGGACCGGGACGGGCCCGTCCGGGCGACGGGACGGCCGCCCTTCGCTAGGCTCGGCGGTATCCGCGGCCCCGCCCTGGCAGCCCGGCGAGGGCGAACGCATCGATCTCGGCTCCCTCGCCTACGACCACGTCACCCGCGCCCGGCTGCGCGCCCTCGGGGTCGGCGCGGGAGTGCGCTGCTGCGAGGTGGGAGCCGGTACCGGCACGATCGCGCGCTGGCTGGCGACCGCGGGCGGGGCCGGCGAGGTCCTCGCCGTCGACCGGGACACCCGCTTCGTCGAACCGTTCGCGGGCGGGGCGCTGCGGACGCTCACGGCGGACATCTCCTCGCCCGACTTCGACCCCGGCGGCCGGTTCGACCTGGTGCACGCGCGCTTCGTGCTGATGCACCTGCCGGAACGGCACCGCGTCCTGGCCCGCCTGCGGGACCTCCTCGTCCCGGGCGGGTACCTCGTCCTCGGGGACCCGGTCGACCTCACCACGGCCGCGCCGCCGGACACCCCGTACCGGCTCGCGATGCGGGCGATGTGGCGGGCGCTGCGGACGTCCATCGGCACGGACATCAGCTGGACCCCCGACTGTCCGCGGCTGCTGCGCGACCTCGGGCTGTCCGAGGTCGGCGCGGAGGTGTTCGTGCCCGCCCTGGTCGCGGACGCCCCGATCACCGCGTTCTGGCTGGACACCTGGGACCGCACCCGCGAGGCCATGCTCGCCACCGGCCTCGTCGACGCCGGGCTCCTCGACGAGGCGCGGGAGTCCCTCGCCACGGGCACCGTCGCGGACCTCTCGCCCGGCCTGGTCACCAGCTGGGGGCGGCTGCCCTGAGCGGCGTACGCCCCGAGGCCGCGCTCAGGGGGCGGTGAACAGCAGCGGGAACCCGAGGGCGAGCCACGGCCTGCGCCCCCAGGCGAGGACCTTGCCCCGGGCCAGCACCGCGTACGGGCCGCACCGGCCGAGGGCGAGCAGGAGGAAGGCCACCGGCTCGGTGAGGATCGTGCAGTCCGGTCGGCGGGCCGGGTCGGCGGAGACCTCGGCCACGCCGTCGCGGAAGGTCACCGTGAACCGGGCGCCGCCGCGCACCCGCAGGTCGTAGCAGGCGGTGTGACCGGCGGCGGAGCGGCCGTCGACCACCCGCGGCATGGCGGCCATCAGGAACGGCACGGTCAGCGCCACCCGGTGACGGTCCACCATGTGCGGCCGCCGCAGCGCGACGGCCAGGTCGTACCCGTGGCCGAGCATATGGGTGATCAGGTACGAGGCCAGCGTGGCCAGGTCCATCGGTCCGAGCGGGGTCAGCACCGCGGTCGACGCGGGCCGGCCGGCACAGGCCTCGGTGAAGGCGCGGGCGTGCCGGACGATCTGCTCGGCGAGGACGACCGCGTCCCGTTCGGGGAACGCGGCCAGGGACGCCGCGTTGGCGGCGGCCAGGCCGGCCGGCGTGCCGTCGCCGTAGGTCCGCCGCTCACCGGCGGCCAGTTCGGCCATCAGCCGGTTGGCCAGGGCGAGATGGGCCGCCGCCTCGCCCATGGTCCACAGCGCGCCCGGGATCGGCCGGCCGGTGTCGGGGCGGTCGCGGAGCAGCGCCGCGATGTCCTCGGCCACGCCGAGGACGGCGTCGAGGAGGGCGGGCTGTACGGAGCCCCGGGGGGCCGGCGTAGGGGTCATGGAGCTGAAGCGTGGACCAGGTGCGCCCGGGTGTCCAGGGGTTCGGCAGCGGAGATTACCGGTGGGTAGGTCCGCCCGGTCGCCGCCGGACCGGCTGGGTGGCCGTCCCGGCGGGGGTGGCGGCCGGGTCCCTCGTCGGACTGTCCGTCAGAGCGGCCGCCCCGAGGGCGGGTCGCGGCTCGCCCGGGGTCCGGCCGTCACCATCGGCCGCCCGCTACCGGCGGGTTGGGTGTCCGGTGCGGGGCGGCGGGGGCCGGACCAGCTGTCCGGGGCCCGTCGACGATCCGTGGACGCTGCCCGCCGCCATCACATATCAGGCAATTAAGACATTTGCCGCGTTCGGGTGAGAAGTGTCACCCGGTCCGCCCGGCCGGAGCGCGCGGAGCGGTGCTTCCCGGGCCTGGCAGGCCGAAGCCCCCGCCGCACGGGTCCCAGGGCCCGTCCGGTTCGGGACCAAGGGCCGGAACCGGCGGACCTTCGTCCCCGTCGGGACCGCTTCGGAGCGGGCAACCGTGGACGGTCGCCCGGTGGGTCCGGGTGACGGGGTCGTCCGACCGGGCGGCCCCGACTTCTGCCGTCTACCAGGCGCACGGAGTGCGGGAGCACTGCCGTACGCCCCGGAGGACCCGAATTCCATGTCCCGAACCATCGACAACGCCCCGTATACCGCCTTCCACCGGAGACTGGCCCTGGCCTGTTCCGGTGGGCCCCTGCTGGACGGTTACATCCTGAGCATCGTCGGCGTGGCCCTGATCGGGATGCGTCCCGAGCTCGGCCTCTCCACCGCCGAGGTCAGCCTGATCGGCGCCGCCGCCCTGGTCGGCATGTTCGTCGGAGGCGCGCTGTTCGGCGTGCTGACCGACAAGATCGGCCGGGAGGTGATGTACACCGCCGACCTGCTGGTGATGGTCGTCTGCTCGGTGCTCTCCTTCTGGGTCGACCAGGTGTGGGCGATCGCCGTGCTGCGCTTCGTGCTCGGCCTGGCCGTGGCCGCCGACTACCCGATCGCGACCTCGCTGCTCGCCGAGTGGCTGCCGGCCCGCCACCGCGGGCGGCTGCTCGGCCAGCAGATCATCGCCTGGTACGCCGGTTCCGTCCTCGCCTACCTGACGGGCTACCTGTTCCTTCGGATCGGCGGGAACGGCAGCTGGCGCTGGATGCTGGCCAGCTCCGCGGTGCTCTGCGTGGTGTTCCTGGTGATCCGGCGCGGCTCGCCCGAGTCGCCGCGCTGGCTGGCCGCCAACGGGCGGGTCGGTGACGCGGTGCGCGTGGTCGAAAAGCACCTGGGCGTCCGGGTCGACGGGCGGGAACTGATGCCCGACCCGGCCGAGGCGGGGCGTCCCAGCGGCCTGCGGCTGCTGATGACCGAGCCCTACCGGCGCCGCACGCTCTTCTGCGGGCTGTTCTTCCTCTGCCAGGTCGGCCCGCTCTTCGCGATGCTGACCTTCGGCCCGCAGATCCTGGCCTCCTTCGGCATGCCGGGCGGCACCGTGCTGGACACCCTCGGTACGGCCCTGGTGAGCCTGGTCTTCCTGCTGGGCTGCTTCCCGGCGCTCCGGCTGATCGACACCTGGGGCCGTCGTCCGGTGATCATCTGGTCGTTCGCCCTGATGATCGTGCCGCTCGCCCTGCTGGGTGTCTGGCCGGCCGCCCCCGCGGCCGTCGCCGTCATCGCGCTCTGTGCCTACGCGTTCCTGTGCGGCGGCCCGAACGTGCTCGACTGGACCTACCCGAACGAACTCTTCCCGACCGAGATCCGGGCGACGGCGGTCGGCGTCGCCACCTCGGTGAGCCGGATCGGCGCGGCCGTGGGCACGTACCTGCTGCCGCTGTCGCTCAGCGGCCTCGGGACCGGGCCGACCATGCTGATCGCGGCCGGTACCACGGCGGTCGGCCTGCTGGTGTGCGTCCTGTGGGCCGAGGAGACGCGCGGCACCGGCCTGGGGGCGGCCTCGGCAGCCGGCCCCGCGTCGGCCGCGCCGGCCCGGCCGACCCCTGAGCCGGTCGGCTGACGGCCGGGCGTCGTGGTCCTGCCGGAGTGGGACGTCGGCCCGTCCGACGCCCCACTCCGGCGTCAGGCCGTCGTACGGGGGGTGCCGGGGACGGACTCCAGCCGGTAGGCGTCGCCGTGGGCGACCACCCGGCCGGCGGTGGGCGGGGGGAAGTGGGTGCCGAGGACCAGCGTGCCGGTGCCGGCGAGCGACTCCAGCAGGGACCGCCGGGTCGCCCGCGACCGGGCGGGGTCGATGTCGACGCAGCTGCCGATGGCCGGGTGGGCGAACTGGACCGGGTGGTGGACGCAGTCCCCGGTGACGAGGGCCGCGCCGCCCTCGCCGGACAGCTCGACGGCCAGGTGGCCCGGGGTGTGGCCGGGCGTGGGGAGCAGCCGCAGGCCGGGGGCGACCTCGGCGCCGCCCGCCGGGACGTCGACCAGGTCGAGCAGCCCGGCCTCCGCCACCGGGTCCACCGAGTCGCGGAACATCCGGCGGCGCGGCTCGTCCATCTCCCGGCCGGCCCAGAACTCGCGCTCGGCGCGCGAGGTGAGGTAGCGGGCGTGGGGGAAGGTGGGGACCCACGCCCCGTTCCCGTCGGCGCGGGTGTTCCAGCCGACGTGGTCGGTGTGCAGGTGGGTGAGGATCACGAGGTCGACGTCGGCGGGCGGGTACCCGGCGGCGGTCAGCCGGTCGAGGTAGTCGGTGTGGAGGTCGTGCCAGGCCGGGTTGGCGCGGTCCTTGCCGTTGCCGATCCCGGTGTCCACCAGGACCTTCAGGCCGCCGACGGTGAACGCGAAGCTGTGGCTGTCGATCAGCAGCCGGCCGGCCGGGTCGGCGAAGTCGGGGCGCAGCCAGTCCTGCCCGCGCACGACCTCGGGCGTGGCGTCCGGCAGGAGCCACTGCCCGGTGTCGGGCGGCAGGGGGATCTCGTCGATCCGGTGCACGGTGAGGTCGCCGACGGTCCAGGCCGGGATGGTGCCGATGGCGGGTGAAGCACCGCGCGGGTCGTCGGACGTCGTGTGCATGGACCGGGGTTCCCCTCGTACGGGTGGCGTCGTCGCGGCGGCGGGAGCTGTTAAAGCTCCGCCTTTGCGTTAGCCGATCGTAGATCACGCCGGCCCGCTAACGCAATGTCTTCGCTTTTAGAGCCACGGCGTGGGCCGGGCGGCTACCGCAGGGCCGTCAGGTAGTCGAGCACCTCCTGGCGGGCCGTCGCGGGGGCGAGGAGGGCGAGGTGGTTGTCCGGTCGGACGAGGGCGAGGGTGTCGGTGGCGATCCCGTAGGTCCGGTGGGCGTCGCCGGAAGGGTCGTCGAGCAGGACGGGCCGGATCTGGGCCGGGAGTCCGGCGAGTGCGGGGCGGGTTCCCGGGCCGAAGCCGAGCAGGGTGTAGTGGTCGCCGGCGAAGTGCTCGAAGAGTCGGGCCGGCCTGCCGTCGGGGCCGGTGAAGACGGCGTCCGGGGCCCGGTCGCCGGCCCGGAGCGGGCCGTCGGGACCGGGGGCCGCGAGCCGGCTCCATCGGTAGCCGAGCGAGAGGCCGGTGAGGTCGCCCACCCGGCCGGCCTCGACGCCCACGCCCGGAGTGCCGATGCCCGCCATGACGTTGGTCATGCCGGCCGTGGTGACGTCGAGCGTCCAGGCGGCGACCGGCCGGCGTTCGTCCTGGTAGGTGTCCAGCAGGGCCGGTGCGGCGAGGCCGCGCAGGACGTGCCCGAGCTTCCAGGCCAGGTTCCAGGCGTCCTGGATGCCGGTGTTCATGCCGAGCCCGCCGGCGGTGGGGTGGACGTGCGCGCAGTCGCCGGCCAGCAGGACCCGCCCCCTGCGGTACTCCTCGGCGATCCGGACGTTGACCCGCCAGGTGGAGAGCCAGGTGGCGTTGGTCAGCACGAGGTCCGTCCGACCGGTGTGCAGGGCGGCCAGCCGCCGGAAGCTCTCCAGGGAGGGGGCGACCGCCCGGCCGTCGGCGTCCGTCTCCGGGCTCGCCTGGAGCTGCCAGCGGCGGGTGCCCTCGAAGGGGCAGAGCATGAACACGCCCTGCGGGCCGAACCACTGGTGCCAGGCGCCGCGGTCGAGGCCCTCGACCTCGACGTCGCCGCAGACCATGAGCGGCTCCGGGTCGCCCTCGCCGACGAACGGTATCCCCAGCAGCTTGCGCACGGTGGAGCGGCCGCCGTCGCAGGCGACCAGGTACTCGGCGGAGATCCGTCCGCCGTCCGCGAGGTGGACCTCCACGCCCTCGTCGTCCTGGGTGAAGTCCACGAGCTCGGTGGCGAGTTCGACCGTCACCCCGTACTCGGCCAGCTTCTCGCGCAGCAGTCGCTCGACCCGCGTCTGCGGCAGCCACAGGCTCGCCGGGTAGGGGGTGGGCGTGCTGCGGCGGGCGCCGGCGAACGGTTCGGTCTCGTTGACGAACTCGCCGCCGAAGTACTTGCGGAACGGGAGGTGCGTGCGGCCGGCGGCCGCCAGTCGCGCGCCGAGCCCCAGGTCGGCGAGGACCTCCAGGCTCCGCGGGTTGAGCGTCTTGCCGCGTGAGCCGGTGTGGAACGCGGCCGCCTTCTCGACGACCCGCACGGCGACCCCCTGCCGTGCCAGCCCGCAGGCCAGTGTCAGTCCGGTCGGTCCCGCCCCCACGATCACCACGGTTGTCATGGTGTGTCCGCCCTTCCGTCTCGTCGGTGATGCACACCAGCAAACTGCAACTCGGTAAGAAAAGCAACCGAGTAACAAACATTTCCTGGTTATGATCGAGTCATGAGCGAGTCGGACACGGGTCTGCGGACCCTCAAGAAGCAGCGCACCCGGCAGGCCATCGCGGAGGCGGCGATCGCCCTGTTCCTGGCCCGCGGGTTCGACCAGGTCTCGGTGGCCGAGATCGCCGCCGCCGCCGAGGTCTCCAAGCCCACCCTCTTCCGCTACTTCGGCAGCAAGGAGGAGCTGGTCCTGCACCGTTTCGCCGACCACCTCGGCGAGGCCGGACGGGTGGTGCGCGCCCGCCCGGCCGGGACCACCCCGCTGGACGCGCTGGAGCGCCACCACCTGGAGCGGCTGGCCGCGCGCGACCCCAGCAGCGGGCTGACGGACAGCCCCGAGGTGCTGGCCTTCTTCCGGCTGGTCTACGAGACCCCCAGCCTCTCCGCCCACCTCTTCGACTACCTCGACGCCGACACCCGCGCGCTCGCCGAGGCGCTGGGCCCGGACGGGAACGTCACCGCCCGGCTGTTCGCGGCCCAGTACACGGCGGTGCGCCAGGTCCTCGCCCACGCCACCTGGGCGAGGCTCGCCGAGGGGCAGGACGTCGGCGAGGTGGCCGTGCTGGCCGCCGCGGAGACGGCCGAGGCGTTCGCCCTGCTGCGCGACGGCGCCGCCGCCCGCGGATTCTGAGCCCGAAGCGCGGGCGGCGGCCCCGCCCGGGGCCGGCCGGCCGCCCGGCGCGCGGTCCGCGACCGGGCGGTGCGCGGCGGTGGTGAGGTCCGGGTCGTGCTCCTGGGCGTCGCGGTCGCTACCTCGCCTGCGCGCTGCTCACGGCCGCCGCGGAGTGTCGCCGGCCGGGCGTGGCCGGGGAATCCGGCCCCGCGCCGCGGTCAGGAGCCGGCGCTCCCGGGGGCGGCCCCGCGGTTCTCGACGAAGTGCTTGAAGCGCCGCAGGTCACCGCTGACCATCCGGTCGAGCACGCCCAGCTTGTCCGCGGCCTTCTCGGCGAATCCGGTGGGCTCGAAGTCCATGGTCATCCTGACCCGGGTGTGGGTCGCGTCGATCGGGTGCAGGGAGACCGTGCCGGTGTGCTTCACATTGCTGCTGCTGGTGCGCCAGGACACCCGTTCGTCGGGGACCCGTTCGACGATCTCGGTCTCGAACTCGCGGGACAGCCCGGCGATCCTGGTCTTCCAGTGGGCGTGCAGGTCGTCCAGCTGCCGGACCTCCTGCACCCCCTCCATGAACTCCGGGAAACGCTCGAAGCTCGTCCACTGGTCGTAGACGACGCGGACCGGCACGTCCACGTCGATCGACTCCTCCACCTTGCTCATCGCCACACCCACCTCGACCTCGTCGGGCGGCCTGCCGGTGGACGGACTCCCCGGGGCGGGTTCCCGCCGACAGCACCACCACGAATGTCCGTCCTCCGACGGTCGTCGGCAAGCCGCCCCGCCGGTCCGCCGCGTGTCGGTCGGACGCCCGGACCGTGCGCCGACCGGTGGCTCCCGGCGGCCGGGCGGAAGAGGCCGCGGGCGTGGGGTTTGGCCCGGCGGAGCGGGGTGAGAAGAGGGCGCGGTGGGTGCGCCCGCCGCGCCCGGACGGTGGCCGTCCCCCCTCGCCCGCCGTCCGGGCCGGGCGGCCCCCGACCACGACCGGCGGGCCCGCGTCCCTGACGCCCGGCGGTGGCGGGCTCAGGAGGCGGGGCCGAGCACGGCGCCGGCGATCAGGCGGGCCACCGCGTCGGGCTGTTCGAGCAGCACCAGGTGCCCGCTGTCGGGGACCACTTCCAGGGTCACCGTGGGGCAGTCCGTCAGTGCGGCCCGTTCGGCGTCGGTGAGCCCCACCTCGTCCCGGTCGCCGCGGACCACCAGGGCCCGGGCGCCGGAGCGGCACAGCCGGGGTACCAGCTGGCCGTGCCGGTCCAGGTACGCGAAGTACTCGATCATGGCCCGGCGGCAGAACGACGCGGAGTTCTTGCCGAGGTCGGCGAGCAGGGCCTCCCGCCGCGACTCCGGAATGCTGTCGGCCAGCGCCTTCGGCGTCAGCCACAGCATCGTCGGCCAGGCCAGCGAGCCGAGCCCGGGGACCCGGCCGATCGCGGCGGCGATCGCCAGCGCTCTGGACTCGTCCGGTCGTGAGAACGTCGGGGAGAGCAGCACCACCGGCCCGGAGAAGTGCCCGCCGGCGACCATCTCCAGCGCGATGTTGGCGCCGATGCTGTGGCCGACCACGGTGGTGCAGCCGTGGTCGGCCGCGAAGGCGCCGGTGATCGCCGCGTAGTTCTCCATCGACACGTCCGCGGGTGCGACCGTCCCGGCGTGGCCCGGGACGGTCGCCGCCACCAGCCGGACCGGCGCGCCGGCGAGCGGCGGGGCGGCCATCACGTCCTCGTAGAACGCCGCGCCGCACAGCCCGCCGGGCAGCAGCAGGACCCGGTGCGGGGCGTCGGCCGGACCCGACTCGCGGACGTCCCAGGCGCGGAACTGCGCGGTGCTGTCCATGATTTGACCTCCAGTCTCGTACGACCTCCGGCATTGTTCCGCGCCGTCGGCCGCCGGTCGGCGACCTTGGGCCGTGCGCGGCATGTCGGGCGGCGAGGGGGTGCGTGGTGCGGCACCGGGATGAGGACCGTGACCGGACCGGACCGGGCCGAAAGGAATTCGGTTGCGCCGATCTTGGAAGTCGCTAAGCTTTCACCGTTCCCGCCGCGGTGTCGCCCGTGGCGTCGCCGCGGCGCTCTCGTGCCGTGGCACGAGGACCGACGTGGAGAAGCAGAGGAGGTGCGTACCAATGGTTGCCGCCGTGATGCGGCGCGCCCTCGTGTGCGCGCCAGACGCCTCTTCCTCTCGTCTTTCGCCCACCGGCTGACGACGCCTCACGACTGGCGCACCGGTGGGCCGTTCCTCTGGAGCCACCGCAGTGCGTGAGCGCTTTGCCGACAACGATTCCTTCTCCCGTATCCGCCCCAAGGGCGCACCCCGTCGCGGCCGCCGGTCCGAGCGGGACGGCGACTTCGAGCCCGAGGTGGCCTACCACTTCGAGGCCTTCGAGCCCGCGGGCCACCCGCATGACACCCACGGCGCGGACAGCGCCGACGACTTCGCCGACGCGTACGTCACCGACGATGACACCCCCGACGGCAGTTACGACGACGGCTCGACGCCGGTCGCCGACGGTCCCGCCGAGGGCGATCGCTGGTCCACCTGGGACCAGTCCACCCCCACCGAGAAGGGCCCCGCGCCGCGCCCTGCCTGGGTGGTGACCGAACTCGCGGCCGTGGACACCGAACTCGGGCTGGTCAAGACCGGCAAGGAGGCCGACGTCTTCCTCCTGGAGCGCGGCGTGCCCGGGACCGACCGGCGCACGCTGATGGCGGCCAAGCGCTACCGCGACGCCCAGCACCGGATGTTCCACCGCGACTCCGGCTACCTGGAGGGCCGCCAGCACAAGGAGTCCCGGATCGCCCGGGCCATGGCCAAGCGCACCGCGTTCGGCAAGGAGGCGATCGCCGGCCAGTGGGCCGCCGCCGAGTTCACGGCGCTGTGCCGGCTCTGGTCGGCCGGCGTGGCCGTCCCGTACCCCGTACAGATCCTGGGTACGGAGATCCTGATGGAGTTCGTCGGCGACGCCGGCGGCACCGCCGCGCCCCGGCTCGCGCAGCTGCGCGCCGAGGAGGTGGACGTCGAGGACCTGTGGGAGCAGCTCGGCCGCAACCTGTCGCTGCTCGCCGTCGACGGCTACGCGCACGGCGACCTCTCGGCGTACAACATCCTGGTCCACGACGGGCGGTTGGTGATCATCGATGTGCCGCAGATCGTGGACGTCGTCGCCAATCCGCGCGGCCGTTCGTTCCTGGAGCGCGACGTGCGCAACGTCGGCGCCTGGTTCGTGTCGCGGGGCCTGCCGGAGCGCCGGGTCGGCGAGCTCGTCGAGGCGCTGACCTTCGACGCGCGCCTGCGGTGAGCGGGCCCGCCCGCCCCTTCCCGGGGTGTCGGGCCGCGCGCCGGCACCCCGGGCGGGGGCCCTCCCGGCGCGCACCCGACTACGTCATTTGACTGAGGGTCAGGCCGCGCCCCCGCCCGCACGGGGGCGCCGGCTTCCGAATCCCGTCAGTCATCGGACGGATCCGCCCCGGGCGGATCACGGCCATGCTCGATGTGCGCCGCCCCGCAGCTGCCGGGCGGCCCCCGTCAACTCCTGACGAAACAGGGATACATGAACAGTTCCTCGCTGACCGGCCCGGCCACCACGGCCCAGGGCTCCGCGACCGGGCGCGCGACCCGCACCCGGGGCCGGATCGGGACGGTCCTCGGCGCCGGTGTCCTCCTGCTCACCTTCTCCGGGCCGGCCGCCCAGGCCGACTCGCTGCCCAATCTGCCGCAGCGCGCCGGCGGCTACGAGGCTTCGTTCTCGCCCGCCTACGACTACGACGTGGACGGCTGCTACGCCGTCTCGGCCATCGGCCCCGACGGCACCCTCAACCCGGGTCTGAAGACTTCCGGCGCCATCAACGGCAACTGCCACGACCAGTCCGACCTGGACCGGTCCCAGACCTACGCCCGGTCCAAGTGCAACAACGGCTGGTGCGCGATCGTGTACGCCAGCTACTTCGAGAAGGACCAGACGGTCAACGGCTCGGGCGGCCACCGCCACGACTGGGAGCACGTCATCTCCTGGGTCAAGCAGTCGTCCGACCAGGTCGAGTTCCTGACCGTGACCCAGCACGGCGGCCAGGCCACCTACCCGCGCTCCTCGGTGCGCTTCAGCGGCAGCCACCCCAAGGTCGTCTACCACAAGGACGGCCTGCCGGCGCTCACCCACCTGTTCCGGCTGGCCAACAGCAACGACGAGCCGCCGGAGAACCACTACCACAGCTGGCGCCAGCCGCCCATCGTCGACTGGAACGGCTGGCCGAGCACCTGGCTGCGCGACCGGCTCAACAACGCCGACTTCGGCTCGGCGACCATCAAGACCACCGACAAGGACGACCGCTTCCGCAACCTGCTCAACGCCTCCAAGCCCGGCGGCATCCCCTTCAACCCCTGGGCGTGAGGTCACCGGGCCCGGGCACCGTACTCGGGTTCCAACGGTGCCAGGGCCCGGCCGTGTCAGCCCCGGAGGTCGTGGGGGCCGAAGACCACGGTGACGGCGGGTGCGGAGAGGCCCCATCGGTCCTGGTGGAGCGGGTAGAGCGGGGTCGGGACACTGGAGGCCGTCAGCAGGGCGGCCAGGATCGAGCCGTGGAGGACGAACGAGGTCGTGCGGCCGGGGGTGGCCCGGCGGGGGAGGCGGGCGGGTGCGTCGGAGGGGGGCCGGGCATGGAAGGGGGCTCCTTCGTAAAAGCAATTGATTTGCTTTAGCTGACCGTAGAACCTACGTTCGGCTAAAGCAAACTGTTAGCTTTTGGGTCGGGAGTGCTTCGCGGCTCCCGACCCGACGAGGAGAGGACACCCATGTCTGCCGCCGAACTGACGCCGCAGGAGGCGGCCCGCTGGGCCGCCCGGGCGGGCCTTCCGCTGCCCGACGACCGGCACGGGCCGGTCGCGGCCACCGCCGACCAGCTCCACGCCGTCGTCGCGGTCCTGCGGGAGCTGGACTTCGGGGACACCCCGCCCGCGATCGCCTACCGCGCGGGAACGGAGCTGTCCGATGCGGCCGTATGAGCTCACCGTCGCCGCCGCGGCCGACGAGATCCGGGCCCGGCGGCTGTCTCCCGTGGAGCTGGTCGGCTCGGTGCTCGACCGCATCGAACAGGTGGAACCGCAGCTCAACGCCTATGTCTCGGTCCTCGCGGAGCAGGCGCGCGGTGCGGCGCGCGAGGCCGAGCACGAAGCGGCGCACGGCCGCTTCCGGGGGGCGCTGCACGGCATTCCGATGGGTCTCAAGGACCTGATCGACGTCGCGGGCACCGCGACCACGGCCAGCTCCCGGGTCCGCGAGGGCCACCGCGCGCAGGCCGACAGCACGGTCGCCGCGCGGCTGACGGCGGCCGGCGCGATCCTGCTCGGCAAGACGCACACCCACGAGTTCGCCTACGGCCTGACCACCCCGCAGACCCACAACGCCCGGGACCACGGCCGGGTCGCCGGCGGGTCCAGCGGCGGCTCCGCGGTCGCCGTCGCCTCGGGGGCGGCGGCCTTCGCGCTGGGCACCGACACCGGCGGCTCGATCCGGGTGCCGGCCGCGCTCAATGGCGTCGTCGGCCTCAAGCCGACCTACGGCCTCGTCCCCCGGCACGGCGTCACCTCGCTGTCCTGGTCGCTGGACCACGTCGGTCCGATCACCCGCACCGTCGAGGACGCGGCCGTCGTCCTGACGGCGATGGCCGGTCACGACCCGCGCGACCCCGCCTCGCTGGCCGCCGCCGCCGTGGACCACCGGCCCGGCCCGGGCACCGACCTGACGGGGCTGCGGGTCGGCGTGCCGCGCGACTACTACTTCGACCACCTCGACGCGGAGGTCGAGACCGCCGTCCGGCGCGCCATCGGGCACCTGGCGGACCTCGGCGCGGAGCTCGTCGACGTCGGGATCCCGATGGCCCGCTACATCCGGGCGACCCTCTGGGGGCTGGTGGCGCCGGAGGCCAGCGCGTACCACGAGCGCACCCTGCGGACGGTGCCCGAGCTGTACCAGGCGGACGTCCGGGTCCTCCTGGAGGCCGGCGAGCTGATGACCGCCGGGGACTACCTGCGAGCGCAGCGCTCCCGGACCCTGATGCGGGAGGAGTGGGCCCGTGTGCTGGCCGGGGTCGACGTGATCGCCGCTCCGACGGTCCCGACGACCGCGGTGCGGGCCGGCCAGACGACGGTGACCTGGTCGGACGGCACGTCCGAGGGTGTCGCCGACGCCCTGGTGCGCCTCAGTGCCCCCGCCAACATCACCGGGGTGCCGGCGCTGACCGTCCCGGTCGGCCGCGACGCGGCGGGCCTGCCGATCGGGATGCAGCTGCTCGGCCGGCCGCTCGGGGAGCGCCTCCTCCTGCGGGTCGGTCACGCCTACGAGCAGTCGCGGCCGGCCCCCGTGCCGGCGCCGGTCGGTACCGGGGTGGGCGCCCCCTAAACGCAAGGACTGTGCTTTAAGCTGGTCCCATGAGTCGCAAGCAGATGGTGCGCCCCGGCGGTCGCAGCGCCCGGGTCCAGGCGTCGGTGCACACCGCTGTGCGTGAACTCCTCGCCGAGGTGGGCCGCGACGGGCTGACGGTTCCGCTGGTCGCCCAGCGGGCGGGCGTCACCCCGTCGACGGTGTACCGCCGCTGGGGCGATCTGCAGGAGCTGCTGTCGGACGTCGCGGTGGAGCGGCTGCGGCCCGACGCGGAGCCGGCGGACCACGGCGACCTGCGGTCCGACCTGGCGGCCTGGGCCGAGCAGTTCCTCGACGAGATGGCGTCCCCGTCGGGGCGTGCCTACGTCCGCGACGCCCTGCTCGGCGACCCGGACGGCAGCAACGCCGGCCAGTGCTCGGCCTACGCGGCCGAACAGGTCGACGTCGTGCTGGCCCGGGCGGGCGACCGCGGGGAGGCCGCCCCCGAGGTGGAGACGGTGATGGACCGCGTGGTGGCCCCGATGATGTACCGCATCCTCTTCCGCCCGGCCGGCCTCGATGCCGGGTACGCCCGCCGACTCGTCGGGGAGCTCCTCGCCGGGTGACGCGCCGGCTCCGGAGCGGCACGCCGTTCCTCCGCCCGCTCCCCGCGCGGGCCGCGCTCAGGAGCCATCGGCGAGCCGGTGCCGGAGGTGGTCGTAGGCCCAGGCGGCGAGCGTGGTCGGCGTGGTGGTCCGGACGCTGCGGCGCTGTTCGGGCGTGAAGTCCGCACGGAGGCCGGTCGACATGCCGAGCACGGCCTCCACCAGCCCCTCGGTCATCCCGGACCGCCTGAGCCCGGCGCGCATGGCGTCGTCGGTGATCCGCTCGACGCCGATCCGCCGGCCGGTCGCGGCGGTGAGGATTCCGGCCACCTGCCGCCAGGTCAGGTCCGCCGGTCCGTGCACCGCCCGCACGCACCGCCCGGACCAGGCGGGGGAGAGCAGGCGGGTGGCGGCCACCTCGGCGATGTCGCGCGGTGCCACCCAGGCCATGGGCTGATCGAGGGGGAGGACCACCTGGAGCGTGCCCGCCCGGAGGGCGTCGAGCTGGAGTTCGAGATTGGTGAAGAAGTAGCCGCACCTCAGATGGGTGACGTCGACCCCGAGGTCGTCCAGGGCGGTCTCGGTCCCCGCCAGGCCGTCGATCTCGCCGGCGCCGTGCCGCTTCTCGGCGCCGACACTGCTCTGGAAGACCACCCGGCCGATCCGGTTGCCGGTGACGGCACGGACCACGGCGGCGGTGGCGCGGGCGTAGTCGGCGAGCGGGTCCTCGCCGCCCGTGGTCGGGTCCACCCAGTACAGCGCGTCGACGCCCTCGGTGGCGGCCGCCACCGCCTCGGGGTCGAACTGGTCGACCCGCACGGCGTCCACCTCGCCCCTGACCTCGGGAGCCAGCCGGCCGGGTTCGCGCAGCAGGACGCGCGGCCGGACGCCGGCCCGGATCAGCGTGGCGACGACGTGGCGGCCGACGTTGCCGGTCGGGGTGGTGACGGCGATCTGCATGGGCTTCCTCTCGTCCGGGGGCGGCTCGGCCTCGGGCCGGGCACCTGGGGCGGCCCGAAGCACCCCATCCTTCCTCCGGTGCGGCCGGGGACGCGTTCGACGGGCGCCGCGTGTCGCCGCCTTCCCCGGAGCCCCCGGCCGACACCGGGGAGTCCGGGCACCGTCGGCGACCGTGTCACCAGCCCCGGACGAACGCACGGCCGGGTGCGGGTGGTGTTCCCGGCCCTCGCGCTCTGCTCATGGTGACGCAGGCCGTCGGCGGTGCGGGCCAGGCGGGTCGGGCTCCTGCGCCGGGGCCGGTCCGCCGCCCGCCGCGGCCCGGCCTCAGTCGCCCGTGACCGGCAGGAGGCCGCGTTCGGCGAAGACCTTCTTGGCGACGAAGGTGGCGTTGAGGGCCCTGGGGAAGCCGCAGTAGCCGGCGGAGTGCAGCAGGGCCTCGACGATCTCCTCGGGGGTGAGGCCGACGTTGAGGGAGGCGTTGACGTGGACGTCGAGCTGGGACTCGCAGCCGCCGAGCGCGGTGAGCATCCCCAGGGTCACCAACTGCCGGTCGCGCGGCGCCAGCCCGGGGCGCCGGTAGATCTCGCCGAACCCCCAGGCCACGATCTGGTGGGCGAGTTCGGGGCTGATGTCGGCGAGCGCGTCGACCACCCGCCGACCGGCCTCGCCGTCGATCCGGGTGAGCGTCTCCAGGCCGCGGTCGTAGCGGTCCTGGCGGGTTTCGGCGGCGTTCGGGGGGATGTCCATGGGGTCACACTCCGTTCCCGGCGGCGCCTCGGCGCCTGCCCGTGGTGTCCGGTCCTCGCCCGACCGTAGGACCTGGAGCGTGCCCGCTCCCGGCTCCGACATGCGGCCGACCGTCACGCGCAGGTGCGTCCGGAGATATTCCTTGACACGAATATTCTTTGTGGCGAATACTTCTCCTCATGGACGCACTCCTCGCCGCACTGGCCGATCCGGCGCGCTGGCGCCTCGTGAGCCTGCTGGCCGAGCGGCCCCGCCCGGTCGGGGTGCTCGCCCGGCTCGCCGAGGCGCGTCAGCCGCAGACGACCAAGCACCTGCAAGCCCTTGAGCGTGCCGGTGTCGTCACCTCCGAGCGCATCGGCCAGCGGCGTGTCTACGCGCTCCGTTCCGCCCCCCTGCGGGAGCTGGCGGCCGAGCTCGCCCGGCTCGCCGACAGCGCGGAGCGGCCCGGCGGCCCGGGCGAGACCCACGAGCGCTACGGCCTCGGCGTCCACGCGGAGCGGCGCGCGGCGGGAGAGGCAGGGTGGGCCGACGGCCGCTCGTTCCGGTTCCACCGCGAGCTGCCGGGGCGCCCGGACCTGGTCTGGCGCCACCTGGTCGAAGCCACCCTGCTCGCCCACTGGTGGACGCCCGACGACCTCCGGGTCTCCGAGCTCGTCTTCGAGGCCCGCCCGGGCGGCCGGATCGTCCAGGAGTACCGCGACATCGAGGACACCGACGGCTCCGACCCGGTCGCCGGCCGAGCGGAGGGAGTCGTCGAGGACGTCCGCCCGGGCGAGCGCCTCGCCTACCGGCTCTCCCCGCTGCTCCCCGGCGGCGGCACCGCCTTCACCGCCCACGTCGAGCTAGGCCTCCGGCCGACCGGCACGGACCCGGGCACCGGGCTCGACGTCCACTGGCGGATCACCGACAGCACCGTCGACTCGGCGGACTTCGTCGCCGGGATCGAGACCGGCTTCGGCCAGAGCCTCGACAAGCTCGCGGCGGCCCTCACGGCCGCCGACGACGACCGGCGACGGCGCCAGCCACCGACGACAGCCACCGACGACAGCCACTGACCACTGACGACAACGACACGAGGAGTACGCAATGACCGAGCAGACCGCAAACCGCCGGGTCGTCACCAACATGAGCCTCTCCCTCGACGGCCGCTACGCCCGGCGCGACCCCCGGGACATGAGCTGGGTGATGCCCTACGCCCACACCGACGTCGCCCGCGACCACCTGACCGGCCTCTGGGAGCCCGCGACGACCGCCCTGCTCGGGCGGGTCAACGCCGAGGGTTTCCTCGGCTTCTGGCCCACCCTCATCGGTATGCCGGGCGTCGACCCGCGCGACGAGGGCTTCGCGAAGTGGCTCGTCGACGCCGACAAGGTGGTCCTCTCCGGCACCCTCGGCGAGTCCGCCCCCGGCCGGGCGCCGTGGGAGCGGACGACGGTCGTCGACCGGCCGACCACCGAGGTGGTCGCCGG
Source organism: Kitasatospora sp. NPDC005748 (assembly GCF_040630735.1). Classification (NCBI taxonomy): domain Bacteria; kingdom Bacillati; phylum Actinomycetota; class Actinomycetes; order Kitasatosporales; family Streptomycetaceae; genus Kitasatospora; species Kitasatospora sp. NPDC005748. The sequence continues at coordinate 50,234 of NZ_JBEXYD010000037.1, forward strand.
CCTCAGGGCCACCGGGGGCGGCGACATCCTGGTGCTCTCCAGCGCGAGCGTCATCAAGGCACTGCTGGCGGCCGACGAGGTCGACCGGCTGGCACTCACCGTCTTCCCGGTCTTCCTCGGCGACGGACCGCGCCTGTTCGACGACGGCCTGCCCGCCGCCGAGTGGGCGCTCGTCAGCCAGACCGCGGGGGAGCACGGCACGCTGGCCCTCGTCTACGACCGGATCCGCTGAGCCGGCCGCGTCTCTCCTCCGGGGCGGCCGGCCGGAGTGCCCGTTCGGCCGTGCCGGAGGTGCCTCTTCGGTCCATGCTTCGCCCGGGAACCTTCCGGTCCCGGGCGCTGTTCTGGCACCATCGGCCGCTACTGCGTGACGGACCGTCGGTGACCGCCGTCCTGCCCCGACGGAGGTTCCCGTGACCAGCTCCGACCCCACCTGGCCGGCGAGCCCGGCCCGTCCCGCCCGCCCGGTGACCTCCGGTGCCCACCGGCCGGCCCGGTGGGTGCGGACGAGGCTGCGCACCGGCCCCTGGGCGGCGCTGCTCACCGCCGGACTGGCCTTCGTGCTGGTGTTCCTGGCGGCGGCGATCCCGAGGGTGCTGGACCGCGGCGCGGACGCGGCGCTGCGGGACTTCCTGCACGACCGGGGCCCGCTGGAGACGAGCCTGCTCAGCACCGCTCGCTCCCCGGAGGGCGGCGGGACGGAGGCGGAGCTGGAGGCGGTGGCGGCTCAGCTGGTCGCCCGGGCCGGGGCCGGCCTCCCGGTGGCGCCGTCGGGACCGGTGTTCGGCGCCGAGGCCCTGCTGCGCCACGCGCTGACCACCCCCGGCCTGGACCGCCCGGACGGGCACTCCCCGCCGACCCTGCACCTGCGCTACCTCCACGGCTTCACCGAGCACACCACCCTGGTCGCCGGCGCCTGGCCGTCCGGCGGGAGCAAGGGCGAGCCGATCCCGATCGCGGTGGCCCGCAGTGCGGCGGAGACGATCGGGATCCGGCTCGGTGCGGTCCTCGACGACGACTCGGTGCCCCCGCAGCGGGTGCGGGTGACCGGCCTCTACACCGTCACCGACCCGGCCGAGCCGTACTGGGCCGACCTGCCGTGCACGGGCCGGGCCTGTCTGGAACGCTCGCTCAGCGACCCCAACATCAGGAGCTGGCACACCGCCGCGGTGATCGGGGGCGACGACCTGGGCGCCCTCGGGCGCTGGGGGCGCAACACGCGTGACTTCTGGCGGCTCCCGGTGGACACCGGCGTGCTGCGGGCCGACCGGCTGGCCGGGGTCAGGCACGATGTCGCCGCGTTCCTCACCGGGCCGACGGCCACCGCACTGCTCGCCGCCACCGGCCGCTCCGACCTCTCTACGACGTCCCGGCTGCCCGGCCACCTCGACCGGGCGGTGGCGCGGCAGGCCGCGGTCGCGCCGACGGCCCTGATCGGGCCGGCCGCCGTGGCGGGGGTCGCGGGGGTGGTGCTGGCCCTGGCCACCGCGCTCACCACCGACCGGCGCGGCGCGGAACTGCGGCTGCTGAGGGCCCGGGGCGGGTCCGGCACCGGGCTCCTGCTGCGGCTCTGCGGGGAGGGCGCGGTCACCGTCCTGCCGGCGGCCGTCGCGGCCACCGCGTCGGCGCTCTGGCTGTGGCCCACGCCGCGCTGGGCGGCGGCGGTGGCCGCCGCGCTGGTCACCACCGCCCTCGCCCTGCTCGCCGTTCCGGTCCGGGCCGCGCTGCCGCCGGCCGACGGCTCCGGCAGGGCCGCGCGCCGGGGTCGGCTGATCGCCGAACTCGTCGTCCTCGCCCTGACGGTGGCGGCGGTGTCGGGTGTCCGGCGCCGTGGCGTCGCCCCACCGGACGCGGGCCCCGACCTGCTGCTGGTGTCGGCCCCGCTGCTGATCGCCCTCACCGCGGCGCTACTGCTGGCACGCCTGCTGCCCGTCCTCGCGGGCGGCCTGGCCCGGGCGGCCGCCCGTTCCTCCGGCACGGTGGCGTTCCTGGGCCTGGCCCGCGCCGCCCGGGGCTCCGGTGGCCGGGGCGGCCGGCGGTCGCGGCACTCCGTCCTGCCGCTCCTGGCCCTCGTGCTCGCGGTCACCACCGCCGGCTTCGGCGCGAGCGTGCTGGCGGGCGTCGGGCTCGCCCGGGAGCAGGCCGCGAAGCTCGTGGTCGGGGCGGACGCCTCGGTGGCGGCGCCGGCCGGGATGACCCTGCCGCCAGGGTTCGCCGCGGCCGCCGCAGCTCTGCCGGGGGTCACGGCCGCCACCGCCGTACGGCTGGAGAGCGAGGCATTCCTGCTGGAGGGGGTCCCGGGCGTGCGCGCGGGTGTCGACCCGGAGGCCACCCAGGTCACCCTGGTGGTCGCCGAACCCCGGGCCTACGCGCGGATCGCCAGGACTGTCGGGGCGGGCACCTTCGACCCGGCGGCGCTCGACGCGCCGACCGCGGCGGATCCGGGCGCGCCGACCGTCCCCGCCCTGTTCAGCGCCGACCTCGCCCGCCACCTCGGCCCCGGCGGCCACCGGCTGCGACTGCCCAGCGGCGGCGAAGTCCTGACAGCCCACGCCGGCACGGTCGACGCGACCCCCGCCCTGCCCGGCGCCACCCGCCCCTTCATCGTCCTGCCCACCCCCGCCGCGAGCGCCGTGCTGCCGGAACTCGCCCGCATCACCGACTGGTTCGCGCTCGGCCGGATCGACGAGCCGGCCCTGGCCGGCCTGGTCCGCGCGCTGCCGGCCTCCTCCCTCGCCGATCCAGGCGCCCCGCCGCCGCCCGGGCCGACCGCCGCCACCGCTGTGGTCGGCAACGACCCCGACGCGCTGCGCAGCGGCTACGTCACCCGGACCAGCGCCGCCGTCGCCGCCGACCTCGCCCAGGACCCCCTCCAACACGCGGCGGGCCGCCTGTTCGGCCAGGCCCAGGCCGCCGCGGGCGCCTTCACCCTGCTCGCCGTCCTGCTCACACTGCTGCGCGCCGCCCCCGACCGGGCCGCCCTGCTGGCCCGGCTGCGCACCATGGGCCTGCGCTCCCGGCAGGGCCTCGCGCTCGTCCTCGCCGAGACGCTGCCGCAGACCCTGCTGGCCGCGGCCGGCGGCGCCCTGGCCGCGCTGACCGCCGTCGCCGTGCTCGGGCCGGCCGTCGACCTGTCCACCCTGGTCGGCGCCCCGGTGCCGACCAGGCTGCGCCCCGCGGCGGCGCCCCTGCTCCTCCCGGCCGCTGCGCTCGCCGCGCTGACTGCCCTCGCGGTCGTCGCCGAGGCCCTGACCGGCGGCCGCCGCCACCTCACCACCCACCTACGACTCGGCGACCGGCCCTGAGCCGTCCGGCCTCGGGGCGTCCGGCCCTGAGCAGACCCGTCCCGAGCGGACCGGCCTTGAGTAGACCCGTCCCGAGCGGACCGGCCTTGAGTAGACCCGTCCCGAGCGGACCGGTCCTGCCGGGGCGCCGACCGGTCGCCGGCACCGGTCGGGCCCGCCGCGCGCCCTCCGGGGCTCGGCCGAGGAGGAGGCCGAGCCGCGATCCGGGGAGCCGCTGTCGGGCGACGACCGGGGGAATCCCCCTGTGAAGGGCGGTACGCCGAGGCGGGCAGCGGCTCCCCCGATCGAGGCCGGACCGCCGGCCCGGCTTCACGGCACCGCCCGAGAAGTGACGAGCCCACAGCACCGTCGGCCCTGGCCATCGGCGAGCGCGACTCCGCCGGCCCCGTGACGTATGAGACGGTTCTCGGCCGTCTCGCGGCACGCGGCTGCGCCTGGCGCCAGGACGATGCCCCGACCTTCGACGACCAGCTCCGCGTCCGCAGGGAGGCCGGCGTCCCTCGGCTTCGTGCGCGCGCCCGATGGGTGGCTGCCGCCGATCCCCTACATGTCGGCTCTCACGAAGGCCGGCCGAGCTCCCCGGTGCGGGCGGCGGCTGCCTCCTCCAGCAGCGACCAGCCGTCGAGCTCCACCGCTCGCCGGTCCGGCTGCCATCCACGGGCCGCGGCTGTGTCCAGCAGGGCCCGGACGGCGCCCGGTTCGTGCAGGTTCAGTGAGCCACCCCGGACGAACCCGACGTCCCCGGAGCCCAGGGGGAACCCGCCGGGGACGTACCGGTCGGGTCCGCCGGCGAAGACGATGCGCAGCGTCCCGCCGGAGCCGGCCGGCTGCGGGTGCAGGGTGAGGGTCTCGCGGCAGCCGGTGAAGGCCTCGCCGGCCGGTCCGGGGTGGCTGTGGCGGAGCGACCACAGGTACGTCCGGCCGTCGGCGACCAGTCGGCGGGGCTTTCTCGGGTGGCGCGGCACAGAGCCGAGCGTACGCGGCGCGGTCCGCCGGATCCGGCGGGGCCGGGGGCCGGAGAGGGCGCGGACCTACGGTGCGGCCGGTCCGCGCGGGTCGGCGCCCGAGGTCAGCCAGGCCCCGATCCCGGGGAGGGCGTCCGGCCCGTTGTCGGCCTCCACCGTGGCGGCCAGGTCGGCGATCGTGACCCCGGCCAGCGAGGCCCGCCAGGCGGCGTCCGCGGCCCCCATCGCGCGGGCGATGGGGCACGGCTCGGTGCACTGCTCAGCTGGTGTCGCGAACGGCCCGCGCCGGCGTATCTCGGTGCACACGAACGCCGGGGTGGCGCCGTCGACGGCCTGGACGACGTCGAGCAGCGTGATCTCGTGGGCGGCCCTGGTGATCACGTAGCCGCCGGTCTTGCCCTGGACGGAGCGCACCAGACCCGCCCGCGAGAGGGCCTGCAACTGCTTGGCCAGGTAGCTGGGCGACACCTCGTGCAGCTCGGCCAGCCGGGCCGCCGGCACCGGCTCCCCGGCGGCGGTCAGGACCACACAGCAGTGCAGCGCCCATTCGACGCCGCCGGACAGCTTCATGTCGCCTCCACATTGACTCGGACATAGACTATCCGAGTATTGTCCCGGACATCTGGTATCCGGGTTTGCCCCCAGGGGAAGCCCCCGTCACGAAGGAAGGCACACCATGAGGATCACCGTCATCGGCACCGGCCTGATCGGCTCCCGGCTCGCCGACGTGCTTGAGCGGCAGGGCCACGACGTGACGGCGGTGTCCCGGTCGTCCGGCCTCGACCTGCTCACCGGCGAGGGTCTCGACCAGGCGGTCGCCGGCGCCCACACGGTCGTCAACGTGACCAACTCCCCGACCTTCGACGAGCAGTCCCTCGACTTCTTCCGCACCACCGTCGGCAACCTGCTCGACGCCGGCGACAAAGCGGGCGTGCGCCACCAGGTCGCCCTGTCGATCGTCGGCGTGGACCAGGTGCCCCAGCTCGACTACTACCGGGCGAAGACCCTCCAGGAGGACCTGCTGCGCGGCGGCCCCACCCCCTACTCGATCGTCCGCGCCACCCAGTTCTTCGAGTTCGTGGAGCCCACCATGTCGTGGACCTCGGACGACAGCGCCGTCCGGCTGCCCGCGACTCCCCTCCAGCCCATCGCCGCCGACGACGTGGTCTACGTCCTCGCGGAGGTGGCCACGGCGGCCCCGCTGACCGGCACCCTCGACATCGCGGGCCCCGACCGGTTCACGCTGGACGAGCTCGGCCGGATCACCCTGGCCGCCAAGGGCGACGGGCGCCCCGTCGTCACCGACGACCAGGCGGGCCTGTTCGCCGCCGTCCGCGGCGACGTCCTCACCCCCGGCCCCGAGGCCCGCCTCGCGCCCACCCCCTACCGCGACTGGCTGGCGGCCGCCGTCGCCGGCTGAGGGCCGCGCCGGGCGGGGGCCCGGGCGCCGGGCGTGTGGTGCGGGTGTCGCGCCCCTGGGTCGGACGCCCGGCCCCGTCGGTACTCGGACGCGCACCGTTTGCGCGGGCCCGTAGCGGAAAGGCGCGGCGCATGGCAGTCATCGATCTCACCCGGACCACTCCACTCGCCGCGGACGGGGCGGGCGCACACCTCTGGCTGATCGCCGTGGGCGTCCTCCTGGTCGTCGCCCTCATGCTCGCCTTCGTCCTGGGGCAGCGCCGCAAGGACCGCGAGCCGCCGCCCGTCGACCTGTCGGGGGCACGGGAGTCCGACCCGCGGCGCCAGCCGCCGCCGGGCTGATCCCGCTCGCCGGACCGCCCCGAAGGGCCTCGGGTCGGTCTGCCGACCCGTGAGCATCCGGCCTCCGCCGCACCTGCCCCAGCACGACCTCCGCCCCGGTACCGGACCCCGGTACCGGGGCGGACGTGCGCGGTGATGGTGCCCGCGGGGCCCGTGAGCGGTGGTGGCGGAGCTCCCCCAACGGCCCGAAGCCTCACCGCACCCCCGCCCAACCGCCGATGGTCCGCCCGGGTGGTGCGGACCATCGGCGACAGGCTCGATCCCGCCGTCGCCACCGTCCACCCCAGGGCCGGTGCCCTCGCGGCGCACCGGTCGGTGCGGCCGGTCATTTCGGTACGGCGGTGGGCCAGTTGTTCTTGACGACGGTCTGTGCCTTCGCCACCTGGGACTCCTTCGGGAAGGCGGGCGTGCCCTCCACCGTCGGCAGCTTCGCGGCGAGCGCGGTGTCGAGGGTGCCGTTCTTGGCCATGGCGTCCATCAGGACCGGGCGGGCGAAGTCCACCAGCCGCAGGTTCTGGCCCTCGGGGGAGGCGAGGTACTCCTCCCAGAGGCGGGCGGCGGCCGGGTGCGGGGCGTCCTTGTTGACGGCCTGCGCGTAGTACTGGGAGAAGCTGCCGTCGAACGGGATGGAGACCCTCCAGTCCACGCCCGCCGGGCGCAGCTGGTCGACGTGTTGGAGGTTGAGGAAGTCCCACTCGATGCTGATCGGCGTCTTCCCGGTGGTGATCGCGGCCAGGTCGGAGTTGGCGTGGCTGAAGTTGCCGGCCTCGTTCAGCCGGGCGAAGAAGTCGATACCGGGCTGGATGTCGTCGAACGACCCGCCGTTCGCCAGGGCCACGGCGTACACGGCGGCGAAGGCCGACGCGGCGCTGGTGGGTTCGCCGGTGAACGCGATCATGCCCTTGTACTGCGGGTCGAACAGCTCGGCGAAGGAGTTCGGGCAGGTCTTCACCCGGTGGGCGTCGCAGCCGATGGAGACGTAACCGCCGTAGCTGTTGTACCAGCGGGCCTGGTGGTCCTTCTGGGCGGCGGGTATCTGGTCGTACCCGGTCGTGCGGTACGGGGCCAGCAGGCCCTGCGCGGCCGCGGACTGGGCGAAGGAGTCGCCCAGGTCGAGCACGTCGGGCGCGCCGGGCTGTCCCTTGAGCCGCTTGATGTCGTCGATCTCCTGCTGGCTGGAGCCGTCCGGGTTGTCGTTGACGACCTTGATCCCGTACTTCTTCGAGAACCCGTCCATCAGGCCGCCGTAGTTCGCCCAGTGGGGGAGCAGCGTGGTGGTGTTGAGCTGTCCCTCCGCCTGCGCCTGCCGGACCAGCTCGTCCATGCCGCCGATGTCCTGGGCGGAGGCGGAGCGGGCCGCCGCCACCGGCGTGCCGGCGCTCTGGCCGCCGCAGCCGGCGAGCCCGGCGGTCACCAGGGTCAGGCAGGCGGCGAGTGCGGCCAGGTGGCTTCGACGAGGTGTGACCACGACGCCTCCAGAAGGAGTGCAGGGAAGTTCGGGGGCCGGGCCGCCGCCGGAAGGGCCGGGGCGGCGAGGTCTCGGCGGGGGCCGGTGCCGGGCGGCGGGGTGTCCGGCGGCCCGTGGACCCACGGGTCCCGCGTCCGGCCCGTGAGCCGGGCGTTGCCGACCGGAGGACTGCCGACCGCGGGGTCGCCCGGCCGGGCCACGGAGCCTGCGGCCGGTTCCGAGATGGTGACGATGAGTTACGGATTCCGGGTCGCGGTGACGCTGAGTACCAGACTACCGGCCCGGTGGGCGGTTCCGCCGGAAATGGCTGGCCGGCCTCACGAATCCCCGCCCGACCCGCCCCGTGACCGGCCTCAGAGCTCGATGTCGTCCCAGGAGCCCAGCAGCAAGGCGCCCAGCGCCTCCTCGTCCTGCGCCCCGCCGCTGTCGAGCGTCTGGGAGGCCCAGATGGTCTTGCCCCGCGGGGAGTACCGGGTGCCCCAGTGCTGGGCGTACTGGGCGACGAGGAACAGGCCGCGGCCGCCCTCGTCGGTGTCCTTGGCCCGGCGGATGTGCGGGGCGGTGCTGCTGCCGTCGGAGACCTCGCAGACCAGGGTCTGGGTGAGGAGCAGCCGCACCCGGACCGGGTCCTTGCCGTAGCGGACGGCGTTGGTGATCAGTTCGCTGAGGATGAGCTCGGTGCCGAACGAGATGTGCTCCAGGCCCCACTCCGCCAGCTTGCGGGCACAGGCGTTGCGCACCGGGCCGACCGCGGCCGGGTCCCGGGCCACCTCCCACTCGGCGACGTGGTCGCGCTCCAGCAGCCGGGTCCGCGCCACCAGCAGCGCGACGTCGTCCTCCGGTCGGCCGGGCGGCAGCGTCGCCATCACGGCGGCGCAGACGGCCTCCGGCGAGGAGTCCGCCCCGCCGACGGTCGTGCGCAGCTCCTCCAGCGCCGCGTCCAGGTCGCGGGTGCGGTCGCCGAGCAGCCCGTCGGTGTAGAGGACCAGCCGGGAGCCCTCGGGCACGGTCAGCTCGGCAGTCTCCACGGGCAGGCCGGCACCGAGGCCCAGCGGCGGGGAGACCGGTGGGCGCAGGAACGTCACCGTCCCGTCGGGGTGGGCCACGGCGGGCGGGAGGTGGCCGGCGGTGGCCGCGGTCACCTGCCCGGACACGGAGTCGTAGACCACGTAGAGGCAGGTGGCGCCGGTGATCGCCTGGACGCTGCTCTCGCTGTCCTCGTCCTGGACGTCGATCCGGGAGACGAGCTCGTCCAGGTGGCCGAGCAACTCGTCGGGGGGCAGGTCCAGCGCCGAGAAGTTGTGGATGGCGATGCGCAGCCGGCCCATGGTGGCGGCGGCGTGCAGTCCGTGCCCCACCACGTCGCCGACCACCAGCGCGACCCGGGCGCCGGGCAGTGGGATCACGTCGAACCAGTCGCCGCCGGCCCCGGCCTGTGCGGGCAGGTAGCGGTGGGCCACCTCCAGGGCCTGCTGCTCCGGCATGCCGCGGGGCATCAGGCTGCGCTGCAGGGTCACCGCCATGGCGTGTTCGCGGGTGTAGCGCCGCGCGTTGTCGATGCACACCGCGGCGCGGCCGGCGACCTCCTCGGCGAAGGAGAGGTCCTCCTGGTCGAACGGCAGTGAGGCCCCGGCGCGCCAGAAGTTCACCAGACCGAGCACCACCCCGCGGGCCTGCAGGGGCACCACCGCGAGCGAGTGGATCCCGTAGTCGAGGATCTGCTGGGCGCGTTCGGGGTCCTGGGAGCGCCAGCCGCTGGAGCCGGCCAGGTCCGGTTCCACGAGGGAGCGCCCGTCGTGCACGCTGGCCGCCATGGGTGTGTCGGGCGCGAACCGGATCAGCTTGCCGACCGGGTAGAGCGGGTGGTCCTCGGCCAGCCCGGCGACCGCGCTGCGCCGCAGCCGGACGCTGGCCCCGTCCGGCTCCTCGCCGCGCAGCACGGCGTCGCGCAACTCGACGGTGACGACGTCGGCGAACCCGGGGACGGCGACCTGGGCGAGCTCCTCGGCGGTGCGCACCACGTCCAGCGTGGAGCCGATCCGCATCCCGGCGTCGTAGAGCAGCCGCAGCCGCCCCCGGGCCACCTCCGCCCGGCCGGACAGCGAGCGCAGCTCGGTGGTGTCGCGCAGGGTCACCACGTTGGTGCGATGCACGCCGAAGGGGGTGGTGGAGCGCTTGTTGAGGGCCAGCAGGCGGTCCGCCGCCAGGTGGACCTCGTCGCTGGCGATCCGGTCCGAGCTCAGCAGGTCGGCGGTGCGGGGGTCCAGCCCCAGGTCGCCGATCCGGCGTCCCTCCGCGTCGGGCGGGAGGTCCAGCAGTCGCCTGGCCTCGTCGTTGGCGAGCAGCAGCCGGTCGTCGTCGCCGGTGATGAGCACGCCCTCCCGCACGGCGTGCAGGACGGCGTCGTGGTGTTCGTACATCCGGGTCATCTCGGCCGGGCCCAGGCCTCGGGTCTGCCGGCGCAGCCGGTGGCTCACCAGGGCGGCGCCGCAGGCGGCCAGCGCGACGGCCACGCCGGCGCCGGCCAGGAAGAGGGGCAGCTGCCGGTTCACCGAGTGCTGCACCGATTCCACCGTGACCGGGACGGAGACGATCGCGACCACCTTGCCCGAGGCGTCCTTGACGGGGGCGGCGGAGATCACCGACGGGCCCAGCACTCCGTTGAAGGTCCGGGTGAAGGAGATGCCCTGCGCGGCCTGGGCGTACGGACCGATGACGTGCTTGCCGATCTGCGAGGTGTCGCTGTGGGTGAGGGTGATCCCGTCCAGCTTGTACACGATGATGGCGTCGACGCCGGCGGCCTTGCGGGCCTCCTCGGCCAGGGGCTGCAGCGTCGCGCTGGGATCGTCGCTGTCCAGGGCCTCCAGGAGGCCCGGGGCGTGCGCGAAGGACTGGGCGGCGGCGACGGTGCGGTCCCGGGCGTTGGCCAGGGTCTCGCGCCGGGTCTGCAGGACGAGGGCCACCAGCGCCCCGGCGATGAGCAGGATCACCAGCAGCAGTTGGAGGAAGAAGACCTCCTGGGCGAAGCTGCGGGTGGCCGGACGGGGCCGGTCGGCGAACGGGCGCGACTCGGCTGCCGACTCGCCCGTCGACTCCGGGGCGGCGGCCTCGGTCCGGGGCGGTGCGGTGGCGCCGGGCTTTCCGGAGCGACGGGTGAACCATCGCCGGAATATACCCGAATTTACGCTCATACCCCCTTTTATCCTGGTTTCCACAGAACTGGCAAGGAAACCGTGACCGACCGGTCCCTCCTGGGGGGCGGCTTCGGCCGCGCGGGCTGCCGGCGCGCTCCCGGTGTCCTCCCGGAGTCCTCCCGGGCACGGTCGGCGGCGCGGCGCCGACCCCGGGCGGCGCGAACACAAAACGCTGCACAAACGATTCGACTGGGCCGATGGAGCGGAATCGCTGCAGCGTGGGGACGTGACCCCACCCACGCGGACCTGTGTCGGCGTCCCCCTCCAGCGGGCGGCGCCGGCCGGCGACGACCTGCCACGGCTCCTGGCCCGCTCGGCGCGCGGCGACGAGGCGGCGTTCGAGCAGCTGTACCGCGCAGTCGCCGGACCGGTGTACGGAACCGCGCTGCGGACGCTGCGCGATCCGGCCCACGCCGAGGAGGTCGCCCAGGAGGTCCTGTTCGAAGTGTGGCGCACCGCCGCGGCCTACCGGCCCGACCGCGGGTCGGTGCTGACGTGGGTGCTGACCATCGCGCACCACCGGGCCGTGGACCGCGCCCGCGCCGCCCGGGCGGCCACCGAGCGCGACCGGAGCCTCGCCCGCCGGGACGTCGCGGAGGCCGACCCGCCGGACGAACAGGCCGTCCGCTCGCTGGACCGGCTGCGGGTCCGGTCGGCACTCGCGGGTCTGAGCGGCGTCCAGCGCGAGGCGGTGGTGCTGGCCTACTTCGGCGGGTACTCGCAGCGCGAGATCGCGCACCGGCTGGAGGTGCCGCTGGGCACCGTCAAGACCCGGATCCGCGACGGTCTGACCCGGCTCCGGGCCGCGTTCGCACTGCCGGACCGGGGCGGAGCGCGCCCGGGGGGAGTGCCGGCCCAGCCGTCCCCCGGCACCGGCCGCCGGGGCCGGTCACCGGCCGGAAGCGGCCCGCGATCGCCGGAAGCGGGCCGCGGCGCCGCGCCGGCAGGGATCCGCCCGCACCCGCCGGCGGGCCCGCCGGCTCCGGCCGCGCGCAACGGTGCGGGAACGCTGCGCCGGGCGGCGGGGTGCCGTGCGGGCGAGCATGGAAGCGTCACTTCTGACGACGGGCCACCGTCGGTGGCCGTCGCCACCGGGCGTCCGCGGCCATGTATACGGTTGACCACGCGAGCCCCTACGCGCACGCGAGCACCCACCCGATGCCCGGGGCGGCAGCGCTCCGACGCAGGCCCACGGACCGTCCCACCAGCGGGAGGACATCATGACTCTCGACCACCGCACCCCCGCGCACGAGCGCCCCGTGCCCGCGAGCCCGCCCACCGAGACGCCCGAGTGCGAGGCGTCGACCTGCGCGGGCATCTCCACCCCGGAGGCGACCGAGCTGCACACGGCCTGGCCCGGCTGGATCCCCCTCCTGGTGATCACCGTGCTGGTGGTCTGCTGCGTCGGCTTCGCGGTGGGGAGGATCGGGGGATGGTGACCCTGCCCGCCGAGCACGGCGCCGGCCCGTGGGGCGGTGGCCGGGCGGGCCCACCGGACGCCCCCGAGGACGCGGGGCTGCCCACCGGCGGAGTCGCCCGCCGCCTCGGCGTGTCGCCGACCACGGTCCGCTCGTGGGAACGCCGCTACGGCATCGGCCCGGCCGACCGCGCGGCCGGGCACCATCGCCGCTGGAGCCGGCAGGACATCGCGGTCCTGGAGGCCATGTGCCGCCTCACGGCCCGCGGAGTACCGCCGGGCGAGGCGGCCCGGGCCGCCCTGGCCGAGCGCCGCGCCGCGCTCCACGACGCACCGCCGCCCGCCGGCCGGCCGCCCGGCACGGAGGGGTCGGGTGACATCCCGGCCCGCCGCGACCCGGGCGGCAGCCGTGCCCTGCGGGTCGGGACGGTACGCCCCGAGTGCCGCGGCCTGGCCCGGGCGGCGGTCCGGCTGGACGCCCCCGAGGTCGCCGGGATCCTGCGCGACGCGGTCGTCGCACTGGGGGTGGTCGAGGCGTGGACGGAGGTCATGATGCCCGCCCTGCGGGCCGCGGGCCGCAAGTGGGCGGCCGACGGCGAGCAGTACGTCGAGGTCGAGCACCTGCTCTCCTGGCACGTCTCCAGCGTCCTGCGCGGCGTGGCCGTGGAGACCGGCCCGACCCGGCCGGTGCCGCCCGTCGTCCTCGCGGCGGTGCCCGGCGAGCAGCACACCCTCCCGCTGGAGGCGACGGCCGCGGCGCTCACCGAGCGCGGCCTGCCCTTCCGGATGCTGGGGGCGGCCGTCCCCTTCCGGGCCCTGCTCGACGCCGTCCACCGGATCGGCCCGGGCGCCGTGATGATCTGGTCCCAGGACCGGCACACCGCCGACCCCGAGCTGCTGCACCGGGTGAGCGGCAGCACGTGGGGTCCGCGCGGCTCCCGCACCCGGGCCCTGGTGGTGGCCGCCGGCCCCGGCTGGGCCCGCGCCCTTCCCCCGGCCGCCGCCGCCTGCCCCCGCACCCTCGCGAGCGCCGTGGACCTCCTCGAACAGGCGCTCACGGGCTGACCTCCGCCGCCCGGCGGGCCGGTTCCCGGCCGCGCCGGGCCCCCGCCGGATCCGCGCCGGTCCCGCCCGGTCTGCCGGACGCTCGTCGGCCACGGTGCGCAGTATGCGCGAGTCCCGTAGCCCGACGCCGGGCCGCTCCACGAGCCGGGATCCACGAGTCGGGCCGGTCCCCACGAGCCGGGCCAATCCAAGGACCGGGTCGGCTCCGAAGATCCGGTGCAACGACAAAGCGGGCCGCGCCGCGGCCCCGTCGGGAGGGGCTCTCGTGACCATGTTCGGCATCGTCTCCACCTCGCGGGCCCCCGCCCGCGGCGACGGCGGCGCGCGTCCGCGCCGGGTGGCGGTGGTGGGGTCCGGCGTGGCCGGACTCACCGCGGCGTACGAGCTGTCCCGCGTCGGGACGGAGGTCGAGCTGTTCGAGGCCGACGGGCGCCTCGGCGGCCACGCCCACACCCAGCGGGCGACCGCGCGGGACGGGCGGACGCTGGCCCTGGACACCGGCTTCCTGGTCCACAACACCCGGACCTACCCCCACCTGCTGCGGCTCTTCGCCGAACTCGGGGTGCGCACCCAGGACACCGAGATGAGCATGTCCGTGCGCTGCGACGGGTGCGGTCTGGAGTACGCGGGCGCGCGCGGACCGGCCGGCCTGCTGGCCAGGCCCGACGCCCTGACGCGCGGCCGGTACCTGCGGATGCTCACCGAGGTGCCGCGCTTCCACCGGCGGGCCCGCCGCCTGCTCGCCGACCCGGCCGCCGGCGACCCCAGCCTGCGTGACTTCCTCACCGCCGAGGCCTTCTCCCCGTACTTCGTGAGCCACTTCATGACCCCGGTGGTGTCCGCGGTGTGGTCCTGCGCCCCCGACCTGGCGGGCGACTACCCGGCGCGGTACCTGTTCACGTTCCTCGACAACCACGGCCTGCTCGGGGTGACCGGCGCGCCGGCCTGGCGGACCGTCGTCGGCGGCTCCCGCACGTACGTGGAGAGGATCGCCGAGCGGCTCACCACCGTCCGCCGGTCCGCCCCGGTCCGGGCGGTGCGCCGGCACCCGGACGGGGTCAGCGTCGTCACCGCGGACGGACACCGGACCGAGGCCGACGCCGTCGTCGTCGCCACCCACGCCGACCAGGCGCTGCGCCTGCTCGCCGATCCGACCGACGCGGAGCTGGAGATCCTCAGCGCCTTCACCTACTCGCGCAACCCGACCGTGCTGCACCGCGACCCCTCCGTGCTGCCCACCGCCCGGTGGGCCCGCGCCTCGTGGAACTACCGGATGCCCCACTGCACCGCCCCCTCGGACCGGGTACGGGTCAGCTACCACCTCAACCGGCTGCTCCGGCTGGACGCCGACGACGACTACCTGGTCACCCTCAACGAGGACCGGGACCAGCCCGTCCCGGAGCACCTGGTGGTCTCCCGCACCGTCTACGAGCACCCGGTCTACACCGCGGGCACCCTCGCCGCGCAGCGCCGGCTGCCCGAACTCGCCACGGCCCGCACCGCGTTCGCCGGCGCCTACCACGGCTGGGGCTTCCACGAGGACGGCTGCCGGTCCGGGGTCGAGGCGGCCCGGTCGCTGCTGGGGGTGGGCGCGCCGTGACCACCCCGCCCGGGCCCTGGGGCGCGGTCCTCTACGACACCCTCACCACCCATGTGCGCACCGATCCGCCCAGGCCGCCGTTCCGCCACCGCGGCTACCTGTGGCTGGTCGACCCGGACCGCCTCCCCCGGGTGCCGTGGCCGCTGCGTCCGCTGGCCTCCTTCCGCCCGCGGGACCACCGGATCGACCGGGGCGAGCGAGAGTTGACGATCCGTCAGGACTTCGACCGGTACCTGGCCGAGCACGGCGTACGGCTCGGCGAGGGCCGGATCCTGATGCTCACCCAGGCGCGGTCGCTCGGGCACGTGTTCAACCCGCTGACCGTGTACTGGTGCCGCGACGGCGCGGGCCACCCGCTCTGCACGGTCGTCGAGGTCCACAACACCTACGGCGGCCGCCACCGCTACCTGCTGCCGCCCGATCCCGGCGGCCGTGCCGAGACCCCCAAGGACTTCTACGTCTCACCGTTCTTCCCGGTCGACGGACGCTACCGGATGGTGCTGCCGGAGCCGGGGGAGCGGCTGGCCCTGACCGTCCACCTGGACCGCGGCGGCGGCCGCGCCTTCACGGCCACCGTCCGCGGCACCGGCCGCCCGGCCGGCCCCGCCGCCCTGCTGCGTGCCGCGCTCGCCCACCCGCTCGCCACCTGGGCCGTCAGCCTCCACATCCGCTACCGGGGCGTCCGCCTCTGGCTGAGCGGCCTGCCCGTCCACCCCCGCCCGACCGCCGGCCCGGACCGGTGCGCAGAGCGGTCCACACCCACGGAAGAGCCCACGGAAGTGCCCACGGAAGAGGTGCCCGCCCCATGACGACCACGGTTCCCCCGACGGCGAGGCCGACGCCCGTCGTCGATCCCGCCCGCTGGCCGGACGTCGCCAGGGTGCCGCACGTGCCGCTGCGCGCGGCCGTCGCCGGACGCCTGCTGCGCCGGGTCGCCGCGCGGCGCGGCCTGCTCGTCGAACTCCCCGGCGGCCGGGCCCTGCGCCCCGCCCCGCCCGGCGCGCCGGTGCTGCGCCTGCACCACCCGCGGGCCTTCCTCCACCGCCTCGGCGAGAGCGGCCTGATCGGCTTCGGCGAGTCCTACCAGGCCGGCGACTGGGACAGCCCCGACCTGGTCGCCCTGCTCACCGCGCTGGCCAGCGCCCCCGAGACCCTCGTCCCGGCCGGCACGCGCTGGCTGCGCCGCTTCTACGTCCGGCGCCCGCCGGCGGCGGAACTGCCCACCGCGGCGAACGCCCGGAGCAACGTCCGCCGGCACTACGACCTGTCCAACGACCTGTTCGCCCTGTTCCTCGACCCGACGATGACCTACTCCTCGGCGCTCTTCGCCCCCGGACCGGACCGTCGGCCGACCGCCACCCGGGAGGAGCTGGCCGCCGCCCAGCACCGCAAGATCGACCGGCTGCTCGACCTCGCGGACGTCGGCCCCGGCACCCGGCTGCTGGAGATCGGCACCGGCTGGGGCGAACTCGCCCTGCGTGCCGCCGCCCGAGGCGCCCGCGTCGTCAGCCTGACCCTCTCCGAGGAGCAACTCGCCCTCGCCCGGCGGCGGATCGCCGAGGCGGGACAGCAGGACCGGGCCGAGGTCCGGCTCTGCGACTACCGCACCGCGGAGGGCGAGTACGACGCCGTCGTGAGCGTCGAGATGGTCGAGGCCGTCGGACGCCCGTTCTGGCCGGACTACTTCACCGTGCTCGACCGGGTCCTCGCCCCCGGCGGCCGGGTCGCCCTCCAGGCGATCACCATGCCGCACGACCGCATGCTCGCCGGCAGCCGCAGCCACACCTGGATCCTCAAGTACGTGTTCCCCGGCGGCCGGATCCCGTCCGTGCGGGCGATGACCGAGACCGCCGCCCGCCACACCCGGCTGCGGGTGACCGGCACCGACGCGTTCGGGCCGCACTACGCCGAGACCCTGCGGCTGTGGCGCGAGCGCTTCTGCGAACGGCCCGAGGAGGTCGAGTCCCTCGGCTTCGACGAGGTGTTCCGGCGGATGTGGGAGCTGTACCTCGCCTACTCCGAAGCCGGGTTCCGCACCGGGTACCTCGATGTCCACCAGCTGCTGCTGACCCGTGCGGAGGGGGCGACGTGAACACCGGAGCCTTCGTCCTCGGCCTCGCGGCGACCGCTGCCGCGGCCCTCGTCGTCCTGCTCGTCGCGTTCGCGGTGGGCGTGCGGACCGGCCGCCACCGGGGTGTGGACGTCGCCTGGGGCCTGGCGTTCGCCGCGGTGGCGCTCACCGGGTACGCGCTGTCGGCCGGGCACGGGGACGACGGCCGCCGGCTGCTCGCGACCGCGCTCGTCCTGGTGTGGGGCCTGCGCCTGTCCGCCCACCTCTGGTGGCGCGCCCGGGGAGCGCCCGAGGACCCCCGCTACGCCGCGATGCTCTCCCGCGCCCCCGAGGGCCCGGCCCGCACGCGGTACGCGCTGCGGATCGTCTACCTGCTCCAGGCCGCCCTGGTGTGGTTCGTCGCGTTGCCGGTCCTGGCCGCCCAGTACACCGACCGGCCGCCGGGCGCGCTCGCCTGGGCGGGCACCGCGCTCTGGGCGGTCGGGGTGTTCTTCGAGGCGGTCGGCGACCGGCAGCTCGCCCGGTTCAAGGCCGACCCCGGCAACCGGGGCGCGGTCATGGACCGCGGCCTCTGGCGCTACACCCGCCACCCGAACTA
Organism: Kitasatospora sp. NPDC005748; assembly: GCF_040630735.1. Lineage (NCBI taxonomy): Bacteria > Bacillati > Actinomycetota > Actinomycetes > Kitasatosporales > Streptomycetaceae > Kitasatospora > Kitasatospora sp. NPDC005748. The sequence continues at coordinate 67,678 of NZ_JBEXYD010000037.1, forward strand.
CTTCGGCGACGCCTGCGTGTGGTGGGGCCTGTTCCTGCTCGCCGCCGACACGCCGGCCGGCGCGGCGTTCGTCCTCAGCCCGCTCCTGATGACCTACCTGCTGGCCTTCGGCAGCGGCAAGCCGATGCTGGAACGCCGGATGGGCGCGCACCGCCCCGGCTGGGCCGAGTACGCGGCCCGCACCAGCGGCTTCCTGCCCCTGCCGCCCCGCCGGACCCCGCGGGAACCCCGAACTCCCCGCACCCCCCAGCCCCCGTCGTCCCCGAGGTCCCCCCGATGACCGTCTCGATCGCCCTGTTCACCCAGGACCTGCGCCTGCACGACAACCCCGTGCTGCACGCCGCGCACACCGCGGCCGACCAGGTCGTCCCGCTGTTCGTGCTCGACCCCGCCGTCGCGGCCGCGGGGTTCGCCGCCCCCAACCGGCAGGCGTTCCTCGCCGACTGCCTCGCCGACCTCGACGCCTCCCTGCGCGCCGCCGGCTCCCGGCTCGTCCTGCGCACGGGCGACCCGGCCGAGCAGGCGGCCCGCGTGGCCGCCGAGACCGGGGCCGCCACCGTGCACGTCGCCGCGGGCGCGAGCGGCTTCGCGCACCGGCGCGAGGCACGGCTGCGCAAGCTCCTCGACGACCGGCTGCACGTCCACGACGCGTCCCTGACCGTCGTCGCGCCCGGCCGCGTCACCCCGGCCGGGCGCGACCACTACACGGTCTTCACCCCGTACCACCGCGCCTGGCTGGAGGCACCCCGGCGGACCGTGCTGGCCGCACCCCGCCGGCTCGCCACCCCGGAGCACGTCCGCGGCGAGGACCTCCCCGCCGCCCGTCCGAGCTCACCCGCCCTGCCGCCCGGCGGCGAGACGGCGGCCCGCCGGCGCCGGCGGAACTGGGACGTCGACGGCTACGCCGACCTGCACGACGACCTCGCGGCCGACGACACCTCCCGGCTCTCCCCGTACCTGCACTTCGGCTGCCTGTCCCCGACCGAACTCGCCACCGACGCCCTGCGGCACGACGGACCCGGCGCACGGGCGTTCGTCCGGCAGCTCGCCTGGCGCGACTTCCACCACCAGGTGCTCGCCGCCCGCCCCGAGGCCGCGCACCGGGACTACCGCACCCGGGACGACCACTGGCACCACGACGAGCGCGAGGCCGAGGCATGGCGCCGGGGCCGCACCGGCTACCCGATCATCGACGCCGGAATGCGCCAACTCGCCCACGAGGGCTGGATGCACAACCGCGCCCGCCTCCTGACGGCGAGCTTCCTCACCAAGAGCCTCTACCTCGACTGGCGCATCGGCGCCGCCCACTTCCTGTCCCTGCTCGTCGACGGCGACGTCGCCAACAACCAGCTCAACTGGCAGTGGGTCGCGGGCACCGGCACCGACACCCGGCCCAACCGGGTCCTCAACCCGCTGCGCCAGGCCGACCGTTACGACCCCGACGGCGATTACGTCCGCCGGTGGGTGCCCGAACTCGCCCACCTCCCCGGCCCGCTGGTCCACCGGCCCTGGCTCCTGGACGACGGCTACCCGCCGCCGATCATCGAGCCGGAGGCCCTGACCGCGCGGTTCCGGCACGGGCGCTCCTGACCCCGGGCGCTCCTGACCCCGGGCGCACGTGCCGGCCACGCCAACGGCGGTGGGTGGTGGGCCCGCCGGCCCACCACCCACCACCGCGGTCCGGTCGCGCCCTACTCCTCGGTCGGCCCGAGGTCGGCGTGCTCGCGCAGCTCCACGCTGCGGGCGCGGTGGGCGGCGTGCAGTTCCAGCACGGTGATCTCGTTCGCCCCCGGGCGCAGGACCGGGCCGGGCAGGAACAGCGAGCGCTGCGGCCCGCGCGACCAGTAACGGCCGAGGTGGAAGCCGTTGACCCAGACGTTGCCCTTCGTCCAGCCCGGCAGGTGGACGAAGGTGTCGCCGGCCTCGGCCAGCCGCACGGTGCCGCGGTGGAAGGCCGGACCGACCCGGGTGCCCGCGTCCTCGGTGAAGGGCAGCGCGTCGAGGCTGCTCAGCGGCAGCGGCCGGCTGGTCCAGCCGGCCGCCTCGGCGCCGTCCAGCAGCACCCGGCCCAGCAGGCCCTTGCGGTCGTGGATGCCCGGGCCGTAGTTGACCCGGCCCTGGTTCTCCACCAGCAGGCTCAGGACGGCGCCCGCGCGCGGCGCGGTGAACGCGATCGCCCGCTCGTGCCGCTCGCGCTCCAGCACCCCGACCGGCTGGCCGTCCACGAACACCTGGGCCCGGTCCCGCACCGTCTCCGCCTCCAGCAGGACCGGCCCCGCGGCGGGCAGGACGGTCTCGTAGAGGACGAAGCCGAAGTCCTGGCCGAGCTGCTCCATGGTGAGCGGCCGTTCGGCCCGCACCGCCTCGCCCAGCGCCGGAAGGTTGGCGAACAGCGGTGCGCAGGAGGTCAGTTCGACGGTGAGGGGACCGATCTTCGGTGCCCGCGCGGGCACCGGCTCGGCCGGCACGGGGGCGTACTTGGCGATGACCTGGCGGAACGCCTCGTACTTCTCGGTGGGGTCACCGGCCTCGTCCAGCGGGGCGTCGTAGTCGTAGGAGGTGACGGTGGGCCGGTAGGTGTGCTTGTCGTTGGCGCCGTTGGTGAACCCGAAGCTGGTGCCGCCGTGGAACATGTACAGGTTGACGGAGGCGCCGGTGGCCAGCACGGTGTCCAGCTCCTCGGCGGCCTGGGCGGGGTCGCGGACCACGTGGTGGCCGCCCCAGCGGTCGAACCAGCCGATCCAGAACTCGGTGCTCATCAACGGGCCGGTGCTCTGGTGGGCGCGCAGGGTGGCCAGGCCCTGCGCGGAGCGGCTGCCGAAGTTGGCCGTGGCCAGGGTCCCGGGCAGGGCGCCGCGGACGACGTCGCCGGGCTGGTCGCAGGTGAACAGCGGCACGTCGACGCCGCAGCGTCGCAGCGTGGCGGCGAGGTGCGCCAGGTGGGCGGTGTCGCCGTCGTAGGCGCCGAACTCGTTCTCGACCTGCACGGCCAGCACCGGGCCGCCGTTGGTCGACAGGTGCCGGCGAAGCGGCGTCAGCAGCCGCTCGAAGAAGTCCTCCACCGCGGCGAGGTAGCGCGGGTCCTGGCTGCGCAGCAGGATGTCGGGATCGGCGAGGAGCCAGGACGGCAGCCCGCCGCCCTCCCACTCCGCGCAGATGTAGGGGCCGGGGCGGAGCAGGACGTGCAGCCCCTCGGCGGCGGCCAGGTCGAGGAAGGCCGGCAGGTCCAGCCCGGCGTCGAGGCGGAACTCGTCCGGGCGCGGCTGGTGGAGGTTCCAGGGGACGTAGGTCTCCACCGTGTTGAGGCCCATCAGGCGGGCCTTGCGCAGGCGGTCGGCCCAGTGGCCCGGGTGGACGCGGAAGTAGTGGAGGCCGCCGGAGATGATCCGCAGCGGCTGGCCGTCGAGGGTGAACCCCTCGTCGTGGATCTGCAGGACGGGCATGGTGTGCTGCTGCTCCTGGGAGAGGTGGGTGCGCGGACCGGCCGGCGAGGTCGGGTCGGCCGGTCCGGGCGGGTTCGTCACCGGCCGGCGCGGGCGCGGGCGGTGGATCGCCCGGGACGCCCGCGCCGGCGGCGGGTCACGGCGCGGTGACCTTGAAGCCCTGCTGGTTGCCGTAGTCGGTGATGCGCTTCTGCCAGGCGCTCAGGCCGGCGTTGATGTCGGTCGAGATGTTCGGGCCGACGGTGTCCTTGAAGACCGAGTTGGCGTACAGCTGGTAGGGCAGGTACTGCCAGCCCTTGGCGACGGCGGCGGAGGAGTCGGCGAAGACCTGGTTGGCCTTCTGGCCGCCGAGGCCCTGCACCGGCTGGTCGAGGAAGGCCGGGTCCTTGAGCAGCTCGTCGGTCGCCGGGAAGAGGCCGTTGGCGGAGAGCGAACGGACGGCCTGCGGGTCGGAGTTCAGCCAGATCGCGAAGGCCGCGGCGGCGGCCTTGTTCTTGCTGCTGCTGGTCACCGCGACGGAGGAGCCGCCGTTCTCGGAGGAGACGTTCTCGCTCGCGCTCCACTGCGGAATGGGCGCGGCGCGCCAGTCGGCCGCGGTGTCCGGGATGGTGGAGGCGATGTTGCCGGGGGCCCAGGCGCCGATGATCCACATGGCGTACTGGCCGCTGCCCATCGACTGCCACCACTCGTTGGTCCACCCCGGGGCGGTGTCGACGAGCTTGCGGTTGATCAGGGAGGTCCACAGGTCGGCGGTCTTCCTGGCGCCGGCGTCCTGGAGCTTGACGGTGACCGAGGTGGAGTCGGTCTGCTGGAACGGGCGGCCGCCGGCCTGCCAGATCAGGCTGTCCACGCCGCCGGCGTCGCCGGGGTCGATGGAGGTGATGAACCGCTTCGGGTCGGACGCCTTGATCTTGACGGCCGCGGCCTCGAACTCGGCCCAGGTCTTGGGGGGTTCGATCTTCAGCTCGTCGAGGATCTTCTTGTTGTAGAACATCGCCATCGGGCCGGTGTCCTGCGGGATGGCGTAGACGCCGTCGGCGATGGCCACCTGGGACCAGGCGGAGGCCGCGAACTTGCTCTCCAGGGCGGCGGCGCCGTAGTCCTTGAGGTTCACCAGTCGCTTGGACAGGGCGAGTTCGGGCAGTGCGAAGTACTCGACCTGGGCGACGTCGGGGCCGCCGCTGCCGGCCTTCACGGCGGTCTGGAGCTTGGTGTACTCGGTCGCCGACTGGCCGGCGTTGACGATGTCGACCTTGATCTTCGGGTACTTCTGCTCGAAGAGCGCGACCGTCTTGTCCATGTTGGGGGCCCACGTCCAGAAGGTGAGCGTGGTGGGCGTGTCCAGGGCCTTCGCCGGGTCGGCGGGCGTGGCCTCGCCGCCGCCCGAGGAGCTGCAGGCGGTCAGGGTCAGGGCCAGCGCGGCGGCGGGCACGAGCGCGAGCAGTCTGCGGCGCGGGGTGGAGTGCGCAGGGGTCATGGCGGGTTTCCTTGCCGGGAGGTGGGGCGGGGCGGGGTGGGCGGGGCGGGAGCGGGGGGCGTCATTCCTTGACGCTGCCGGCGGCCAGGCCGGACTGCCAGAACCGCTGGAGGAACAGGAAGGCGACGACGAGCGGGACGATCGCCAGCACGCTGCCGGTGATGACGAGCGGGTAGAAGCCGGTGGTGGTGGCACCGCTGCCGGCCGCGCCGGTCGCCAGCGAGTTCCACTGGTTGAGGCCGACGGTGAGGGGGAACCACTGCGGGTCGCTGAGCACGATCAGCGGCAGGAAGTAGTTGTTCCAGGTCGCCACGAGGGAGAACAGCAGCACCGTGACGAATCCGGGCGCGAGCAGGCGCAGCGAGATGGTGAAGAAGGTGCGCAGCTCGCCGGACCCGTCGATGCGGGCGGCCTCCAGCATCGAGTCCGGGACGGCGCCGAGGGCGTAGACCCGCATCAGGTAGACGCCGAACGGGCTGGCCAGGGAGGGCAGCAGGACGGCCCAGGGGGTGTCCACGATGCCGACCTTGCTGAACAGCAGGTAGGTCGGCACGGCCAGCGCCGTCCCGGGGATCGCGACGGCGCCCAGGACGATCGCGGCCAGCGCGGTGCGGCCCCGGAAGCGGTACTTGGCCAGGGCGTAGCCGGCCGCGGTGGAGATGAAGGCGGCTCCGCCCGCGCCCACGACGGCGTACAGCAGGGTGTTGGCGAACCAGCGCAGGTAGATGCCGTGGTCGTAGGTCAGGACGGCGTGGATGTTGTCGAAGAAGTGGAAGTCGCGGCCGAACCAGAGCCCGAACCCGGTGGTCAGCGAGCCGGTGTCCTTCGTGCTGGACATCAGCAGCCACAGCAGCGGCAGCAGGGCGTAGACCAGCATCAGGCCCATGGCCACGGTGAGCGCCGTGCTGGAACGCCTGCGCCCCCGCCCCGCCCGGCCGCTGGTGGTGTTCGCGCTCACAGGCTCTGTTCCTTTCGCATCGACCGGGCCTGCACGGCGTAGGCGACCACTGCGGTCACTCCGCCCAGGAGCACGGCGACGGCCGCCGAGTAGTTGAACTGCTGGCCGTTGAAGGCCAGGTTGTAGGCGTACATGTTGGGCGTGTAGCTGGTGGAGATGACGTCCGGGGCGAGGGACTGCAGGACGTTCGGCTCGTTGAAGAGCTGGAAGGTCCCGATGATCGAGAAGACGGTGGCCAGGGCCAGCGCGGGCCGCAGCGCGGGGAGTTTGATGCTCCAGGCCGTACGGATCGCGCCCGCGCCGTCGACCTCGGCGGCCTCGTAGAGCTCCTGCGGCACGGTCCGCAGGGCCGCGTACAGGATGAGCATGTTGTAGCCCACGTACTCCCAGGTCACGACGTTGCCGATGGAGGCGAGCATCCACGTGCCGCCGAGCAGGCGGGGCACGTCGGTGTGCAGGGCGTCGCCGATCTGGTGGATCAGCCCGAAGCGGTCGCCGTACAGGTAGCCCCACATCAGTGAGGCCACGACGGCCGGGACGGCGTACGGGACGAAGATGCCGATCCGGAACAGCCCGGGCCAGCGCAGCCGTCCGCTGTCGATGGCCAGCGCCGCCAGCAGGGCGAGCAGCAGCATCAGCGGGACCTGGACGACCAGGAAGAGGGTGACCCGCCACAGCCCGGTCCGGAAGAGCTCGTCCCCCAGGGCGCGGGTGTAGTTGTCGAACCCGACGAAGACGTTGCCGCCGACCAGCCGGTCCTGGAAGAAGCTCAGGTAGGCGGCGTAGCCCAGGGGGGCCGCGATGCCGATCACGAACACGATCAGGAACGGGGCGAAGAAGACATAGCCGAAGGACCCGTGACCGCGCCGGCTCGAACGCAGCTGTGGACGGGGCCGGCCCGGGGGCCGGACGACGGGGGCGGGTGGGGCGGGGAGTTGCGACGTGCTCACGGGGTGCCCTTCACGGCCGATGTTTACGCCAACATGAAGCTGGCGTTGAGTCTTGACCGCTGATGGCGGGGGAGTCAAGGGCCTGTACCGGCGTGATGCGGCTTCGTGATGAACCGCCAGCAGGCCTGCGGCGGCTGGTGCGTGCGGCCGGGCCGGGGGAGTCGACACCTGCCCGGTGGGCGGATGTCCGACCTGGTCAGGAGGGGTTCCGGCGGCCGGGGTGGCCGGTTCGCCGCCCCCTCGGGGGTGCCTGTCGGGGGCTGTCGGCCCACCGGATTCGGCCCCGGGGAGGCGTCGGCGCGGGGTGGAGAAGATTACGACCGCGTATCAGTCGGTTTACCAGCTTGACGCCCGCGCGGGCGGCGAGTGTCATTGTTCCAACGCGTTTGAACATGTTGAGTTCTGAGCGTTATTGCTGATCTCGCCTCGCCGTCTTTGCCCCGGCGGTGGGGCCGCGGGTCGTGCAGACCGCGCGGGACGCCAAGGTGGCGCTGCTGACCTCGGACGACCAGATCTGCGCCAGTGGTCCGGACCCGGCGGCGTGCTCGAAGGCGTACCTGGCGTGCAAGGACTGGAGCGGCGGCAAGCCGACCGGGATGAAGGCCGCGCTGTTCATCAACGGCAAGGACGTCGGCGCGCTGGCCGTGCAGACCATGTACGACAAGCTCAAGAACAGCAAGGACTTCCCGAAGGAGGCCTTCGCGCCACCACCATGGTCGACGCCACGACCTGGCAGAGCGCCGGAGTCACCTGCAGCTGACCCCCCTGAACCGGCCCGCCCCCACGCCCCCACGGGGCCGGCCCGGCCGCCTCCGGCCCCGTCATGGTCGGAGGCGGCCACTCCACCTGCCTCCGGCACCCTCCCGCACTCGCCCTCATCGGCATCGTCGCCGCCCTCGCCGGCATCCTCCTCACCGCCCGCACCGGCTCCGGCCAACCCACCTCCGGCAGCGAAGGCCTCGAACTCAAAGCCATCACCGCCGCCGCCCTCGGCGGCTGCGCCCTCAAGGGCGGCAAGGGCGGCATCGGCGGCACCTTCCTCGCCGTCGCCCTCCTCGGCTGCCTCGAGAACGGCCTCACCGTCGAAGGCATCAACTCCTTCTGGCAGAACGTCGCCCAAGGAGCCCTCCTCGTCGCCGCCGTCGTCATCCAGCAGCGCCGCAACGGCGAACGCGCCATCGGCCTCCCCGCCTGAGGCCTGCCACCCTCCAACCCCCTGATCCTCCGCCCCCTCGCGGAGCCGGACAGCGGCCGCCCCATGGCTGTGGCGTCCGCGGCTTCCCGGGAGGGCGGACCGGCGGCGCGCCGCTGAGGGTCGGCCGCGCCGCCACCGGCTGCCGGTTCCCCCGCCTCCTTACGGGCGGGCGGGGCCGGCAGCCTCCTTTTCTCAGCGCATTCCCAGGACCTGGGCCGGTGGCCCCGGGCGGCGCACCGTCTACGATGTTCACGCAGACACGAGAGAACGGACCGGTATGGACCACAGCGTGACGCCCGGCAGCACCACCCGCGGCAAGCCGCGCCCGCCGTCCCAGGCGGACGTCGCCGCGCTCGCGGGCGTCTCCTCCCAAACGGTCTCCCGCGTGGCCAACCACCGCCCCAACGTGGAGCCCGAGACGCGTGACCGGGTCCTGTCCGCCATGCGGATGCTGGGCTACCAGCGCAACAGTGCCGCCCGGGCCCTCACCCTCGGGCGCTTCCACGTCCTCGGTGTGGTCACCTTCGACATCGCCGCCCAGGGCAACGCCCGCACCCTGGCCGCCATCTCCCGCGCCGCCCAGGCGGCCGGGTACTCGGTGAACGTGGTCTGCGCCGAGGCCCAGACCGAGGACGCCGTGCAGCAGGCCGTCCGCCAGCTCACCGACCAGGCCGTGGACGGCCTGATCGTCATCGAGGCGCAGATCCTCGACCGGCGTGGCTTCGACATCTCCTCCGGCGTCCCGGTGGTCGTCGCCGACGGCGACCCCGAACGCCGCTTCCCCTCGGTGGACACCGACCAGGCCGCCGGCGCGATCGCGGCCACCCGCCACCTCCTCGACCTCGGCCACCGCACCGTCTGGCACATCGGCGGCCCGCAGGACTCCTACGCGGCGCGCCGGCGCGCCGCCGCCTGGCACAGCACGCTCAAGGAGGCCGGCGCCCCCGTCCCGCCCCTCGCCCTGGGCGACTGGACCGCCGCCTCCGGGTACGAGCTCGGCCGGGAGCTGGCCGCCCGCCCCGAGGTCACCGCCGTCTTCGCCGCCAACGACCACATGGCCCTGGGCCTGTCGCTGGCCCTGCGCGAGGCGGGCCGCCGGGTCCCGGAGGACGTCAGCGTGGTGGGATTCGACGACGTCCCGGAATCGGCGTACTTCGCGCCCCCGCTGACCACCGTCCGCCAGGACTTCGAGGAGGTCGGCCGCCAGTGCGTCGCCCTCCTCCTCGACCGGATCGACCCGCCGGGCGGACAGCGCGCCGGGACGGAGCCCGTCTCCGTCACACCCCACCTGCTCGTCCGGTCCAGCTCGACCCGCCCCCCGGCCACCGGCCGGGCCTGAGCACCGCAGGCCTCCCGGGCGCACCACGGGTGCCGGGCCGCGGACGGTGATCACCGCACCGAGCGCGCCCCCCCCCAAAAAACACGG